>JBEKTN010000060.1:0-26967 GCA_049516015.1 Isosphaeraceae bacterium | reverse complement strand
ACTTTTCAATAGTGTTGTGACCAATACAGCGACTTGCTATTTAAGTTACATTATATGATTCTGTTATATTTTCCATGAAAACCCCAGAAAACCCAGGGAAAAGTGGTGCGTAAGCCCTGGGTCGGTCCCCTCGGTGAGACCCCGCGGCACGTGACCGGCGCATACCCCTTGTCGGACCAGCAGAACAAAGGGGACTGGTCGAAGCTCGAGCCAATGAGCGACGAATTCGAGGGCAAGGCGCTTGACCGTTCCAAGTGGACCGTCGGGATGAGTTGGTGGAAAGGCCGTCAGCCTGCCCTCTTCTCCGACAAGAACGTCACCGTCTCCGACGGCAATCTGCATTTGACGATGCGCAAGGAACCGGTTCCCCCGCAGTTCGAGAGGCTCGGCTACCACGACTACACCAGTGCCGCCCTGAACACGAGAGCACGGTCGAGCTACGGGTATTACGAAGTCAAGGCGAAACCAATGAACTCCGGGGGTTCAAGCTCGTTCTGGTTCCAGCAGGATGAGACGCCAGGCTGGCAGACGGAGATCGACGTGTTCGAGATCGGCGGCAAGGCCAAAAGCTTCGAGTCCAAGGACAACATGACCGTCCACGTCTTCCGAACCCCGCAGAAGAAGGAGCACTGGCAGGTGGGTGGGGCCTGGGTGGCACCGTGGCGTTTGGCCGACGATTATCACGTCTACGGGCTGGACTGGCGCAAGGACGAGATCACCTATTACGTGGATGGGGTCCCCGTGCAAACGGTGGAAAACACCCATTGGCACCAGCCGCTCTACCTGATCTTCGACAGCGAGACGATGCCCGACTGGTTCGGTATGCCTGACGATGCCGATCTTCCCTCCACGTTCAGCGTCGAGTACGTGCGGGCGTGGAAGAGGAGGTGACCCCGTCAACGGCTCAACGCTGCGGAGACTCACTTGAGGTTTCGGTTTCCGACGCGAAAGTGGCTGGTGGACCTGGCTGATGGCGGTCTTCTTGCCCCTCGTCTTCATCATCCCGCTGGTGGTGTGGCTCGTCTGGAGGGCTCTCGCGGTATTATGGAGGTGGGCCAGGCGGCAAACCGTCTACAACCCGCCGGTCTCGTGAATGGAGTCGGCGACAAAATGTCATCCAGCATGTTTCAGGACCTGGCAACGCTCTTGGCAAATTCCATGTGGTATCCGCAGGCAGTCACTATTTCATGGACTAAGATTCCCATGGAGGGCAACGCTCTTGGCAAATTCCATGTGGTATCCGCGGACACGAGATCCTCATCGCCCCAAGCTCATCCGCTCACAGCGTGAGTGATGCCCGCATCGACGATTATCGGGTGACGCGAGGGCGAGACTTCCAACCGGGAGCCCGGAGGGAGGACGGCATGCCAAACGATCACGGTGAGGGGAACGAGACAGCGCCACCGGTGACTTCGCAGCCCATCCCAGGGCCGCAAGAGCCCGAAACCGAGTCACGAGAACCAGCGACGGAAAGCGACCCAAGACGACGACGATTCGTGACGGGGGCACTGAAAGTCCTGGTCGCCGTGGTCGTGGTATGGCTGCTCTCGGCTTACGTGATTCTCCCGGCTCTCTGGCGGCACTACGAGCACCAGCCCGCCCTCGAAAGTGCCCCCAAGACCACGCGGACCGCCGCGGGAATCCCCGGCGACCCGCTCAACGTCGGCCTGATTGGAACCGAAAAGGAAGTGGTCCAGGCGATGATCGGCTTGGGCTGGGACCCCGCCGATCCGGTTACCGCGGAGTCGAGTTTCCTCATCGCCTACAGCGTGCTCCTTGACCGCCCCTACGCCGATGCGCCCGTCAGCGACCTGTTCGTCTTCGGACGGAAGCAAGACCTCGCCTTCGAGAAGCCGGTCGGCGCCAACGCCAGCCGGCGCCACCACGTCCGGTTCTGGAATTCCATGGAACTCGGCCGAGGAGGGGTCCCCCTGTGGATCGGGGCCGTGACATTCGACCGGAGCGTCGGGTTGAGCCGCTGGACCGGCCAGATCACCCACCACATCGGGCCGGACATCGATGCCGAGCGGGAGGGGCTCTTCGCTGATCTCCGCAACGGCGGCTGGCTAACCGAGCTGTGCCAGGTCACCGGGGTCGGAGCGACCATCCTGGGATGGAACGGGGGCGGAGACCCGTACCACTCGGACGGGGAACTCTCGATCGGCGTCCTCGCTTCGGTGGGGGCACGTGGCCAGACACCTGACCGGCTTGAGAACCCCGTCGCCGTTCAGGTCAAGGAGCAACTCTGGTCGGCAATCCGTCCGCTGCTCCAGTCGTTGCCCGGTCAGTGAGCTCGAGGCCACCGGTTCAAAGCGACTTGAGATACTCGATGAGCTGTCTGCGCTGGTCGGGGCTCAGGCTCGTGCCGTACTGGTCGCCCTCATGGCCGGCATTGGAGTTGCCGATAATCGGGTTGCCGTTGGAATCATTGACGTTGAACTTCGGGAAGCCGGCGGCCTGGTTGATTGGTGGGAAGTCGGCCGGCCACTGCGGCGACCAGAGGCCCTTCAACTGATTCTCCAGTTCCACCAAGCCCGAGATCTTCACCGATGAGGAATAGCCCAGGCTGGAGGGGTCGTCGGGGATGACGAAGTCGGCGAAAACGCCGAGGATCTCGCCGACGTTGCGCGAGAGGCTGAAGACGTCAAGCGGGCCGCCGCTCTTGGCGATGCCGATCCACTGCTCGAGCTCCTGCTGGGGAGTGTCCCAGATGAAGGGATAGCTGACCGGAGCGTTCGCAGGCTTTAGGCATCGCGCGAGGGGCCGGGTTCATCAGCCGCCACCGGACCCGCCAGAAGCAAGGCGAAAATAAACGAGCCAGGCATCGAGAGGTTCTCCGTGAGAGTCGTCCACGTTGTCGATCTCCAAGGAACGCTTGCCAGCATTCCTTGTTCCGACCGCCTGACACCGACCAGAAAAGTCCGGATATGTCACGTCTCGCCAGGGTTGGCTCGAAGAGCGCGGTCATTGTAACGTGTCAGGGGAAGGGACACAAACCAGCCGCGTGGCGAAATCTGCTTGACAACCCGGCCGTCGTCCGTTCAAACTCATTTTCGTCAATCCCGAGCCGTTGATCAGGCTTGTGCGGCGTGGCGTCGATCCAGTAGCTCGAACCCGTGACTTCGAGGGTTGTCGGCTCTTGACCCGCAGGCGCGCGAATCAGTTTTTGCTGGGCATGTTCCTGACGCTCTACGGTGTCATCACCCTGAGCGGTTCGGCACTGCACGCGCTTCCCGGCTTCGGTCATGGATCTGCCGCGCTTAGCTCGGAACAAGGAGCAGCGCCTGGGCACGGCGAGCGCGAAAATACCGCGGTCCACGACTGCCCGATCTGCCACTTCCATGCTCAGGCACAGTCGGCAGTTGGCGCCGATTGCGGTCCTTGCCCCGAAGCCGTCGAGCTTCGCCCCGCGGATCACCCGCCAGTCAATGCACGGTCTCCGGTTGCACGACCTTCCGGCCCGCGAGCTCCCCCCTCTCGTCTGAACCGATGCACGGCTTGCCGGGCCAATGATCGCGTCCTCATGAAGGAATCGTTGGCTCGAGCACCGTTGTAGGGTTCCTGAGGGCCATCGCACGCCTTTCTTCTCCGCGGCCCTCGACTGATTCCGGAGTCACAGGTTTGCTCTCGGGGACTCACGAACGTGGGTCCATCGTGCGGGCGACCGACCGAAGTTTTGGGGCTGATCGTGCCGAGGCTTCGAGCCCGGCGCGATGCTGCCTAGGTTCATCGGCCATTCGGCTCGATTGTGTACCCTTCATCCGGAGGTGCTTGAGATGCGTGACTGTCGCCGGTCGGACGGAGGCTCGTGGTTTCTCGGCTCGCTGTGCTTGCTCGTTGCCGGCTGTGTCGGCCAGCCGAACTGGCAACCGATATCTTCCGACGAGAGGGGGCTCAAGGAGCT
Organism: Isosphaeraceae bacterium; assembly: GCA_049516015.1. GTDB lineage: Bacteria > Planctomycetota > Planctomycetia > Isosphaerales > Isosphaeraceae > Aquisphaera. The sequence goes on along the minus strand of JBEKTN010000060.1, from coordinate 23,063 downwards.
TGCCCAAGTCTATCGCACGTTCACTCTCAAGAACAAGCGAGGGCCCAAGACTCTCAAGGAGCTGAAGATCCAAGGGCAGCAAAACCCGATCGCGGTGACGATGATCAATGCGGGCGATCTGGTCGTCCATTGGGGCGTTCCGCTCTCCGCTGACGGCGAGGCGACGGAGGCCGTTCTGGCCTATGTCAAGACCGTTCCCGACCAGGGGGGATATGTACTGATGCAGGACGGCAAGACCATCCGGAAGTTGACTGCCGGCGAGTTCAAAAAGGCCCCTATCGCCCTCACTCGGTGATCTGAAACCATCAAGGACAGCCCCCCACTCGGCCGGACACTCACCGGCAATTGCGCAGTGGGGGTGTTGGCCGCACCCAAAGGTCTCTCTCATGAATTACTCCTCGAAGTCCTCTATCCACGGAGACGTTTTATGGCCCGACGCGCCTTCACGCTGATCGAACTGCTGGTCGTGATCGCGATCATCTCGGTTCTGATCTCCCTCTTGCTCCCCGCTGTGCAATCGGCCCGCGAGGCGGCCCGGCGCGCCCAATGCGTCAACAATCTCAAACAGATCGGCCTGGCCCTGCACAACTATGAGGAGTCGATGGGCGCCTTCCCGCCAGGTTACGTCAGCTCCGTCAATCTGACGGTCGTCAACCCATGCAACTCTGACCAGGAAATGCAGAACGGGGTTGATCTCGGGACGGGCTGGGCGTGGGGAAGTATGATCCTCCCCTTCCTGGAGCAACAGCCCCTGTACAGCTCCATCAACTTCAATCTGTCCGTGGCTTATCATGACAACGACACGTGCAGCTTGACCGCGCTTTCTGTCTACCTCTGCCCCTCCGACGCCGGGCCCTCCACCGTACCGGTCTTCGACGATCCGCCGGACCCGGCCAACCCCACCAGTTACACCGGCACGCACATCGTGGACACGCTGTCGCGGGGCAACTACGTCGGGATGTGGGGCCTCGGTGAGATCTGCGCCCAGTCCGGCGCCACGGACGCTATGAACAATAACGGTGTGGGCCTCCCACTGGGCCAGCACGCCGGGATCTTCTACCGCAACAGCGCTACGACGGTCGCTGCCATCACCGACGGCTTGAGCAACACGATCATCGTCGGCGAGAGGAGCCACAACCTGAGCTACGTGACCTGGGTGGCCCGATCGATCAACGGCTGGCTGGGCAAGACGTCGCTGGTCGAGGGAGGGACCGATCAGTTCAATGCCTCGCCCGAGGAGTGCTGGACCCAGGTCATGGGGCCGGTGGGGCTAGAGAACGGTCCCCGGACGATCAACAACCCCGAGGCCCATGTCGAGGACTACTGGAGCCGGCACCCTGGCGGGGCGAACATGCTCTTCGCCGACGGCTCGGTCCATTTCCTCAAGTCGTCCATCAACCCGATTACCTGGCAAGCTCTGGCCACCCGGGCGCTCGGCGAGGTCATCTCGGCCGATTCTTACTGAGCAGAGAAAAAACAGGGTTTCACGGGCGCCAGGTCATCGCGTTTCGAGGACCGACTCTAGTGCAACCCGGGGCTTCCGCTGAACCGTGTCTCTTGTGCGATTGGGTGTTCAAGAAGGGAGATTGTAACATGAACCGACGTGAGATCATTGGCGTGGTCGGGGCGGGACTTGCAGGCATGACCTTGAGGCCATCCGAAGCCCGAGCGCAGCATCCCCACCATCACGACGAACTCCATGGCGAATGCCTCAAGGCGTGCGAGGCCTGCGCCACGATTTGCAACGAGACGTTCCACCATTGTTTCGACAAGGTCAAGGACGGTCATGCCGAACATCATCGCACCGCCATCGTGACCATCGATTGCCAGGAGTTCTGCAGGCTCTCGGCCGAGTTGATGTCCCGTGAGAGCCCGCTCATTGCGATAGCATGCCTGGCCTGCGCGGATGCGTGTGGTCTGAGCGCCGTCGAGTGTTCAAGGCATGACGACCCGCAGATGAGGGAGTGTGCCGATGCCTGCAGGAATTGCGAGCGGGCATGCCGAGCAATGGCCAAGGCCATCGCGACGGCTCCTCCCGATGCCGCCGAGAAGGGATCTCACTAGGTCCTGGTTCCACGGGATTGTGCTCTCAAGCGCAGATCCGAAAGGCAAGGCATGGATGCCTTTGCCCTGGGGCCCGTCCGCACGGGTTTCTGATCCATCGGACAGCGGGAATCAAGAAGATGAAAGGCTCTTCGGCCTGGTCCTGCCCTGGGAGTGAGTTTCTGACGAAGGAGGTCTTTCCCGGTCTCACCCCCTACGTCCGGTGGGCCAGGACGCCGCTCGGGAGCCTGGGATTGGCCGGGGCGGCGTCCGCGCTTTGCGGGTTGTTTCTCCACCAGCAGGGGTTCGTCGTCCTGTTCGCGATCGAGGAAGGCGATCGGGACGAGACACGAGAGTACGTTGATCTGGTGAACAGGGCCTATGGCAGGATGCGCCTGGCATACCTTCAATAGCAAGGATCCAGCACGCGGCATTGACGCCGCTGGCTCCGTGGCTCTCATGACGGCGAGATCCGACCGCGCCGGCTCACTTGACACTCTGACCGTACCGCCTGGATGATGGTCGGATTGGCAAACCCTCCCTTGCATGATCCGTGCAGCCGCCCTCAGGCAGTGGTGGGCACTCCAGAATCGCTGGCCGGCACGCTGGCATGCGCGTCGGCCTGCTTGCAAGTAGGAGCATAGTTTGATGTTCTTTCGTCATGGACATGGATTTTTTCTTGCCGGTCTCTTGCTCATGAGCGCCACCGCGACAGCCTGCGCCGACGAAGGGATGTGGGTGTTCAACAACCTTCCTCTGGGCACGCTCAAGGCCCGGTATGGTTTCGAGCCGCCGCCCTTGTGGGCCGAGCATCTGCGGTCGTCGGCGGTGCGATTCAACAATGGCGGGTCGGGGTCGTTCGTCTCGGCTGGCGGGTTGATCATGACCAACCACCACGTCGGCGCCGATACGCTTTCGAAGCTCGGAACGAAGGACAAGGACTATTACCGCGACGGCTTCTTCGCCAAGACCTGTGGCGAGGAGGCCAAGGCCCCCGATCTCGAGCTCAACGTGCTGGTCGGCATCGAGGACGTGACCGCGCGCGTCACCGCGGGTGTGACTGCCGGCCTGGACGACGCCGCGGCCGAGAAGGCCAGGCGAAAGGCGATGGCCGAGATCGAGAAGGAATCGACCGACAAGACCGGCCTGCGCAGCGATGTGGTCACCCTCTATCAAGGTGGACAGTACCATCTTTATACGTACAAGAAATACACCGACGTCCGTCTGGTCTTCGCGCCCGAGTTTGACGCGGCGTTCTTCGGCGGCGATCCCGACAATTTCGAGTATCCCCGCTACGATCTCGACGTTTGCTTCTTTCGCGCCTACGAGAATGGCAAGCCGGCCCGGCCGCCGCATCATCTGAAGTGGAGCAAGAACGGCACCAGCGATGGCGACCTTGTCTTCGTGGCCGGCCATCCCGGACGGACTGACCGGCTCAACACGCTGGCAAGCCTCGAGTACCAGAGGGACGTCGCGGTTCCCACTATCCTTGATTATCTGCACACCAAGGAGGCTTTCCTGCTCGAGTACGGCAAGCGCGGGCCCGAGGCCTTTCGTCACTCCAAGGAAGACCTTTTCGGAATCCAGAACAGTCGCAAGGCGAGGGTCGGGGGCCTGGGAGGCCTGCGCGATCAGGCCTTCATGGCCCGCAAGGCTGAAGGGGAGAATGAGCTGCGCGCGCGGATCGCGAATGATCCCAAGAAGAAAGAGGCCTACGGAGCGGCCTGGGAACGGATCGCCCTGGCTCAGAAGACGGCGGCCCGGCTGGTCAAGCCATTTAACTTCCTCGAACGCGGTTTCGCCTTCGACTCGACTTTGTTTCGAATCGCGCGCGTTCTGGTTCGCCTTGCCGAGGAGAAGCCCAAGCCCAACTCGGATCGGCTCAAAGAGTATCGCGACTCCGGCCTGCAGTCACTCGAGCTCCTGCTCTTTTCCGAGGCGCCCATCTACCCCGAGTACGAGGAGGCCAAGCTCGCCCATGCGCTGGCCTACTGGAAGAAGAACATGCCCGATCATCCCCTGGTCGAGCGCGTCTTGCGGGGCCGCTCACCCGAGGAGGCCGCCCGCGAGTTCGTCCGCAACACCAAGCTGGCCGACATCGCTGTGAGAAAGAAGCTGGCCGAGGGTGGCAAGGCCGCGATCGAGCACTGCGACGACCCGATGATCAAGCTGGCTCTGGCCGTTGACGCCGATGCCCGCGCCGTCCGCAAGGAGCGCGAGGACAAGGTCGAGGGAGTGGAAGCCTCGAACTACGCACTGATCGCCAGGGCACAGTTCGAGGACAAGGGCGATTCGGTCTATCCCGACGCCACCTTCACCCTGCGGCTGGCCTTCGGAGTGGTCAAGGGCTATCTCGTGGACGGCAAATCCATTCCACCTTTCACGACCATCGGCGGGGCCTTCCAGCATGCCCTTGCGCACGGCAACAAGGAGCCCTATGAGCTTCCCGCGTCGTGGCATGAAGCCAGGAAATCGGCGGCCCTGAACCTGGAGACCCCGCTCAATTTCGTCTCCACGGCCGACATCATCGGCGGCAACTCGGGCAGCCCGGTAGTCAACCGCGACAACGAGGTCGTCGGCCTGATCTTCGACGGCAACATCCAGTCGCTGGTCCTCGATTACGGCTACGATGAGAAGTACGCCCGCGCCGTGTCGGTGGACTCGCGCGGCATCATCGAGGCGCTGCGGTCGATCTATCACGCCGACCGGCTGGTCAAGGAACTGACGGAGCCGTGAGACCCACAATCGATGAACGGTTAGCGCGGTTTGCTCGCGCATTGCATACAGCGATCAAAAAAGGCCGTGGTGCTCATACCTTCTCCCCGCGGGAGAAGGTGCCCCGCAGGGGCGGATGAGGGATGAGATGCTACCTTGGCCCGCAAATTCCCCTCATCCGGCCGTTCCGGCCCGACCCCGCAAGCGGGGTTCCCCCCGCTTCCCGCGGGAGAAGGAGAGGACGTCCCGCCGCGTCTGCAACTCAACGGTAAAACGCGCTAAGATCCGGAAAGTCACGTGGGTCCACCCAGATCTTGACCTACACCAGTTACGCGGGAAGCATGGGCAACTTCTGCAAGGTGCCGATCAATGTCACGTCCCCCTCCCAGCACCTGGCCGTACTGAACCAGGCCGACGGTCTCTTCTTCTACCTGGGCTGGCCGGGCATCAATCCTCCCGTGGCACCTTCGGAAACGATGCTATGAACAGATGAGTTCGGGGGGCGGCCCTAAGGATCTCCGCCGCGTGGTCGAGAAAGAAAACTTCGAGTGGCTTGACGACCGAGTTTGTCCTGGTACGATTGGGTGCGACATGGGTACCGATCTGGAAACGAGATCCAGATCCGAAGAAGAGGGAAAACGGTGCAAATCCGTTGCGGTCCCGCCGCTGTAACCGGGGACGAACGCCACATCGGCCACTGCGGGCACTGAAACCCGTGGGAAGGCGTGGCTTGTAGGTTGATCCGGGAGCCAGAAGACCTGCCCATTGTCGGTGTCGCGAAGAGTCCTCCCCGGTCGAGGTGTGGACGCAATGATGAAGCTACGGCAAGTGGGGCATGGTCGCCTTGATTGCACGTCGCTCTTCGCCTTTCGCGCGAGCCGATTGATTGATCGGCAGTTCACGCGCACACTCCGCGCCGACGACTCTTTGCTTTCCCGCTGTGCTTCGCACAGACTCCGGACAACGAGGAGATTGTCATGGTCGCTTCCCGCTTCGTCGGTTGTTTCCGCACACGATTCGCGCCCAGACGCGGCTTCACACTGATCGAGCTCTTGGTCGTCATTACAATCATCGCGGTGTTGATCGCGCTGCTCTTGCCGGCAGTGCAATCGGCACGGGAGGCGGCACGGCGCGCGCTGTGCACAAACAACCTCAAGCAGATCATGCTGGCGATGCATGGCTACGAGAGCGCCAACAATTCATTTCCGATGGGCTTCTGCTGGCAATGGTACAACGACGGCAACGGCTATACGAATGCGGCCGGCGAGCTGGTCCGGCTGACGCAATTCATCGAGCAAGGCGCGATCTACAACGCGATGAACTTCTCGATCCCGATGTACTACAGCGCCAACACGACTGTCTGCGGCGTCGGGCTGAACGTCCTCTGGTGCCCGAGCGACGGCTCGATCGTCAACCTTCGCTACACGGATCCAACTCTCGTGACGTACGACTCCGCCCCCTTGCCCGTGACCTATAGCAGCTATGCGGGCTGCCTGGGCACCTGGACTTACTTCCCGATCAACACCGGCGCCGACCAGTCATTGCTCAGCGCCATGAACGGCATTTTCCAGTATATAGGCATGCCGGTGGGGGTTAACCCCGTGCTCATCGGCTGGTACAAGACGTCTTACCCCAACACTGGCAGCGTGCCGCCGGTCAAGATCGCATCGATCACCGACGGCCTTTCCAACACGATCGCTTTCGGCGAGCATGTTCACGGCCTGCTCAGCACCACGCCGTCGGCCACCCAAGCCAGCGAGTCGTTCACCGATTTTTACTTCTACAACTGGTGGGTTTCGGCTCTTTACGGCGACACGGCCTTCACAACTTTTTTCCCGATCAACCCACAAAACAGAATTGGGGTGGGCTACAGCAACAACAACCTAGGCGACAACATGGTCCTGTCGGCCTCGAGTTTCCATCCTGGCGGCGCCAACTTCGCCTTTGCCGACGGCTCGGTGCACTTCCTGAAAGACACGATCCAGTCGTGGCAACTAATCGCAAACGGCTCGACCCTCGTTCCGGCCGGCTTCACGATCAACAACGCGACCGGCCAGTTCATCCCAAGCGGGCCGAGCGCCCAGCTCGGGGTCTACCAAAAGCTCTCGACACGCAATGGCAATGAGGTGGTGAGCTCCGACTCCTATTAAACTATTTCGGCGACACTCACGACGCGTCGCGCCCCGCCGTCCCCGACCTCAAGGAGGAGGTGCTGCGGGTTTTCCGCAGGCGCGTCATCAACCCCAAGTGGATCGACAGCATAGGGCGCCACGGCTGCAAGGGAGGGTTGGAATTGAGCGCGACGGTCGATTACCTGTTCGGCTTCGACGCCACCGCCGGCGTCGTCGACTGGATGTGCGAGCAAGTCGCTCAGACGTATGCGCTCGATCCGCGCATGCAAGAATTCTTTGAGAAGAGCAATCCGCGGGCGCTGCACGCGATCGCCGAGCGGTTGCTGGAAGCCGGGCACCGCGGAATGTGGTTGGACGCAGACCCAGCCACGATCGAGGCGCTCTGTCAAGCTTTGGTCGACAGTGAAACCATGTTGGAGGCGCGGGCCGAAACTCGAGCCCAGGAGGCGCGTGTTTAACATGGACCTCTATGAGGCAATCTACAGTCGCAGAGATGTGCGGCACTTTCGCTCCGATCCAGTCCCGGACTCGGTCCTGATCCGAGTGCTCGATGCCGCCCATCACGCCGGCTCAGTTGGTTTCATGCAGCCGTGGAACTTCGTCGTCGTCCGTGCTCCAGAGCTGAAGAAGGGCGTCTTCGACTCATTCGCGCGGGAGAACGCGCGAGCCGCCGAGAACTACGCCGGCGACCGGCGGTCGCTATACGATTCGTTCAAGCTGGCCGGAATCATGGAAGCTCCGGTGAACCTCGCGGTCACCTGCGACCGCAGCCGAAGGGGGCCCGCCGTTCTGGGGCGCGGCACCATGCCCGAAACCGACCTCTTCAGCACCTGCTGCGCGATCCAGAACCTCTGGCTGGCAGCGCGGGCGGAGGGAATCGGCGTGGGGTGGGTCAGCATTCTCGATCCCGAGACGGTCAAGCAACTGCTCGAGATTCCGCCGGCCGTCGTGCTCGTCGCCTACCTCTGCCTGGGATATCCCATTCGATTTGAGGAAAGGCCCATGCTCGAGCAAGCCGGATGGGAATCCCGCACGCCACTCGACCAGGTGGTTTTCGCGGAGCGGTGGAATCACAGGTGGAGCGCCCTCTCACCCGAATAGGTCAAGTCAGGCCCTGTCCAATGCGTTACCCTTTTTCAGCCCTCGTCGGCCAAGACCAATTGAAGTTGGCATTGTTGCTCAATGCCGTCGATCCGGAGATCGGCGGCGTGCTCGTCTCCGGCGAGAAGGGGACGGCCAAGAGCACAGCGGCCCGAGCGCTCGTCGATCTGCTCCCCGCGATTCAGGTTCGCGAGGGCTGCCCTGTCAACTCGGCGGCCGATGACCCGGTGCTGGACACCGATTCGGGTTTCATCCGTCTCGGCAGGGCGCGGGAGTTGGCGCGGGCCCTCCGGTCGGAATATTTGCCGCTGGAAGACCTGACCGCCGATTCGCTGACACTTGTGATCCAAGAGCGCCGGCGATCCGCGGCGCCGGCCTTTGAGATCGGGATGACAGATCGATGATCGCCCGAACGCTGATGATTCAGGGGACGAGCTCATCGGTGGGCAAGAGCCTGTTGGTCGCGGCGCTCTGCCGGATCTTCGCCCGGCGCGGTGTTCGCGTCGCGCCGTTCAAAGCGCAGAACATGTCGAATAACGCCGCCGTTTGCGCCGACGGGTCGGAGATCGGCCGTTCGCAGCAGCTCCAAGCCGCCGCTGCCGGTATCGACCCCACGGCCGACATGAACCCAATCTTACTGAAGCCCGAGGCCGACGCGCGCTCGCAGGTCATTGTGGACGGCCGTCCCTGGCGCACCCAGGAGGCGCGCGCCTATTTCGGTTCGCGCCAGGAGCTCTGGCCGATCGTGGTCGCGGCCCTCGAGCGACTTCGCCAAGCGTATGAGCTGGTGATTCTGGAGGGGGCGGGCAGTCCGGCGGAATGCAACCTCCGCGACGTCGAGATCGTGAATATGGCGGTTGCGCGACACGCGGGTTCGCCCGTCGTGCTGGTCGGCGATATCGAACGCGGAGGCGTGTTCGCCCAGTTGCTCGGGACTTTGTGGCTCTTGAGCGACCAGGATCGCGCGCTCGTCCGCGGCTTGATCGTGAACAAGTTCCGCGGCGACGCTTCGCTTTTCGACGGCGGCGTGACGTTCCTGGAGCAGCGCGGAGGCGTGCCCGTGCTGGGAGTCGTACCTTGGCTCCCCCGGCTGGACCTCCCCGAGGAAGATGCCGTAGCGCTGGATGGTGCGCACGCGGAGGAGCCGGCCGCCAAGACCGGGCTCGACATCGCCGTCATCCGTCTGCCCAGGATCGCCAATTTCGATGATTTCGATCCCCTCGCCGCTGAGCCGGGAACCCGCGTGAGGTACGTCGACGCGCCGAACCGACTGGGGCAGCCGAGCGCGATCATCCTACCCGGGACCAAGAGCACCATGGATGACCTGCACTGGCTGCGCGAAGTCGGCCTCGCCGAAGCGATCGTGGAATTTGCCCGGCGCGGGGTTCCGGTGGTCGGCATCTGCGGAGGTTATCAGATGCTGGGCCAGACACTCCGCGACCCGCGGCGAATCGAATCGTCGTGGGCCGAAACCGTTGGTCTGGGGCTACTGCCGACCGAAACCGTCTTCGCGCCAACCAAGCAGACCAACCAGGTTCGCGCAATCGTGCGGGATGACCGCCACTGCCCCGGGAGCCGAGGCCGCGCCGTCGAGGGCTATGAGATTCATCTGGGGCAGACGACGGGTGCCGAGCCATGGTTGCGGATCTCTCATCGCAGCGGAGTCGTTGTCGAAGCCGCCGACGGTGCCATTTCCGCGGACGGTCGGATCTGGGGGTGCTATCTCCACGGCCTGTTCGCGAATGACCTTTTCCGGCGGGCGTGGCTCGACTCGCTCGGAGATCGCAAGGGCGACACCGTTCCGTTTCCACACGGGCAAGCGACTTCGAGCGGTCACACGGGCACCGAGGCCAGACTCGAACAATCGCTGAATCGCCTGGCCGACTGCGTCGAAACCGCTATCGACATGAAGAAACTCGAGCAAATCGCGTGGAACGCGACCCGAAAGGGGCAATCAAATGCCAGACGATGTAAACATCGCCCATAAAGAGAAGATGGTCCGCCGGGACGAAGCGTTCGAGGGCAAGCTGGCGCGCGCGACGCGCGAGAAGGGACTGCTCATCGTATATACCGGCGCGGGCAAGGGAAAGACGACGGCGGCCCTGGGGCTGGCGCTCCGCGCCCTCGGGCAGGGAATGAGGGTTGGCATCGTCCAGTTCATCAAGGGAGCGCACGTCGTGGTCACGGGGCGCAATGCTAAGCCCGCGCTTTTGGAGATGGCCGACCTCGTCACGGAGATGACGATGGTCAAGCATCCGTTCCGGGACGGCATCAAACCCCAGCGCGGCATTGAATTCTGAAGGCGCGGCATGACGTCACTCGGTCCGCGAGACATCTGGAACCATCTCGATTCGCTCACGAAACCCGCGCGCAGCCTGGGGCGGCTCGAAGAGTTGGCGGCGCGGTTATGCGAAGTCCAGCAAACGCTCTTCCCGCAGACGACGCCGCGGCGAATCGTGCTCTTTGCCGGCGACCACGGCGTCACGGCCTCCGGTGTCACCGCCTGGCCCTCGGAAGTGACCCGACTCATGGTCAAGAACATCCGAGGCGGCGGGGCTGCCTCGACGGTGCTGGCTCGTCAGACGCAGACCGATGCCGTGCTGATCGATGTGGGAGTGCTGGCGGGGGAATGCGCAGACGACGGAGACTCACAAGCACAGTCCGCTGGAATCCGCTACCGGTCGCGCCGCATTCGCGCGGGCACTCGCGACTTGGCGCTGGAGCCAGCGCTCACGCTCGGCGAGTTTGAAGCGGCAATTCACGTGGGGCGCGACGAGGCTCGCGAAGCCGCGTCGGACGGGATGCGCGTCGTCGCCGCGGGCGAGATGGGGATCGGCAACACAACCCCCTCGGCTTGCCTGGCGATGCTCCTGGCGGATGTCCCGCTCGGGGAAGCCGTGGGCCGGGGCGCGGGGGCCGATGATGCCGTGCTCGACCGCAAGCGCCAGGTCGTTGAACAGGCCGTCGGCCGGGTTCGCCGCCGATGGGCCCGCGAGCCACTCGCCGCCGTGGCGGCCATCGCCGGGTTGGAGATCGCCGCGATGGCTGGTTTCTACGCGGAAGCCCATGCCGCCGGCCTCACGATCGTGCTCGACGGCTATGTCGCCGGTGCCGCCGCCCTGATCGCGGAGCTGCTGACACCGGGAGCGGCTCGGTCGATGATCGCTTCGCATCTGTCCGCCGAGCCAGGGCACCGGTTCGTACTCGATCGTCTGCGACTGCGACCGTTTCTTCACTGGAACCTCCGGCTCGGGGAAGGGACCGGCGCGCTTCTGCTCATGCCGCTTCTGGATGCCGCCGCGGCGATGACCACTCAGATGGCCAGGTTTCAAGACCTCGGCATTAGCCGAAAGATCGAACCGTGAACGAGCCCGATCACATTCCGAGCGGCCACGCCGTAAGGCTTGTAACCGGCGATCCCGGCGAACGACCCAGCCGATGGCTGGTCTTTGTCGCCGCCGTGCGGTTCTTGACCCGAGTCCGGCTGTCCTGTGGGGCGCCTACCGCGTCGAACGCGCTCGGGCATTGCCCCGTCTACTTTCCGCTTGTCGGGGCCTTGATCGCGATTTTGGTCGCGGCACTGACGGGCCTCGGAGCTTTGATCTGGCCACCGTGGCTGGCCGTCTTGGCCGCACTGGCGTTTGAAGCGTGGCTGACAGGCGCGTTGCACGAAGACGCGCTCGCGGATTTCTGCGACGCCTTCGGAGGCGGCCACACGCGCGATCAAGTTCTGGCCATACTGGAGGACAGCCGGATCGGCGCTTTCGGTGCCCTGGGGCTGCTATTCGCGGTTTCGCTTCGGACTGGGGCCATGATGACGCTCGTCATCCAATGGGGCGTGGCGGGTTGGCCACTCTGGTCATCCGCGTTTATCGCGAGCTCGGCGATGGGCCGCTGGGTCATGGTCCTCGCGATGGGCCTCTTCGCACCGGTCGCGGGGCGGGAGAGCCTCTCTCGCACGATCGGCGTCGCCTTGGCCCGCCGGGAGCGCGTCGAGAGTGGTTTGTGGGCCCTCGCGGCGATCGCTCCGTTTGCCGTGCTGTTGCCGCTTCAGTTTCTCTTCGCGGTCGCGTTACTGATCCCTGTGGTGGGAGGACTTCTTCACCTCGTGCGCCGAAAGTTGGGCGGCATGACGGGAGACTGCCTCGGCTGTGTCGGATACGCCAGCCAGGTTGTCGTGCTCCTCGCAGCCGCCGCCACGAAACAACCATGGGGCCCGCTCTCATGAAGCCCGGCTTGATCCTTGTTCGACACGCGCCCGTGGCAGACCGTTACCGCGGCCTTTGCTATGGCCAGAGCGATGTCGAGCTCGGCCCGATCGGCGAAGGACGCAGTCGGGAGCTGGTCGAATCGCTCGCCGCCGTTCCAGTCAATCGGGTAATGCATAGCGGCCTCTTGAGGACAAGGTTCCTGGCTCAACACCTGGGTGAGCGCCTGTGCCTGCCGGCTCTTCGTTGCGACGCGCTCCGCGAGCGTGATTTCGGCCGATGGGAGTTGCGGCCTTGGGACGAGCTTCATCGCGAGCACGGTGACGACATGCTCAAGGTCGTTTCCGAACCGGGCGCTTATCGCCCCGGCGGCGGAGAGACGACGTTCGAGATGCGGGATCGCGTGCTCGAGTGGTTCAGGAAAATGCCGCGAGAGGGCCTGACCATCGCCGTGACGCACGGCGGCCCGATCGCGGCTTTACTGGGAACGCTCCGCCAGTTGCCCGTGGCCGCGTGGCTGGACCTGATCCCCCCATGCGGCGAGTGCGTTCAGATCGAACTCAAGAGAGTCGTTTAAGACCAACAATTTCATGGCCCGAATCATTCTCATCCTCGGGGGAGCTCGCAGCGGTAAGAGCCGCTTCGCGCAGCAGTTGGCCGAGCGGATCGGTGGCGCCGACGTCCTGTTCGTCGCGACGGCCGAAGCCGGCGATGACGAGATGGCCCACCGCATCGAAGCACACCGGAATTCCCGCCCTCGCGCCTGGGGCACGTTGGAGAAGACGACGGGCGTTTCAATCGCATTGGCCGGCGCATCCGCGCGATATCAGGTCGTCCTGATCGATTGCTTGACGTTGCTGGCGAGCAATGTCCTCATGAGCTGCCGAGATCCCCTCGACGTGCGAACGGCCGACGAGCGGATGCGTGCCGAGACCGACGACCTGTTGGGCGCCTGTCGCCAGCGCAAGGGAACCGTCATCATCGTTTCGAGTGAGGTAGGGCAGGGGCTGGTTCCCGACAACCCGCTCGGCCGTGTCTATCGAGACATTCTCGGCTGGACGAATCAGGCCGTCGCCGCCCAAGCCGACGCCGTGTACTTGATGGTGGCGGGGCTGCCGGTCGAAGTGAAATGTCTCGCAACAACCTGTGAGCAAGCCGCGGCGACCGCGTAGCGAGAGACATAGGAACCGCCGTTTTGGCCGAGACGAATAATGAAACGATCACATACTGTTACCAATATGCTCAGATACGTGGTTGCACTTCTCTCCATCTTCCTTGCGGGTTGCGGAGGCAGGACGAGCGTTTCCGGCCCCGCTGAGCAGTTGCGCGACCGCGAGGCATTGTCCGCCCCAGAGCCGGCGAGAGCGGCAACTTTTCCCATGACCGTCGTCGACGGGCTGGACCGAAAGGTGACTCTTCCGCGCGTGCCCGCGCGAATCGTGTCGCTGGCCCCCAAGAATACCGAGCTGCTTTTCGCGATCGGGGCGGGAGAGCGGGTTGTGGGAGTCACCAATTTTTGCAACTTTCCCCCCGAGGCACGGAGGCGAGAGCGCATCGGCGGGTTTTCGAGCGAGAGCCAGAGCCTGGAAAAGATCGTCGCCCTCAAGCCGGACCTGGTCGTCGCGGCCGGTGAGCTTCAATGGCCGAGCATCACCGAGCTCGAGCGATTGGGTGTCCCGGTCGCGTCGCTGGGAGCCGAGTCGCTCGCGGGTCTGTACCGCGAGCTCGATCTGCTCGGTCGCTTGACCGGGCACGAAGACGACGCGGCTCGCCTGACCGGCGCCATGAAGCGCAGGGCCCAGCGCGTGGTGGAGATGGCCCGGATGATCAAGCCCGAGCAGCGAGTCACAGTCTTTTATCACGTCTGGTCGCAACCGCTCACGGCCGCTGGCGCCGGTTCGTATATCGGTGAACTGATCCAGATGTGCGGAGGCATCAACGTCGTCAGCGATGCCAAGGAGCGTTATCCGCACATCAGCCAGGAAGTGTTGTTCGCTCGGAACCCGGAAGTGATCCTTGCTCCGACGGCTGAGGCCGAACCGGTAACAGTCGAGCGGCTCCGGACGCGACCGGGATGGAATAACCTCCGGGCCGTCCGCAACAACCGGATTTACTTGATCGACGACGATTTGATCTCGCGCTGCGGGCCGCGATTGGTCGACGCACTGGAGGTCATGGCAAGAGCGCTTTACCCCGATCGTTTCGGCACCGCTGTCGATCGAGCGCCTGGAGCTCGCGCTACTGGAGAGGAGCCGCGACCGTGAAGGCTCCCACGATAACGCTTGGTTTGCTCGCGGCGATTTTGGTTGTGAGCGCAGTTCTTAGTCTCGGCGTGGGAGCGGTATCGATCCCGGCCGGCCGCGTCATGCAAATCCTCGTGGAGCCACCGGTTTCGGGAGCGGGTGCAACCGACGTGACGATCGTCTGGGAGCTGCGGTTGCCGCGTCTCTTGCTGGCCGGTTTGATCGGCGGGGGACTGGGCGCTGCGGGCGCTGGCTATCAAGGGTTGTTTCGAAATCCATTGGCGGATCCGTTCGTCATCGGCGCCTCCAGTGGTTCGGCCCTGGGGGCGACGCTGGCGATCGTCGCTGGGCTGCAGGAGAGCGTTTTCGGCATGGGGGCGGTGTCAGCCGCGGCGCTTCTGGGCTCACTCCTGGCTGTTGCGGCCGCTTATGGGATCGCCTCGATGGGACGGCAGGTTTCGATCCCGTCGTTGCTCTTGGCCGGAGTGGCCATCAGCAGTTTTATCGGCGCCTTGGTGTCGCTCCTCATGTTCTTGAACGACGAGAAGCTGCTTACGATCTTCAGTTGGTTGATGGGGAGTCTCTCCGGTCGAGGATGGCCGGTGCTCTGGACGACGGCTCCGCTCGTTCTGGCGGGTGGCCTGACCGTGTGGCTCCAGTCGCGGTCGCTCGATTCGCTCACGTTCGGTGAAGAGACGGCGGCATCGCTCGGCTTGCGACTCGGGAGGTTTCGCGTGCTGGTTGTCGTCGCCGCCAGCTTGGCGACCGCCGCCGGCGTGGCGGCCGGGGGCATTATCGGGTTCGTGGGACTGGTCTCTCCGCACGTAGCACGGCTCTTAGTCGGCGCTCGGCACGTGCTGCTCATCCCAGCTAGCGGGCTCCTGGGCGCACTCTTGCTCCTGCTCGCCGACGACCTGGCCCGAACCATTTCGGCCCCCGCCGAGCTCCCCGTGGGCGTGGTGACCGCCCTGCTTGGGAGTCCATTCTTCCTGGTCCTCCTGAAGACACACCGGCGCGAGTTGGGGGCGATGATTTGAGCACCCTCGAAGCACGCGACCTTTCCTGTGGATACGGCCGTCGCCGGGTTCTCGAGGCGCTCAGCTTGGCAGCGCGTGCCGGCGAGGTCCTCGTCCTGCTCGGTCCCAACGGGGCGGGCAAGACCACGTTGCTTCGGGCACTCGCGCGCCTTCTTCGACCGATGCACGGTTCAGTGCTCCTCTACGAAGAGGACATCTGGGCGCTGCGAGCCGATCAAGTCTCGCGGAGAGTGGCGATCATGCCGCAGACCGAACGGCGCGACTGGCCGCTGACCGTGGAAGAGTCGGTCCGGTTCGGCCGTGTTCCGCACCGCGGCTGGTTGCTACCCTATCGCGCCCTTGATCGGCGGATCGTCGAGGAGGCGCTTGGGAATATGGGGCTCTGTGCGGTGCGCGATCGCCCGATCACGGAACTTTCCGGGGGCGAGTGGCGGCGGATGATCATCGCGCGGGCTTTGGCTCAGGAAGCCAGTGTCCTGCTCTTAGATGAGCCGACTGCCGGCCTGGATTTGAAGTTTCAGGCCGAAGTCCTGCGCCTGGTCCGCCGGTTGGCGACCGAGCGTGGCCTTGTGGTCGTCCTGACGCTGCACGATTTGAACCAGGCCTCGCTCTACGGGCATCGGCTTGCGCTCTTGTCCGAGCACTCGCTCGCGGCTTTGGGCTCTCCCGAAGAGGTGCTGACGGAGGAACTGATTAGCCGGACCTTTGGGGTGCCCGTCACCGTGACGCGGCATCCGGTCTACGGCACCCCACTTGTGGCCCCGCTGGCTGACCTTTTGTAGTACAGGCGGGACGGCTGTGCTACAATTCACAGGGTTGTTTCTGCGCGAGCTTTGAGCGATGGCTTCCTTACCACCCGAACTGCCCATCCTCTGGCTGGCGTTCCTACTGGACCTTGTGATCCCGGAGCCGCGGAACGCGCTTCATCCTGTGGCCTGGATGGGGATGGCAATCGGGGCTCTCGAGCGCCTTGTGCCGAAGCAGGGTCGCTGGAAGCCTTTCTGGGCGGGCGCGGCGATCGTGCTCGTGGGTTGCGCGCTCTCCGCGCTTGTGGGGCTGTTGCTGCACTCGGGTTTCCGCAATCTGCCTCCGCCATTCTCGATTCTCGGCGAGGCCTTGGTGCTCAAGTTGATGTTTTCGGCCCGCTCTTTGGTGAACGCCGGCGAAGCGGTTCGAAGGGCGCTGGAATCGGGCGAGCTGGAAGCAGCCCGGCGCCTTGTCGGCTGGCACCTGGTAAGCCGGGACACCTCGAGACTCGATGATTCCCAGGTCGCCGCGGCCACAATTGAATCGTTGGCCGAAAACGCGAATGACTCCATCGTCGCTCCGTTATTATTTTATGCGATCGCCGGCTTGCCCGGCGTGCTCGCCTATCGCTTCATCAATACCTGCGATGCGATGCTCGGCTATCGAGACCCCGAGCGCGAATGGTTGGGAAAATGCTCCGCCCGTGTCGACGACTTGGCCAACGTCATTCCGGCGCGGTTGACGGCCGCCCTGATCATCCTGGCGGGCGTTCCCTTGGGCGGAAGCGTTCCTCGAGGGGTTCGGACGTGGTTCCGTGACTCGCGCGCGACCGCCAGCCCCAACGCGGGTCATCCGATGAGTGCGGCGGCCGGAGTTCTGGGCGTCGAGCTGGCGAAGTGCGGACACTATCGACTCGGGCCGGGAGAGCGCCTGCCGGCGGCTCGAGATATCGCGCGGGCAAGGCGACTGGTTTGGAGTACCACACTTCTTGCAATGTTGGGAATATCAGTGATTAGGATCATTATGTGAGGACTCGCCGTTAGGGGCTGCCTTTCCCAAACCCCGACGAGAGGCGAGCCGGCTGGGGAGTTCCGGGGACAGGAGTTCCGGGGACACCATACGTAACTGCTTGGGCGAATCGAACATACAAGGACCAGCCTCCCTCGAATCCGCCGAGAGCTCCGGGAGTGACGCGATGCGAGCCATCGTCATCAACGGCTACGGGACGAGCGAGCAGTTGACACTGACCGATCGGGACGAACCTCGGCCTGGTCCGCACGGGGTCTTGATCCGGGTGCGGGCGGCTGGTGTCAACCCGGTGGACTGGAAGATTCGCAGCGGTATGTTGAAGCTCGTTCTCTGGTTGAGATTTCCGTTCATCCCGGGATTCGACATCAGCGGGGACGTCGAGGCGGTCGGGTCGCAGGTCACCAGGTTCAAGCCAGGCGATCCGGTTTCTGCCATGCTCGGTCCGCCCCGGGGCGGCGGCTACGCGGAGCTGGCAGTCGCCCCCGAGTCGGCCGTGGCACGCAAGGCACATTCGCAGAGCTACATCGAGGCGGCGTCGATGCCCGTCGCCGGGTTGACGGCCTTGCAGGGCCTCCGTGATCTCGGCCGGCTGATGCCCGGCCAGTCAGTCTTGATCAACGGGGCATCGGGAGGCGTCGGGACCTTCGCGGTGCAGATCGCCCGTGCCCTGGGCGCCCGAGTCACGGGAGTCTGCGGACCGAAGAACGAGGAACTGGTCCGAAGCCTCGGCGCCGAGATGGTGCTTGACTACACCAAGGAGGATTTCACCGCGCCTGGCAAGATTTATGACGTGATTCTCGATGCCGTGGCCAGAAGCTCGTTTGCGAGATGCCAAAGGGTTCTCGCGCCGGCGGGGACGTACGTGACGACGCTGCCCAATGTGGATGTCCTGATCCAGGGGATGGTCCTCTTGCCACTCCTGAGCTTGGTGGGTCAGCGTCAGCGTGCTCTGACACTCTTCGCGAAGGCACGCCGGGAAGATCTGGAGTACCTGGCAAGCCTGGCGGATGAGGGTAAGCTGAAGCCGGTCATCGACCGCGTCTACCCGCTTGACCAGGCGCGCGCAGCGCATGACCAGAGCGAGTCCGAGCGAACCCGCGGGAAGATCGTGCTGGAGATCGGGTGAACGGAAGGCCGCTTCTCGATCAGACATCAATGACGTAGATGTCGATATCATGAGTGGTTTTCATCAACCGATCGAGGATCGAGGTGCGCGTCAGCCGGCGGTACCAGGGTTGGCGGCTCTTGCCGATAACGATGACCTTGATGGCATATTCCTGGGCGAAGGCCCACATCGTGCTGGCGATGTCGGGTCCGCGGAAGGTCATGGGAATGCCGCCGAGCTGCTGGGCCAGCTCGAGGTTCTTGCTCAGCATGCGTTGCGTGGCCGCGTCGATGCGGGTCAGGTCCTCGGACGGGGTCTGGACGTAGACGGCGTACCAGGGGGCGTTGAGCCGATCGGCGACTCGCGCGGTCTTGCGCAGCAAGGCGGACGCATTGGGGCTCATGCTCGAGACTCCGACCATGACCCGATCCGTCGTGGCGATCGGGGCCTGGTCGGCCTCGGCCCGCCGCGTGCGGCGATCGATCAGGTGAGCGATCTCGGTGAGCGTGATCTCGCGGAGCCGGGTCAGGTTGGTGGGGGTGAAGAAGTTCTCCAGCGAGGAGTTGACCCGGTCCTCGGGGTAGATCTTGCCGGTTTTCAGTCGCTCGATGAGGTCCTCGACGGAGACGTCCACGTTGACGATCTGGTCGGCCTCGGCCAGGACGCGATCGGGGAAGCGCTCCTTGACCTTGACGCCGGTGGTCCGCTCGATCTCGTCGTACAGGCTCTCGAAGTGCTGAACATTCACAGTGGTGATCACGTGGATTCCGGCGAGCAGCAGTTCCTCCACATCCTGGTAACGCTTGGAATGCTTGCTACCGGGAACGCTGGTGTGCGCCAGCTCATCGACCAGGCAGACCGTGGGGCGCCGAGCCAGGATCGCGTCCAGGTCCATCTCGCGGAGCTTCACGCCGCGATATTCGATGATCCGGGGAGGGACGATCTCGAGGTCGCCGATTTGCTCTTGGGTTTCGCCGCGGCCATGAGTTTCCACGATCCCGATGACCACATCGACGCCTTGCTTCTTGAGCCGCTGCCCTTCGCGGAGCATCGCGTAGGTCTTGCCAACCCCCGCCGCCGAGCCCAGATAGACCTTCAGCCGTCCCCGGGCCTGGCGGCGGATCAGGTTCAGGAATTGCTCGGGAGTCGGGCGGGAGGGTTCGGCGATGGCCATGACCGGTGCTCCGGGTTCATCCCGAGGTCTGTACCCCCTCGAGGGCCAGGTTGAGTTTCAAGACATTGACGCGCGGGGGCGCGCCGATGATCGCCCCGGAATGATCGACCATCTTCGCGATCAATCCACGCACTTGATCTTCAGGAATCTGGCGTGCGGCGGCAACACGACCGACCTGGTACTCCGCGGCTTCCGGGCTGATGTCGGGGTCAAGACCTGAACCCGAGGCGGTGACCAGGTCCACCGGCACGGGCTGTTCCGGGGTCGCCTTGAGCGCCTCGGCCCGCTCGACGATTTTCTTGTGGAGGTCGGGGTTCTTGGTGCCCAGGTTGGACCCGCCCGCGGCATCGGCCTTGTAGTCCACCGCCGAGGGACGCGGCTGGAAATAACGGTCGGACGCGAACGGCTGGGCGATCAGCTCCGAGCCGATCACTGTGCGGTCGCGATCGTAGATGAGGCTCCCCTCCGCCTGATCGTGGAAGGCCAGTTGGGCCAGCCCCCAGACCACCGCCGGGTACGCGACGGCGCAGAGAACGAAGGAGACAAGACAAGCTAACAGGGCACTCACGGTTTCACGGATCATGACGGGTGATTCTCCGATCAAATGGCTCGTAAAATCAAGACCATGGCTCAAACCATGCCAACAAGGGCCAGGAGCGGGTCGATGATGAGGTCGATGAGCTTGATGCCGATGAACGGCGCGATCACTCCGCCCAGGCCATACCAGAGCAGATTGCGTCGCAAGAGCGCTCCGGCTCCGACGGGGCGATAGGTCACACCCTTGAGTGCGATCGGGATCAGCAGCGGGATGATGATCGCGTTGAAGATGACCGCGGCCAGGATTGCCGAGTAGGCGCCCCCCTTGGTGGCCAGGCCCATGATGTCCAGGACTTTCAACTCGGGCAGAGTGACGATGAACATGGCCGGAATCACGGCGAAATACTTGGCCAGGTCATTGGCGATCGAGAACGTGGTGAGGGCTCCGCGGGTCATGAGCAGTTGCTTGCCGATCTCGACGACCTCGATCAACTTGGTCGGATCGCTGTCGAGATCGACCATGTTGCCGGCCTCCTTGGCGGCCTGGGTTCCGGAGTTCATGGCCACGCCGATATCGGCCTGGGCCAGCGCGGGGGCGTCGTTGGTGCCGTCGCCCATCATTGCCACGAGCTTGCCTCCCTGCTGCTCGCTGCGGATATAGGCGAGCTTGGCCTCGGGAGTTGCCTGGGCGATGAAGTCATCGACGCCGGCCTCCTCGGCGATGGCCTTGGCGGTCAGTGGGTTGTCGCCAGTGACCATCACGACCCGGAGGCCCATCTTGCGTAAGCGGGCGAACCGCTCGCGGATGCCCTGCTTGAGGATGTCCTCGAGCTTGACCACGCCGATGATTCGATCGTTCTCGGTGACCGCCAGCGGCGTGGCGCCTCGGGAGGCGATCGAATCGACGGTCGGCTGGTATCCCTGAGGAACGACGCCCCCCTGATCCTGGATGTAACGGGCGACGGTGTCAGGCGCGCCCTTGCGAATGCGCGTGCCGTCGGGCAGGTTAACCCCGCTCATGCGCGTCTGCGCGGTGAACTCGATGAACAGCGAGCCGGCGGGCACCTCGCCATCAAGAGCCGTCACGGGGCGGGCCAGGTCGAGAATACTCTTGCCCTCGGGCGTGCTGTCGGCCAACGAGGCCAGGCCGGCCAGCCGCGCCAGTTGCCGCTCGGAGACACCGCCCAAGGGCACGAACTGGGTGGCCCGGCGGTTGCCGATTGTGATCGTGCCGGTCTTGTCCAGCAGCAGGGTGTCGATGTCGCCGGCAAGCTCGACGGCCTTGCCGCTCTTGGCGATGATGTTGGCCATGAGAGCGCGGTCCATCCCAGCAATGCCGATGGCCGCCAGCAAGGCGCCGATCGTCGTCGGAATCAAGCAGACCAAGAGCGCGATCAATGTCGGGATGTCGAGGGTCAGGTCGAAGTACCGGGCCATCGGATAGAGCGCGGCCGTCACGATCAGGAAGATGAGCGAGAACGCGGCCAGCACGATCGTGAGGGCGATCTCATTCGGGGTCTTCTGGCGGATCGCACCCTCGACCAGGGCGATCATCCGATCGAGGAAGCTCTGACCGGGCTCGGACGTGACCTGCACGATGATGCGATCGGAGAGCACCCGGGTGCCTCCGGTCACGCCCGAGCGATCGCCGCCGGCCTCGCGGATGACCGGGGCGCTCTCGCCGGTGATCGCGCTCTCATCGACCGAGGCGACACCGACGACGACCTCGCCGTCCGCCGGAATGACCTGGCCGGTCTCGACCATCACATGATCGCCGGTGCGGAGTTGCGTTGAGGGTACGAAGTGGCCTGTCTCCGATTTGACGCTGTCCAGGCGGAACGCGGGCGTATCCTGTCGCGTCGCCCTCAGGCTGTCGGCCTGGGCCTTGCCGCGCGCCTCGGCCAGCGCCTCGGCGAAGTTCGCGAACAGGACGGTGAGCAGCAGCAGCAGGGTCAGCGCGGTCTGGTAGATGATCAGGCCGGTGGCCGCGCCGTTGATGATGGACTGAATGGTCACGATGGCCGTCAGCACGGTGCCGATCTCGACCAGGAACATGACCGGGTTGCGCATCATCGATCGCGGGTCGAGCATGGCGAACGAGCGAACAGCCGCCTGGCGGACCATCTCGGGATCGAAGATGCTCAGCCGTCGCGCCTGGCGCCGCTGCAACTTGAAGGCCTGCACTTCAGCGGCGGATCGCTGGGAAGTACTGGTTTGAGGCGGGGTTTCGACACTCATAGGCTTTCTTCCGATTGAAGATGGTTTCTGATAGTCCGGGAAGCGACGATGCAACCGGCGGGGACGGCCGACCGTTACGGTGTGATCTTCGTCAAGTGATCGGCAACGGGTCCGAGCACGACGGCCGGCATGAACGAGAGCGCGCCGATCAGGAGCACGGTTCCCAGAAGCATGAAGGCGAACGTCAGGTTGTCGGTGCGCAGGGTTCCGGAGGAATATGGCACGCGCTTCTTCGCCGCCAGAAAGCCCGCCAGGGCGATCGGCAAGAGCAAGGCCGGGAACCGGCCCAGCAGCAAGACGATGCCGCAGGCGACGTTCCAGGGGGGCGTGTTGTCGCCCAGACCCTCGAAGCCTGACCCGTTATTCGCGGCCGACGAGGTGAACTCGTAAAGGATTTCGGAGAAACCGTGCGGGCCAGGGTTGGCCGTTGTCTTGGCGCCCCAGTCGGTGGCCGCGAACAGGCCGGCCCCTCCCAGGATGATCAGGGGATGGATCAGCATCACGATCATGGCGAGCTTGACCTCGCGGGCTTCGACCTTCTTGCCCAGGTATTCCGGGGTCCGGCCGACCATCAAGCCGGCGAGAAAGACCGCGACGATGATGAACATCAGCATGTTCTCGAAACCGGCGCCGATGCCGCTGAATACCACGTTGAGCATCATCATCGACATCGGTACCATGCCGGCAATCGGGTTCAGGCTGTCGTGCATGCTGTTGACCGAGCCGTTCGAGGTTCCCGTGGTGATTGCGGCCC
>JBEKTN010000059.1:0-26986 GCA_049516015.1 Isosphaeraceae bacterium | reverse complement strand
TCGTCTGCGGACAGGTCTGAGATGGGCAAGATCGACCGAAGCCGACGGCGAAGGGGATGTGCGGGAGCCCTGCGACACAAAATCTGCACCGCCTCGCTTGACAACCGGCCTCTCATAGATGGCTTCGTTCTGCTTGCCCGATTCCGCCTCGGTTTGTCCTAAATGGCGATCTGCCAACGACTAAGACCACAGCGAATTGGCTTCGTTTTGGCGCTTTTCGATCACCGCCAGCCCCCCCTCCTCCGGCTTCACTGATGACTGGCCACTATCCCTCCCGCCCCACGCTCCACGCCTCACGCTCCACGACGCCGGGAGCAGCGGGGTCAGGCCGGGCACAGACCCTCCCCCCGCTGGCTACTGCCTGACACCGACCACCGAATTGGCAAAGACCGAACGGGGCCCGATCTCGACGGGCGGTCCCTATTATTTCAGTATGGCATCAAACCGGGCGATGCCTACCAAAAAATCAATCCGTTTGTCCTCGCTCGTCGCCGCCCTCGTGCCCACCTTTTCGTGCCGAACACTATTAGAAGGGGGGACGCAGGGGGGTGCTTCGAGTGCCTCTGCCTTGTGCCAGGGTTCGTCATCCACGCGATCGAAAATCGCTCTAGCCACGATTGAATTCATCACTGTGATGCAGGGGAGGCTCAACCTCCCATGAATGCTGCTGATGCGTTGCAGTATGACCTATCCTGGAGTGAGGCTCGCTCAGTGTGCTTCCCAGACCATCCAACGAGCGTCACGGACGGCAAACAACTGTCACCTGTTTCCACCTTGCCATGTCTCCAGACATCAAGAGCAATCGTGCGCGGGAGTCCCCGGCGACTCGGCTGGGGGTCCTTTACGTCGCCTCGTTCTGTGTGGTCGTTCTGCTCTCGGCTTTGAGCCAGGCCTTCATTCTCAGAGAACTCTCCTGGCAGAGCAGCGCGATCGTCTCGGTCGGTCGATTCACCAGCGAGCGATGGCTCGATCGGCCGTTGAGTTTGTCGGCCCTGGAGCTCATGGCCGCCGCGAACAGCAGCCGTGGCGAGCGCGAGAAATCGCTTCGCCGAGCGATCCTGGAAAGTCAGCAGAAAGCGGCGGGAACGACTCGTCCTGGCGATCGGAGTTCCGCGTCCCGACTGGGGCCGGAGTCCAAATGCTCGCAATTGTTACAGCAAGCCGAGATCCACCGCCTGTCCGCGAGCCGGTCGGCCGAGGCTCTGCTCGCTCTGTTCGAGCGAGCCGGGTCGGCACCGCCCCCGCTGGCCGAATCCAGCGCGCGCCTTGGGCGCATCATCGCCGACGAAGAGGCCGCGGGACGCGCGGTCGGTGAAGCAGCGCAGGCCTCCTCCAAGGAGGCGAGCGATCGGATCGGTCAATTGGAGACGCTCGAGTTCCTCCTGTTCGGCATGGTGCTGATCGTGCTCATGCTCGAAGGTCTCTTCGTGATCAGTCCGGCAGTCGTCAGGATCCAGCGATTCATGGAGGAGCTTGGGCGGTCGCACGAAGCCCTCAAGGCCTATGCCGCGAAGCTGGAGCGGAGCAACAGTGAGCTCCAGGACTTCGCTTCCGTGGCGTCGCACGACCTCCAGGAGACGCTGCGGAAGGTCCAGGCTTTCAGCGACCGGTTGAACTCAAAACACGCCGCGACGCTCGGCGACCAGAGACGCGACTACCTGGACCGGATTCAGAACGCGGCGGGTCGGATGCAGACCTTGATCAACGACCTGCTCACCTACTCGCGGGTCTCGACCAAGGCAAAGCCGTTCGTCCCCACCGATCTCGTCTCGGTTACCAAGGAGGTTGTCTCCGACCTCGAGGCGCGGATCGAGCAGGTCAACGGCCGGGTCGAGGTGGGTGAATTGCCTACCGTGGACGCCGATCCCCTTCAGGTCCGCCAGTTGATGCAGAACTTGATCGGCAACTCGCTGAAGTGTCAGCGTCCGGACGTTCCCCCGGTGGTCCGAGTCTCGAGTCGGACGCTGCGCGAAGACTCTGCCGCGCCGGCGCCGAGACCGTCCCGGACCTTTTGCCAGATCCTGGTCGAGGATAACGGGATCGGCTTTGAGGAGATTTACTCCGAGCGGATCTTCACGATCTTTCAGCGGCTCCACGGCCGCAATGAATATGAGGGAACGGGTGTCGGACTGGCCGTCTGCCGTAAGATCGTCGAACGACACGGCGGCACGATCACGGCCCGAAGCACTCTCGGGGAAGGTTCTACGTTCTTGGTCACGTTGCCGGTTCGGCGAAAGCAGGAGACGAGTCATGACGGCAACGAATTCTAGGTCGATCTCAATCCTGATCGCCGATGATGACGCGGATGATCGCCTGATGGCCAAGGAAGCCCTCGACGAGTGCAGACTGGTCAACCGGGTTGATTTCGTCGAGGACGGAGTTGAGCTCTTGGCCTACCTGAGGCGCCAGGGTCGGTATGCCGACTCGGCCAAAGCGCCGTGGCCGGGCCTGATCATCCTCGACCTCAACATGCCCAAGATGGACGGTCGCGAAGCGCTCGGGGAGATCAAGGCCGACCCGGCTTTGCGGCGAATACCGATCGTTGTCATGACCACCTCGAAAGCCGAAGAGGACATCTACCGGTCTTATGATCTCGGGGTTAACTCGTTCATCACCAAGCCGGTCACCTTCGACGGCCTGGTGACCGTTATGAGAGCCCTCGGCGTGTACTGGGCCAAGATCGTCGAACTCCCGGACCAAGACCAATCGCTTGTACGAAACCTATGAACCAGTGTGGGCTCAACATCCTGCTTGTCGAGGACGACGAGGACGATTGCTTCCTGACGCGCGCCGTGCTCAACGAGGTTTACGGCGACCAGGTCGAGGTGGAGTGGGTTTCGTCTTTCGAGGCCGCCAAGGAAGCGATCCTCAGTGGTCGCCACAGGCTCTGTCTCCTGGACTACCACCTGGGAGCGCGGACCGGCCTCGAACTGCTCCGCGAGGCGCTGGCCCAGGGGTGTTCCACGCCGATCATCCTGCTCACCGGCCACGACGACTGGGATGTGGACGTCGAGGCGATGGAAGCAGGGGCTGCCGATTACCTCGTCAAGGGGCAGTTCGGGACCCGCCAGCTTGAGCGGTCGATCCGCTACGCGATGGGTTTTGCGGTCGAGCGCCAGAAGACCCTTGAGGCGCTCCGACTCAGTCAGGAACGGTACGCGCTGGCGGTGCGCGGCGCCAACGACGGGCTCTGGGACTGGGACCTGACCACCGACCGGATCTACTTCGCCCCCCGCTGGAAGTCGATGCTCGGTTACCGGGAGGAACAGATCGGCGACAGTCCGCAGGAGTGGTTCAGCCGGGTGCACGATCTGGACCTCGAGCGGGTCCAGGCGGAGGTCGCGGCTCACCTGGCGGGGAAGTCCACGCATCTGGAGACCGAGCATCGCATGCTCCACGAGGGCGGGACCTATTGCTGGGTTCTCACCCGGGGCCTGGCGGTGCGCGACGACCAGGGGAAGGCCGTTCGCATGGCAGGCTCGCAGTCCGACATCACCCAGCGCAAGGCAGCCGAGGACCGTCTCCAGCACGACGCATTCCACGACTCGTTGACCGATCTGCCCAATCGCGCACTCCTCATGGACCGGCTGAGCCAGGCCGTCGGGCGGAGGAAACGGCGGGCGGACTCTCGGTTCGCGGTCCTCTTTCTCGACATCGATAGCTTCAAGTTCGTCAACGACAGCTTGGGGCACCACATGGGCGATCAATTGCTGATCGCGATCAGCCGGCGGCTGGAGGCCTGTATCCGTGATGGCGACACGGTGGCCCGCCTCGGGGGAGACGAGTTCATCGTTCTCATGCAAGACGTGGCATCCACCGAGGACGTGCTCAGCCTCGCCGACCGGATGCTCGAAGTCTTGCAGACTCCGTTCTTGCTCGATGACCACGAACTGGTCATGACCGCCAGCATCGGCATCGCCCTCAGCGGAGCCAACGACGAGAGTGCTGAAGAGGTCGTGCGCAACGCGGACATCGCGATGTACCAAGCCAAGTCCCGGGGTAAGGCCGTGCACGTCGTCTTCGACGAGGCGATGCACGCCGAGGCGGTGGCCCGTCTGGAGCTCGACACCGACCTGCGGCAGGCCGCGACCCGGCAGGAATTGCGGATCCATTACCAGCCGATCGTGTCGCTCCGAACCGGCAGGATCCGCAGCTTCGAAGCCCTGCTGCGATGGCAGCACCCGAACCGCGGAATGGTCTACCCGGACGAGTTCGTCCCGCTGGCGGAAGAGACGAAGCTCATTCTGCCCATCGGCTTGTGGGTGTTCCACTCGGCGGCAGAACAGCTCCGGAAATGGCAGACGCAGTTCAGGACGACCCCTCCCCTGACCATGAGTGTGAACCTATCGTGCCGGCAGTTTTCTCAGCCTGATCTGGTCTCCCAGGTCGAGCGTCTTCTACTGGAGACGCGGCTCGATCCTAGCTGCCTCAAGATGGAGATCACCGAGAGCGCGATCATGGAACAGATGGAGTCGGCATCGTCCGCGCTCACGAAGTTCAGAGCGCTCGGGGTCAAGCTCGCGCTGGACGATTTCGGCAAGGGGTATTCGTCGCTCAGTTACCTCCATCAGTTCCCCTTCGACACGCTCAAGATCGACCGCTCCTTCGTCTCCCGGATCGGACCCAATGGCGAGAACTCGGAAATCGTCCGAACGATCATCTCACTGGCTCAGGTCCTGGGGCTTGACGTGGTCGCCGAGGGAGTGGAGACGGCCGCCCAAATGGTCCGACTGCGAGACCTGGGGTGCCACTTCGGCCAGGGCTATTTCTTCTCGCGGCCAGTGACCGCCGAAGCCGCCACGGCGCTGCTCGAGGAATCGCCACGGTGGCTGGATCCTGCGAGCCAGAGTGCCCCCGCGATCCTGTTACCAGCCAGAAGCACTCTCTGAGCTCGCGAACCGCCCTCGTCGCGGGAGGCAGGGGTCACGCGGGGGGCAGGGGGCTGGAAACGGGCTGGAAACGGGGAAGCAGCTAGTTTTGATTCTAGCTGCGTCCCTGTTTCTGCTCCCTCTCTTTCTTGCTGATTGCGAAGGCCGAGAGGCGGATTCCGGCAGTCCGCCCGCTCCTCGAAGAGCTGCACCGCGGCGGCATGCGTCTCTCAGCAGAGTTGTTCCGCCATATTCTCGACCTTGCCGGAGAATGAGTTCCCACGTTGCGAACAAAGGGCTAACATAGGGGGAAGTTCTTAGTTGTTGTGGCAGAATGCCTGGACTGCGGAAAGCCCGTTTGCCTGGATCGTGCAACTCACCTGAGCAATAAGGAACGTCCCCTTCGCGGCGCCTCGCTTGGGGAATCGGCGCGGATTAGCGCACTGACGTTAGGCGGCCCGAAGGTTCAGAGGTGATCGAAAAGAGCGCCGTGATCAGTCAGGTCTGCAACGCCCTCGCTGACGATGAGGATTCGGTTGCCAAGAGCCGGCTGCGTCGGGATTACCCCTTCGCGCCGACAGCGCCGACAGCTCGTAAGTATGGAGAAAAGGAGTCTACACGTGTTTTCGTGCGCGACGGATTCTTGGACCGATACACCGGCGAGCGACTCATTTTCCCGCCTGTCCTGCGTGTCTTGTCGATCGTTCTTCCGGACGAATTCCCATATCATCCAAACTGGAAAACGGTAGTGACGCACCCCTGCCTTCTGGGAGGTTGGGGCCACGATCGATCATGTTGTACCGGTCACTCGTGGCGGCGCTGACGGTGAATCCAACTGGGTCACAACGTCCATGGCACGGAACAGCGCAAAGATGAACTGGACACTCGAAGAACTTGGTTGGACGCTTCACCCGCCCGGTAACTTTGGTGAATGGAACGGCCTTCTCCATTGGTTTCTCGAGTATACGGCGAGCCACGCTTATCTCATGGGAAATCCGTTGGTTCGCCGGTGGCACCGCGCAGCAACGCTGGCCGTGGACGCCTAACCTCATGTTGCAGCGGACGCGGCAGGCCGCGGCGGATTCCACGATCATCGGTCAATCCATGACCCGTTGTTCCGGGTGCGTCTGGCCGACGCACCCGACCGAACCCTTGGCCGTGCCGCCGGGCACGTTCCGCATCCTCGACGCCCGGATCGTCGACCTCCTCTGTTTCGCCAACCCTGCGCCGTCAAACTCACCTTGCAGTCCAGCCAGTCTCAAACAATAATTTGACACTGCGACCTCGGTACGACCAAGGGACATGGTTCGACCAAGCACCCGCGACAGGAAGTGTCCCTCCCGCCCGGGAGACGCCGGAATCCTTCCGGAGATGATCGGCATGAGTTCTGCGGCCAGCCCAAAACCCTGATCCGGGGCGGTGGTATCGGCCGTATAGAATCAAGGCATTGACTGCACCCGAAGCTGGCAGTGAATCCGGGAGCCGTTGGGGTTCGTCCCACTCGTTCTAGCACTAAGTCCATAGTATGTATCTAGTTAGGAGAGTTCCACGGGCCCCGTGAGTCGATCGGGCACGAAAGCTGCAGTGTTGCCTCTGTTCCGTTCACAGATTGATCTGGGGCTCGTGCTCTCCGCGGCTTTGCTCAATCACTGCCAGATGCATGGATGATTGATCAGGCGCTGGGACGGTCAGGCTATAAGCTTCATGCCGTACTGCAATGAACCGGCTAGCGTCGCGCTTTCCTCCCATTCGAAGCAGGGACTCTACGACCCGGCCTTCGAGCGGGACTCGTGCGGAGTTGGGTTCGTGGCCGACATGAGCGGCCGGAAGAGCCACGCGACTATTCAAAGCGGCCTGCAGATCCTCAAGAACCTTCAGCATCGCGGCGCTTGCGGTTGCGATCAGGACACGGGAGATGGTGCGGGCATCCTCATGCAGTTGCCGGATCTGTTCTTTCGATCCGACAACACGTCGCTCTCGGACCGGCTGCCGGCTGCCGGCGACTACGGAGTGGCATTCGTTTTCCTGCCGCGTGGAGCGTCCCAGCGCCTGATCTGCCATCGAACCCTGGAAGCGGTTGTGGCCGCCGAGGGCCAAAGAATGCTGGGATGGCGAGACGTTCCGGTCGTCTCCTCGGCGATCGGCTGGCTGGCCCGGTCGCAAGAGCCCGTGATGGAGCAGTTATTCATCGGCCGCGGCGAAGGGACGGCCGCCGGGGACCAGTTCGAGCGGAAACTTTATGTGATCCGCCGGCGGGCCGAGAAATGGGCCTATTCCGAAAGCATCGGCAACGACGCGTTGGGGTTCGCGATCGCCAGTTGCAGCGCACGCACGATCATCTACAAGGGCATGCTCAAGCCCGATCAACTGCCGGCCTATCTCCCCGACCTGGGCGATTCACGGCTGGAATCGGCCCTGGCGCTGGTACACAGCCGCTACAGCACCAACACGTTCCCGCGCTGGGGACTGGCTCAGCCCTTTCACTTGCTGGCGCATAATGGAGAGATCAACACCCTGCAGGGGAATCTCCACTGGATGAAAGCGCGAGAGTCCCGGATGCGGAGCCGCGTGCTGGGCGCCGATCTGGAGAAGGCCTTGCCCCTCGACTTCGAGGGCATGAGCGACTCGGCGGCCCTCGATCAGGTGCTCGCGCTGCTGGTCCAGTCCGGTCGAAGTCTACTCCATGCCTTGATGATGCTCGTGCCCGAGGCCTATGAAGGCGATCGCTCCCTCGATCCGGCCCGGCGCGCTTTCTACCAGTATCACAGCGGGCTCGTGGAGCCCTGGGATGGCCCGGCCAGCCTGGTCTTCTGTGATGGGATCCGGATCGGGGCGATGCTCGACCGCAACGGCCTGCGTCCCGGCCGCTACGTGGTCACGCACGACAACCTTGTTGTGCTGGCCAGCGAGGCCGGCGTGCTGCCGATCCCGCCCGAGGCGATCCGGCTCTCGGGCCGGCTCCAGCCGGGAAAGATCTTCCTGGTGGATCTCGCGGAGGGGCGGATCATCGGCGACGAAGAGCTCAAAGAGTCAATCTGCCGCGCCCAGCCCTATGGTCTCTGGCTCGAGAAGCACCAGATCCACCTGGGTGACTTGCCAGAGCCGGCCGAGGTGCCCGCTGTCAATCTCGACACCCTGCTGGCCCGCCAGCAGGCATTCGGCTACACCCAGGAGGATGTCCTCCGCATTCTCCTTCCCATGGCCCAGGACGGCAAGGAGCCGGTCTCGAGCATGGGTACGGATATTCCGCTGGCGGTGCTCAGCCGGCGCAGCCAGATCTTGCCCAACTACTTCAAGCAGCTCTTCGCCCAGGTGACCAATCCGCCGATCGACCCGATCCGCGAAAAGGTTGTCATGAGCACCGAGTCGCTCCTGGGTTCCGAGCAGAACCTGCTCGACGAATCCCCGGAGCATGCACGGCTGTTGCGTCTCAAGTCTCCCACGCTCAGCAATGCCGAGCTGGCGCGCCTGCGGGCGGTGCGGTCTCCGGGCTTTCATTGCCAGACGCTATCCCTCCTCTTCGACCGCACCCAGGGTGAGGCCGGTCTGGCGCCGGCGCTCGATCGCCTCTGTGCGGCAGCCTCTCAGGCGGTGGACCGGGGAGCGACGATCCTGATCCTCTCGGATCGGGACTTGAATGCGGACCTGGTACCGGTCCCGCCCCTCCTGGCCACGGCAGCCGTTCATCATCATCTGATTCGCAAGGGCCAGCGCACGCGCTGCGGGATCGTCGTTGAAACCGGCGAAGCGCGGGAGATCCATCACTTTGCGCTGCTGATCGGCTATGGCGCAGGGGCCGTCAATCCCTATCTCGTCGCCGAGACCTTTGAAGGTCTGGCGCGAGAGCAGATGCTCCTCGACCCGCAAGGCACTCCGCTGGAACTTGATCAGGCGGTGAAGAGCTATGCCAGGGCCGTCGATGCGGGGTTGCTCAAGATCTTCAGCAAGATGGGCATCAGCACCCTGCTGAGCTACCGCGGCGCCCAGGTGTTCGAGGCCATCGGCCTGAGCCGCGCGGTGATCGACGAGTACTTCCCGGGCACGCCCAGCCGGATCGAGGGCATCGGCCTGGAGATCATTGCCCGTGAGGCGCTGCAACGCGTCGAGGTGGGATACCCGGGCACCCCCGGGCCGGAGCTGCCGCAGCTCGACGGCGGCGGTGAAGTGATGTGGCGTCGCCGGGGTGAGCATCACATGTGGAACCCTGAGACCATCCAGAAGCTTCAGCACGCCCTCAAGAAAAAAGCGAGTTCCAGCTACAAGGAATTTGCCGCCGCCAGCAACGACGAGAGCCGGCAGCTCTGCACCTTGCGCGGACTGCTGGAGATCAAGGCCGGCCGCAAAGCGATTCCCCTGGAGATCGTCGAGCCGGCCGCGGAGATCGTCAAGCGCTTCTGTACCGGCGCCATGAGCTTCGGCAGCATCAGCAAGGAAGCCCATGAGTCGCTGGCCATCGCCATGAACCGGATCGGCGGACGCAGCAACACCGGAGAAGGGGGGGAGGACCCTGCCCGGTTCCGGCGCGACGCCAACGGCGACTCGCGCAACAGCGCGATCAAGCAGGTTGCCAGCGGCCGCTTCGGAGTCACCGCCAACTACCTGGCGAGCGCCGTCGAGATCCAGATCAAGATGGCCCAGGGGGCCAAGCCGGGCGAGGGGGGGCAGCTTCCCGGCCACAAGGTCGATAACTTCATCGCCAAGACGCGTTACAGCACGCCGGGCGTCGGCCTGATCTCTCCCCCTCCACACCATGATATCTATTCGATCGAGGACCTGGCGCAATTGATCTTTGATCTCAAGAACGCCAACCCGCACGCCGAGGTCTCGGTCAAGCTGGTCGCCGCCGCGGGCGTGGGAACCATCGCCACGGGCGTCGCCAAAGGATACGCCGACCGAATTCTGATCAGCGGCGATGGCGGGGGCACCGGCGCCTCGCCGCTCTCGAGCATCCGCCACGCGGGCCTTCCCTGGGAACTGGGCCTGGCCGAGACCCAGCAGACCCTCGTTCGCAACGGCCTGCGAGGCCGGGTCCGGCTCCAGACTGACGGCCAGCTCAAGACCGGGCGCGACGTCATCGTCGCCGCCTGCCTGGGCGCCGAGGAGTACGGCTTCGCCACGGCCCCCTTGATCGCCATGGGCTGTGTGATGATGCGGAAGTGCCATTTGAACACCTGCCCGGTCGGCATCGCCACGCAAGACCCGGTGCTTCGTGCCCAGTTTTCGGGAACGCCCGAGCAAGTCGTCCACTACTTCTTCTTCGTGGCCGAGGAAGTGCGGGAACAGCTCAGCCAGATGGGCTTTCGCACCCTTGACGAGATCATTGGCCGGGCGGACCTGCTCTTCCCGGCCGACCGGAAGCACCACTGGAAAGCGCAGTACCTCGATCTGCGAACCATCCTCGAGATGCCGAAGGTTCCCCACGGCACGCCGATCCGCTGCGTCGAGTGCCAGCCCGACGTGCTCGCCGACCAGCTCGACTGGGAGCTGCTGCGGATTTGCAAGGACGCCCTCGAACATCAAAAGCGCGCCCAGCGCTCGCTGCCGATCTCCAATCGCAACCGGACGGTCGGAACCCTGCTCAGCTATTTCGTCACCAAGAAGTACGGCGAGCATGGACTGCGCGAGGATACGATCGACCTCCAGTTTACCGGCAGCGCGGGCCAGAGCTTCGGGGCCTTCGTGACCCGGGGCATCACCTTGCGAGTCCGCGGCGAGGCCAATGACTATGCCGGCAAGGGGCTCTCGGGTGGGAAGCTCGTCATCGCGCCGCCTCCACAGGCCGTTTTCCCCGCCGGCGAGAACGTGATCGTGGGCAATGTCGCACTCTACGGTGCGACCGGCGGCGAGGCCTTTTTGCGGGGCCGGGCAGGCGAGCGGTTCGCGGTTCGAAACAGCGGCGCCAAGGCTGTCGTCGAGGGTGTGGGCGACCACGCCTGCGAGTACATGACCGGCGGCGTTGTGGTCGTCCTGGGCGGGACCGGCAGAAACTTCGCCGCTGGCATGAGCGGCGGCTACGCCTTCGTCTATGATCCCGAGGGCCGCTTCCGCGATCGCTGCAATCTCGAGATGGTCGACCTCGTGCCGGTCGAGGACTACAAGGACGTGGGCCTGCTGAGCAACCTGATCAATCGCCACGTTCTCTACACGGGGTCGGAGATCGGCAACGAGATCGTCAATGATTTCCCCAATGCCCTGGGCGCCTTCATCAAGGTCTTTCCGCGCGACTACCGGCGGGTCCAGGAGCAGAGCAAGGTCGTGCAGCGTCAATGGGAGCTGATCAATGGCTGACCGGTGTCCCATCCCCTGTACGATGCTCACTGCAAGGGTCGTGGTGGAGGGCGCTCATGGCTGACCCCCGTGGATTCCTTAACATCGAGCAGCAGAAGGCGACGCCCCGCCCGGTCCACCAGCGGATCAAGGACTTCAACGAGCTCTACCAGCCGATGCCCGTGGAAAGTGTGCGGGCCCAGGCCTCGCGATGCATGGACTGCGGCGTGCCGTTTTGCCACAGCGGCTGCCCGCTGGGCAACTTGATTCCCGACTGGAACGAACTGGTTCACAGGAATCGCTGGCAAGAAGCCCTCGTCGCGCTGCATGACACGAACAATTTCCCCGAATTCACGGGCAAGACCTGCCCCGCGCCGTGCGAGGCGTCCTGTGTGCTCGCGCTGAACGGCGCCACGGTGACGATCAAGGACATCGAGGCGGCCATCGTCGATCGCGGCTGGGAGATGGGCTGGATCGTCGCCAGGCCACCGGCCCGTGAGACCGGCAAGTCCGTGGCAATCGCCGGCAGCGGGCCCGCCGGGCTGGCCGCGGCCCAGCAGCTCCGCCGCGCCGGGCACACCGTGACCGTCTACGAGCGCGACGACCGGGCAGGCGGACTGCTGGCCTACGGCATCCCCGACTTCAAGATGGCCAAGGTCCACGTCGAGCGGCGGATCGACCAGCTTGAAGGGGAGGGGGTCCGCTTCATCCTCAATGCTGAGATCGGCCGGACGATCGATCCCCACGAGCTGCGCGCCCGGCACGACGCCATTCTCCTGACGATCGGCGCCACCGTCTCGCGCGATCTCGAGATCCCGGGAAAACACCTCAAGGGCATCGAGCTGGCGATGCCGTTTCTCACCCAGCAGAACCGCCGCAACCTGGGAACGTTGAACGGCGAGACACCGATCCTGGCCACGGGGAAGAACGTCATCGTGATCGGCGGCGGCGACACGGCCGCCGATTGCCTGGGAACGTGCCATCGCCAGCAGGCCCGATCGGTCATGCAACTGGACTACAACCCGCGCCCGCCCGAGGGCGAGAACCCCGACACACCCTGGCCGCTGTGGCCCAAGGTCCTGCGGATTACCCCCGCCCACGAGGAGGGTGGCAAGCGGGACTGGCAAATCAAGACCAAGACGTTCGTCGGCGACGACCGAGGCCACGTCAAGGAGTTGCACGCCGTCCGTGTTTATCAGTACTTTGACGAGGCCGGCGAGCGGCAGTTCGAGGAGGTCCACGGGTCCGAGCTGATCTTTCCCTGCGAGCTGGTCCTCCTGGCCATCGGCTTCTCCGGCCCCGAAAATCGGCTGCCCCAGGCTCTGGGGCTGGCGCTCACGGAGCAGGGGGTGATCCGGTGCAATCACCAGTATATGACCAGCCAGGTGGGCGTATTCGCCGCCGGTGACTGCCGCAGGGGCCAGTCGCTGGTCGTATGGGCCATTGCCGAGGGACGGGAAGCCGCCCGGCATATCGATCATTACCTCACGGGTC
Organism: Isosphaeraceae bacterium; assembly: GCA_049516015.1. GTDB lineage: Bacteria > Planctomycetota > Planctomycetia > Isosphaerales > Isosphaeraceae > Aquisphaera. Next base: position 14,357 of record JBEKTN010000059.1, on the reverse strand, counting down.
AGCTCAGTACACTGAGAGCCCGCGACCGATCGTTGGTCCAGATCGAGCCCCTGCCGCTTGCCGTGCCGGTTACCTGAGTTTCGGCATTGCCAGATTCGGTTCGACCATGTTTCTCCGCGATGATAAGGTGTAGTGTTCCTGTCATGCCGCCCTCGGGGCCGAGGGGCTCTTCAGACATCCCGAAGTCCCGGCGCGACGGGCAGAAGGCCAGAACAGGGGAGGTGACCCAGATGTCCCCCAGTCCAATGCTTCAGACCCAGAGCTTGACGCAGGGCCAGACGCAAGTCATGCCCGGCCCGGAGACCGGCCCTCTGCTCTTTGAGGATTACACGCTCAACCCCAAGGCCTGGGACGAGCTCTTTGCCGCGCCGGGGCAGAGCCACGACTATTGCAAGGTTCTCTTCGATCGCCTGGGAGGCCTCAATGTCCGTGAGTTCCTCCAGCGGAGGACATCCGCGGACCTGGCGTTCATCAACAACGGCATCACTTTCTCGGTCTACTCCGACCGCCGGGGCACGGAGAAGATCTTTCCCTTCGACCTGGTCCCGCGACCGGTCGCCGGCAACGAGTGGGACCGTCTCGAGGCCGGCCTGATCCAGCGAATCCGCACGCTCAACATCTTCCTGGACGATGTCTACCACGATCAGCGCATCCTCAAGGAGGGAGTGATCCCGGCAAACCTGGTCCTCGAATCGAAGGGCTTCCGCCCCGAGATGATCGGCTTCAGCCCGCCGGGCAAGCAGTACGTGCACGTCGTCGGCACCGACCTGATCCGCGACCCCAGCGGCGAGTTCGTCGTGCTCGAAGACAACGGCCGCTGCCCATCCGGGGTCAGCTACGTGATCGAGAACCGGCTGGTCATGAAGAAGGTGTTTCCCCAGCTCTTCGAGCAGTGCCGCGTGCGCCGGGTCGAGGATTATCCGCGCAAGCTCTGGGAGGCCCTCAGCTCGGTCGCGCCGCCGGGGGCCGACGATCCGCCCACGATCGTCTTGCTCTCCCCCGGACCGTACAACTCGGCCTACTTCGAGCATTGCTTCCTGGCCCGCCACATGGGCATCGAGCTGGTCTTCGGGCAGGACCTGTTCGTGCATGAAGAGCAGGTATTTCTCCGCACTACCCGCGGGCCCGAGCGGGTCGACGTCATCTACCGCAGGCTGGACGACGACTTTCTCGATCCCAAGAGCTTCCGGCCCGACTCGATGCTCGGCGTTCCCGACCTGATGAAGGCATATCGCGCCGGCAACGTCACGCTCGCCAACGCCGTGGGCACCGGTGTGGCCGACGACAAGGCAATCTATCCCTTCGTGGAGGACATGATCCGCTTCTACCTCAGCGAGGAGCCGATCCTCAAGAACGTGCCGACGTACATCTGCGCCCGTCCCGGCGATCTGGCCTACGTTCTGGACCACCTCGCCGAGCTGGTGGTCAAGTCGGTGAACGAGTCGGGCGGCTACGGCATGCTCATGGGCCCGTGGGCGACGTCGCAGCAGTGCAGCGAGTTCGCCGAGAAGCTCCGCCCCAACCCGCGTAACTTCATTGCCCAGCCGGTCGTCACGCTTTCAACCAGCCCCACCTGGACCGAGGATGGCCTGGCCCCGCGCCATGTGGACCTCAGGCCCTACATCATCAGTGGGACCTCCACCTGGGTCCTGCCCGGCGGCCTGACCCGCACGGCGCTGGTCAAGGGCTCGCTGGTGGTCAATTCCAGCCAGGGCGGGGGCAGCAAGGACACCTGGGTCATGGAGAACGGCCGATGATCTCACGTGTCGCCGAGCATTGCTTCTGGATGAGCCGCTACCTCGAGCGGGCCGAGAACACGGCGCGGGTCCTCGAGGTCAACCAGACGCTCCTGCTCGACTTCCCCGTTCCTCTCGAGCAGCAGTGGCAGCCGCTGCTGATCATCAGCGGCATCCACGACATGCCGAAGGACGCGGACGGAGAGACCGTCCAGCACCACCTGACCTGGGAGACCTCCAACCCTGCCAGCATCGCCTCCTCGATCGCAGCCGCCCGCGAGAACGCGCGGAACATCCGCGAGGTGATCAGCACCGAAAGCTGGGAAAGACTCAATTATTATTATCTCTGGATACAAAGCAGCCAGGCGCGGTCGCTCTATCACGATGATCGCAGCGCCTTCTACAGCCAGATCAAGCGGATCAACCAGCTCATGACGGGGATCAGCGAGGGAACCATGTCGCACGGCGAGGCCTGGGATTTCTTCCAGCTCGGCAAGTACCTGGAGCGATCCTGCCAGACGGCCCGGATCCTCGACGTCAAGTACCACATCCTGTTGCCGACCGTCGACCAGGTCGGCACGCCCATCGACAATGCGCACTGGGTGGCGATCCTCATGAGCTGCTCGGGATACGAGCCGTTCCACAAACAGCGGCCGGGTGCGGACCCGGGAATCGCCGTCTCCGACTTCCTGATCTTCGATTCGATCTTTCCGCGGTCGGTGCGGTTTTGCCTGGGCAAGTGCCGGGCCGCCGCGTACTCAATCTCGGGCCGCCCGAGCGGCAGGCCGGGCAACGCGGCCGAGCGTGCCCTCGACAACCTGGTGGACTGGCTGAACCTGACCCGGGTCGACGACTTCGTCGAGGCGGGCCTGCACGAGGCACTCACCAACGTCATCGACCGGATCCATGGGATCGGCGAGGCCATCCATCGCACCTACTTCGACCAGCGCGACAGCCTGACGCCGCCCGAGGCTGCCGAGGCTCACTCGCGGAAACCGGTCCTGGCGGCGCCGGCGTCGTTCTCGCCGGATGCTTCCCACCAGACATCATCGTGAGTAGTCTAGCGACAGCCAAGGCGGAGCCGGTGATTCCGTCGATCCAGTATCCGCCGGCACTTCAGACCATCAGCCAGGACAGCGACTCTCCATGCCAATCCAAGTTGCCCTGAACCACAAGACGATCTACCGCTACAACCGGCTGGTCACGCTCTTGCCCCAGGTCGTCCGGTTGCGGCCGGCCCCGCATTGCCGCACTCCCATCCTCAGCTACTCGCTGCGCGTCGAGCCCCACCCCCACTACCTCAACTGGCAGCAGGACCCTTACAGCAATCATCTGGCCCGGGTCATCTTTCCCAAGCCGCTGAGCGAGCTGAGGATCGAGGTCGACCTCGTGGCCGAGATGACGGTGATCAACCCTTTCGATTTTTTTGTCGAAGAGGCCGCCGAGAAATTTCCGTTCAGATATGATGCGATCCTCGCCCGTGAGCTCATCCCCTACCTGGAAACAGTGCCGGCTGGTCCGCGGCTGCAAGCTCTCGCCAGCGAGCTCCGCGGCCGCGACGTCCGGACCGTCGATTACATCGTCGAGCTCAACAGCCGGCTGCACGAGAAGATCCGCTACGTCATCCGCCTCGAGGCGGGAGTTCAGCCCTGCGAGCAGACCCTGGAGCTGGGCAGCGGCTCGTGTCGCGACACGGGATGGCTCCTGGTCCAGCTTCTCAGGCAACTCGGGCTGGCGGCTCGGTTCGTGTCGGGATACCTGATCCAGCTCAAGGCGGACGTGCCGGCGCTGGACGGTCCGTCGGGAACGGAAGTCGACTTCACCGATCTGCATGCCTGGGCTGAAGTCTATCTGCCGGGAGCGGGCTGGGTGGGTCTTGACCCGACCTCGGGACTGCTCGCCGGAGAGGGCCACATACCCCTGGCCTGCACGGCCGATCCGCTCTCCGCCGCGCCCGTGTCGGGCTCGTACTCCTGGGACTCGGACCCGAGCCACGACGAGCACGACATCTGCGAAACCACGTTCGAGCATCACATGTCCGTGCAGCGGATCCATGAGGATCCGCGCGTCACCAAACCCTACACCGAGGAGCAGTGGCGGGGCATCGAACAGCTCGGTCACGAGATCGACGAGCACCTTCGCGCTGGTGACGTGCGCCTGACCATGGGGGGTGAGCCAACCTTTGTCTCGATCGACGACATGGACGGCGAGGAGTGGAACACGGCCGCCCTGGGAGACACGAAGCGCCTGCTCGCCGGCGAGCTGCTCAAGCGTCTCAAGAACCGGTTCGCTCCCGGAGCGCTCCTGTACTACGGCCACGGCAAACTTTACCCCGGCGAGCCGCTGCCCCGCTGGTCGCTCGGCTGTTATTGGCGCACCGACGGTGTGCCCGTCTGGGAGAACGCGGACCTGATCGCCGACGAGGCGCGCGACTATGGCCACACCCCGGCCGACGCCCATCGCTTCATCACGACGCTGGCGGAACGACTGGGCGTCGATCCCGCGTGCGCCCAGCCCGCCTACGAGGATGTTTTCTACTACCTCTGGCGCGAGCAGCAACTGCCGGTGAATCTCGATCCCCGCGAGAGCAATCTCGACGACCCCGTCGAGCGACACCGTCTGACCCAGATCTTCGATCGTGGTTTGAACCAGGTCGTATCGTACGTCCTGCCGCTGCAGGTGCAGCAGGCGCAGGCACAGGCGCAGGCGAATGCAGGCCGCAGCCGGTGGGTCAGCGATCGCTGGGAACTGCGCCGCGGGAACCTCTTCCTTCTGCCTGGCGACTCGTCGGTGGGCTTTCGCCTGCCCCTGGGGTCGCTGCCCTGGGCCAGCGAGGAGGACCGCGAGCCCTTCGTCGAGCTCGATCCTTTCGCTCCCCGGGCGCCGCTTCCCCCTCGTGTCACCAAGCCCGCGCGGCGGCAAAAGATCTCGACCGTGACCGATACGCCACGCCGGGGCGGCGGGCCGGATGCTGAGGAGCTTCGTGACCACTGGGCGGTCGGCCAGAGCATCTCGGGAGTCGTCCGCACCGCGCTCTGCGCCGAGCCGCGTGACGGCAAGATCCACGTGTTCTTGCCGCCCCAGGAGCTCCTGGAAGATTATCTCGATCTGATCAGCGCCCTGGAGGCCACGGCCAGAGAGCTGAACATGCCGGTGATCATCGAGGGGTATCGGCCGCCGACCGATCCGCGGCTCGATCATTTCGGCATCACACCCGATCCCGGGGTGATCGAGGTCAACATTCATCCGTCTCTTACGTGGGACGAGCTGGTGACGAAGACCACGGTTCTTTACGAAGAGGCGAGGCAAACGCGGCTGGGCACCGAGAAGTTCATGCTTGACGGCCGCCATACCGGCACCGGCGGTGGCAATCACGTGGTGCTCGGCGGCCCGACCCCGGCCGACAGCCCGGTCCTCCGCCGGCCCGACTTGCTGCGCAGCCTGATCACCTACTGGCACAACCATCCCTCGCTGTCCTATCTTTTCTCGGGCCTGTTCGTCGGCCCGCATAGCCAGGCGCCGCGGCTCGACGAGGCGCGGAACGACAGTCTCTACGAGATGGAGATCGCCTTCCGCCAGATTCCCGACCGCGGCGGCGCACCGCCCTGGTTGGTCGACCGCGTCTTTCGCCACCTGCTCGTGGACGTCACGGGCAACACCCACCGGGCGGAATTCTGCATCGACAAGCTGTATAACCCCGACTCGGCCAGCGGCCGGCTCGGCCTGGTCGAGATGCGCGCCTTCGAGATGCCGCCGCACGCCCGCATGAGCCTGGCCCAGCAGCTCCTGATCCGCGGCCTGGTTGCCAGGTTCTGGGAAAACCCCATGCTCGACGGGCTTATCCCCTGGGGCACGGATCTTCATGACCGCTTCTTGCTTCCCCATTTCGTGGACCTCGACTTCCAGGATGTGATGCACGACATGCGCCGCGCCGGGTACGCGTTTCAGAACGACTGGTTCGCGCCCCACCTTGAGTTCCGCTTTCCCCAGATCGGTACTGTCGCCGTGGGCGGAATCGTCCTGGAGCTGCGCCAGGCCATCGAACCCTGGCACATCCTGGGAGAGGAAACCACCAGCAGCGGAACCGCCAGGTACGTCGATTCCTCCGTGGAGCGGCTCCAGATCAAGGTCCAGGGCCTGACCGAAGGAAGGCAGGTCGTGACTTGCAACGGGCGCCGCGTGCCCTTGCACTCAACCGGAACCTGCGGCGAATACGTCGCGGGAGTCCGCTACCGCGCCTGGCAGCCCCCCTCGTGCCTGCACCCGACCATTCCGGTCAACTCGCCCTTGGTCTTCGACGTCTGGGACCCCTGGCTGAAGCGATCGGTCGGCGGTTGCACGTATCATGTGGTTCATCCCGGCGGGCGGTCGTACGATATCTTTCCGGTCAATGCCAACGAAGCCGAGGGCCGGCGCCATTCTCGGTTTTTCCCGTATGGCCATACCCCGGGAACGATGGAGGTGCCACCGCTGGAACGGCATCCCGCCTCACCGCTGACCCTCGACCTGCGCCGGCCGCCCCTTGATACCGGTTCACCTCCGCCACATCGACCTCCCCCAATACCTGGGTTTGTGGTATGACTTTTGCTAACGCTATCATGGGACGTGATCCAGGCGAGCGTTGTATGCCCAGCCTCATCGAGTGGTTCTGATGCAATCCATGACGACCGGAGCCGAAACATCACCGCCGTGGTCCGATGCGACTTCCCGGCCGCATGTCTGGGATCGCTATCGAGCCCTGGCTGGCTGTTACGATGAATTGATGGCTGCCGATGACAGCGTGCGGCGGCACTGGCAGCCATTCGTGGACGCGATGGAACTGCTGGGCGGGGACGAGATCCGCCGCCGCTGGGAGGAGTCGCAGGACCTGATCCGCCAGAACGGTGTGACGTACAACGTCTATGGCGATCCCCGGGGAACAGATCGTCCCTGGCAGCTTGATCCCATCCCCCTCTTGATGTCGCCGGCCGAGTGGAAGGTCCTGGAAGACGGCCTGATCCAGCGGGCAACGCTGCTGGACATGATTCTTGCGGATTTGTACGGCCCCCAGCGCCTGCTGGGGCGGGGTTTTCTGCCTCCCGAGCTCGTCTTCGGTAACCCGGCTTTCCTTCATCCCTGCCACGCCATGCAGGTTCCCGCCAACCGCTACCTGCATCTCTATGCGGCTAACCTCGGCCGCTTGGACGATGGCAAGATCGTGGTGTTGGGTGACCGCACGCAGGCGCCGTCGGGGACCGGATACGCGCTGGAGAACCGGCTCGTCCTTTCCCGCATGCTACCCGAATTATTCCGTGACTGCCTGGTGCAGCGGCTTGCCCCTTTCTTCCAGGCGGTCCGCGACATTTTGCAATCGATCGCGCCCCACAACCGCGACAATCCCCGGGTCGTCCTGCTGACGCCGGGGCCGTACAACGAGACCTACTTCGAGCATGCCTTCCTGGCCGGGTACCTTGGCTACACCCTTGTCGAGGGGGGCGATCTTCTGGTCCGCGGCAATCGCGTTTATCTGAAGTTCTTGGGCGGATTGCAGCCCGTGGACGTGATTCTCCGCCGCGTCGATGATGACTATTGCGATCCGCTCGAGCTGCGGGGCAGTTCGTTCCTGGGAGTCCCGGGATTGCTCCAGGTCTTGCGGGCCGGCAACGTCGTCATGGCCAATGCGCTGGGGAGCGGTCTGGTCGAGACCCCGGCGCTCCTGGCCTATCTTCCGGCCATCAGCCGCGAGCTCCTGGGAGAGGACCTGAAACTGCCCTGGGCGGAATCGTGGTGGTGCGGGGAAACCGTCGGGCTCTCTCACGTGCTTGCCAAGTTGCCGCGGATGGTCATCAAGCCGGCGTTCGCCAACCGCCGGTTCGAGCCGGTCTTCGCCGATCGGCTCGATTCCCAGCAGCTCCAGGATCTTGCCTGCCGGATTCGTGCCCGGCCGGGCGATTTCGTGGGGCAGGAACAGATCGCACTTTCCTCGGTTCCCGTGATGCAGGGCGAGCGGCTCCAGTCCCGGTATGCCGCCGTCCGCGTCTTCCTGACGGCGCGGGCCGGAACTTACACGGTGATGCCCGGAGGCCTGGCCCGGGTGTCCTGCTCGGCCGATTCCAAGGTCGTCACCATGCAGAAAGGAGGCGGCAGCAAGGATACCTGGGTCCTGGGCGACCATCCGGTCGGTACCTTCAGCCTTTTGCCACCAGCCCACCGTCCCCTCCGGCTCAGCCGCGCGGGCGGCGATCTTTCCAGCCGGCAAGCCGACAACTTCTACTGGCTGGGCCGTTACGTCGAGCGAGCCGAGAGCGTGGTCCGCCTGCTGCGCGGTATCCTCGTCCGCCTGACCGAGAAATCCGGCATGGCCGACGTGCCCGAGCTTCCCGTCCTGTTGCGGGTGCTCACCGCGCAGACCCGGACCTTTCCCGGGTTCTTCGATCAAACCCGGCCCGATTCTCTCGATCGGCCCGAGGACGAGCTGCTATCGGTGATCTTCAATCGCGAGCGAAAGGGCAGCCTGGCCGCGACGCTGACCCTGCTCCAGCGAGTCGCGTCCAAGGTTCGCGACCGGATCTCGGCGGATATGTGGAGAGCCCTCAGCCACCTCATGGTCGATATGATGGCCGACCTTATCGCCATGGCGCAGCCATCGACCAACGGCACGGATGCGCCGGAGCTCAACCACCTCGACGCCCGCGGAGTCTTGAGCGATGTCCTGGAACTGCTCGACGCGGGGATCAGCCGGCTGGCGGCTTTCAGCGGTCTGGTCGCCGAAAACCTGACCAGGGGCCAGTCGCTGACCTTCCTCAACATGGGCCGCAGGCTCGAGCGTTCGCTCCAGATGTCCAGCCTGCTCCGGTGCACGCTCTGCACGGAGACCCGCAATGAAGGCTCCCTGCTCGAGGCCCTGCTCGAAATCGCGGACAGCTCGATGACCTATCGCCGCCGCTATCTCAGCATGATCCAGGCTGCACCCGTCCTGGACCTGCTGCTGGCCGATGAGACCAATCCGCGCTCGCTGGCCTACCAGCTTGCCGCGCTGGGCGAGAGCATCGATCGCCTGCCGCGTGATCCGGCACTGCCGGGCCGCAGCACCGAGCAGCGCCTGGTTCTGGCCAACCTCACCGAGTTGCGGCTGGCCGATATCGACACTCTGGCCCGTGCCGAGGAATCTAGCTGCCGTGCTCGGCTGGTGGACCTTCTCTCCAGGCTCGAAACCGACCTGCCGGTTCTCTCCGACGTCATCGCCGCCAGTTATTTCAGCCACCTGCAGACCTCTCGACACCTGGGCAGCCAGGATCCCGAGTGACTTGGCCTTCGGCTCTCGCGGATTGTGACGAGAGCCAGCACGAGACGTACGATGCTGTATAAGGCGATCCACACATCGATTTATCACTATCGCGAGCCGGTCTCGCTCTGCCACAATGTGTTGCACCTCACCGCGCGGAGTGGGTCGTGGCAGACGCGGCGTTCGAGCGAGCTGCGGATCAGTCCGCCGCCGTCGGTGATGACCGAGCGGATCGATTTCTTCGGCAACACGGCAACCTTCGCCACGATCGAGGAACCGCATCGCGAGCTCAGCGTGACCGCCATCAATGTTGCCGAGATCGTGCCGGTCTCTGCTCCCATGGCCGAGCTGACACCCCCCTGGGAAGTCGTGCGCGAGCAGTTGCGCACCGAAGTCGGTGTCGATGTCCTGGCCGCCAGCCAGTTCGTCTTCGACTCGCCCTATGTTTCCACCGGTGATCCCTTCGCCGCCTACGCCGCGCCCTCGTTCCCACCGGGCCGCCCGATCCTGGCAGCCGTTCTGGACCTGACGGCACGGATCCACGCCGACTTTCGCTACGACCCGAGCGCGACGACGATCGCCACTCCGATCAAGGAGGTTCTCGAGCAGCGGCACGGCGTCTGTCAGGATTTCGCCCACCTCCAGATCGGCTGCCTGCGCTCGCTTGGCCTGGCCGCGCGGTATGTCAGCGGTTATCTCGTGAACACGCCTCCTCCCGGCCGCCCGCGCCCCGTCGGCGCCGAGGTCTCTCATGCCTGGGTCTCGTTCTTCTGCCCCGGCTTTGGCTGGATCGACCTTGACCCAACGAACAATCAGATCCCCTACGACCGCCACTTCGTCCTCGCCTGGGGCCGCGACTACCACGATGTCAGCCCCATCAAAGGCGTCATCCTCGGCGGCGGCAAGCACACGGTGAAGGTGAGGGTCGAGATTGCACCCATCATGAGTGGCGAAACCTTGACACCGGCTGAGCCTCAGGAGGAATCCGCATTCTCAAGAGAATTCACGACCCAAGGCAGCTACAAACATCCCGGGGCGCAAGACGAACGGATATAATGACCCTGGAGGAAACCGTGACCACACTAAATTCAGAATTGCGAGAAGCCATCGAGCGGGCGGGCGGTCAGCCCGTCGAGATCACAGATCCTCAAACGAACACGCATTACATCCTCTTGAGGGCAGACGTCTACAGGCGAATGCGCGAAATCCTCGAGGAGGAAGAGGACCGTCGCGAAAAAGATGCGTGGGTCGGTCTCGGCCGCAAGGCAAGATCAGACTGGGCGAAGGAAAACCCCTATTGATGATCAATCCCGGGGAAATCTACCTGGCCCATACAGCAGTGCGGAGTCATCGGTCGTCTCGCCAGGCATCGTCTCCGCTATGCCAGGGCGTACCCAGTGTGCCGCCGGAATTCGAGCGGGCGGAAGGCGAGAACGATGTGCTCTTTGGGAACTCCAGCGGCGACGAGTTCTCTGGCGATGCCGTGCTCCAGGCCGTCGCGCTGGATCCAGAGTTTTCCGTCCACAAGGTCCACGTGGACCAGGCAACCGTGAACGCGCTTGCCTATATCCCATCCTGTGTTCACGAGCAGATACCGGTCGTGCACTCGGTCGAATACGGCCTCGGTCTGAATCTCACCGTAAGCGTACGGGATCTTGGTATATTCCAGCAGGATCGACTCGATGATCTGGCGATAACGATCAAGCGTCAGGGAATCCATCGAGTGATAACCTCCGTCTGAGGGTCGAAGCCCAGAACACGAATGGACTGGTCTTTGAGAAGCAACTCGCCCAGTGATTGATCGAAGACATCGCGAATGATAAGTTCGGGCACGGCGAGAAAAAGTTCTCGCCCAGGTTCGCGTTGCGCCAGGACGGCCCTGTAAAGCACGTACTGACCGACTGCCTTCTCGAGGTCGTCGACTTCCGAATCACCCACAAAGCTCTTGATCTCCACGGCGATTCTTTGACCCGATTTCTCGGCCGCCATCAGTCGCTCAGCACCCAGGTCAACATACAGGTCCTTGTCGCCCCAAGTCAATCGGAGCGGGTCATGAGTGATTGTCCATCCATCGTGGATCAAGGCATGGCGGACGCAGGCGTGGAACAAGTCCTTTGCGGGCATTGATCGTTATCCTCGGAGCCCCTGCTCGCGGAGCAAGGCGTTTGCCCATCCTACATCCTCCGCCGGAAGTGGCGGATCTGGCTCCTCGCGGTAGTCGATGTCGTCGCCGTAGCGGCCGAACTCGTAGCACTGGTCGATCAGGGATTGAAGGTCCAGCGCGACGTCGCGGTCGTCGCGGCGGAGGGGAATGGGGATCGCGGGCAAGCGATCGCGGAGGGGAAGCCGGTAATACTCGATCTCGAACGGTTTCCAGCCCCGCCGGGCACACACGGCGTAGGCTGAGCGATGGCCCTCGGGGATGCGGTCGAACGGAACGGAGAGCACGCGCGTGCCGGTCCGGAGCAGATCGATCTCGACCAGGCTGACGCCTCCCGCCCTCAGCTCCTCTTGCTTCTTGACGTACAGGTCCCGCCCGGGACCTGGAGTCTTGTTCGACGGGCTGAGCACTTCGATCACCGTCACAACCCGCCGGCCCGACTTGATGTCGATGATCTCGATGAACCCCTGCCGGACCGGCTCGGACTCATCCAGGTGGATCACCAGCGGCTCGGCCACCGCGACGCCGTTCCCCGTCCCGGCCCCTCGTTCTTGCGGCCGGCCGCGCTCGACGACCCTCACATCCGGGACGATGTTCCGGCCTTGCCCCTCGGCTGGCTCGACGAAGACGCGCTCGCCCATTCGCGCCAGCAGGTCACCCGGCAAGTGCCTCTGGAGCGCATCGCACGTATAGGTGATCAAACGGTGATGAACATCGCCCCAGAACTGTTCGAGGTACGGGTCCATCCCGGGAAAAGGACTGCGCATGGTCGGAGTCTCCGGCGGTTCAAAGGTTACTTTCCGTAATTCTACCGGGGACACCGGATTGGAGCCATTCATCCTGTGGCTTGCAGATTATGGTACGGCCCCGGCCCCGAGTTGGGCTCGCGTCGACTCACGCGATTCAGTCCTTGCCGCCGTGCCGGCGCAACACTTCCTTGACTGGATCCATCCCCGATGCGGTTTCGAGGAGCTTTGCCCCGGCCTCGAGCAGGGCTTCCACGACGGCGGGATAGTTGCCAGTCCTGCGATGCCAGCCGTGCTCGGAACCGTGCGTCGCCCAGCCGAGTGGCGTGGCGTGGAAGTCGTTCTCGGCATCTTCCAGCGGGGGATTCGATCGGAGCAGGGCCTGGACCAGAGCGAGATTGCCGTGCCAGGCGGCCCAGTGCAATGGTGTCCCGCGGTGCTGCCCACGGGCCGGCACCGGCAAGCCAGCTTCGAGCATCAGAAGGGCTGCCTGCGTGTCATTGTTGCGCGCGGCCTGGGCAATCTCGTTGCGATCGGCTTCGGACAGATGTTGCGCGATGTCGGGATGCTGGGAACGCAAGGAGGCATCGGCTCATTGATCCTGGCCTTCAGCTCGGGATGGAGGTCGAGCAGGTGGCGGGCGCGACTGGCGTCGCCGGCCTGGATCGCCTCCATGAGCTGGTCTCCGCTGGGACGATCTGGTGCCGCTGCTTTCTTGTGGACGCGGCGTGAGAGCAACAAAAAAAGCCCCACTGGCGCGCGGGATGCGCCGGGGGCTGCCTTGGCGAGACCTCTCCGACCCCTCGCGAGCCGGGGTAAGTCCGTAGCTCAATTCTCCAACACCCGAATATATGGGGCGAGAGGGTGATGGACTCGGGGGCAATTGCGAGTCATGCTGGTGGAAAAACCGGCAATGTGAGACGATATTTGTTTCCAGATTCGCGACTTCGATGCGGAGTGACAACCGTGACGACCGAAGAGAGCTCGTCCTTGCCGCAGGCCCCCGTCCTGTGTGATTTCTGCGGACGGAACAGCGCCGAGGCCGGTCCCATGATCGAGGGAAGGGCACTGGTTCCCATGGCCATGGGCCGGCCGATCTCGCACATCTGCGCCCATTGCGTCGGGATGTGTGAAAGCCTCTTCGAGCAGCATGAGCGGAAGAATTCGAGGCTCGAGAAACTGCCGACGCCCCGCGAGCTCGTGGCCCACCTCAACGAGTACATCATCGGCCAGGAGCGGGTGAAGAAGACGCTGGCCGTTGCGGTCGTCAATCACTACAAGCGCGTGCTCGGCGGCGAGATCACCGAACCCGCGCTCGAGGACGTCGAGGTTTCCAAGAGCAATGTTCTCTTGATCGGCCCGACCGGCTGCGGCAAGACGGCCCTGGCCCAGACCCTTGCCCGCCGGCTGCACGTTCCGTTCGCCATCGGCGACGCCACGACCTTGACCGAGGCCGGCTACGTGGGCGAGGACGTCGAGAACCTGATCCTCAAGCTCGTGATGGCGGCCGACTACAACATCCCGGCCACCGAGAATGGCATCATTTACATCGATGAAATCGACAAGATCGGCAAGACCAGCCAGAACGTGTCGATCACCCGCGACGTGTCGGGCGAAGGGGTGCAGCAGGCCCTGCTCAAGCTGCTCGAGGGCACGATCGCCAACGTGCCGCCGCAGGGGGGGCGAAAGCATCCGGAGCAGCAGTATCTCCAGGTCAACACCACCGACATCCTCTTCATCTGCGGCGGCACCTTCGTCGGCCTCGAGGAGATCGTCGGCAAGCGCCTGGGACGCAAGATGATCGGCTTCGGCCGCGGCGATGAGCGCGCTCATGACCGCGAGCTCGAGCGCAACGAGCTGGTGGCCCAGGTCACCCCCGAGGACCTCGAGCGGTACGGGATGATCCCCGAGTTGATCGGCCGGCTGCCCGTCATCGCCACGCTCAACCAGCTCTCCGAGGAAGACCTGGCACAGATCCTGACCGAGCCCAAGGACGCCCTCACCAAGCAGTACGAGGTGCTCTTCCACTACGACGGCGCCAAGTTGAAATTCAACGTCGGCGCGATCCGAGAGATTGCGAAACGAGCCAAGGCGCGAGGGACCGGAGCACGGGCGCTGCGGTCGATCATGGAAAGCCTGATGCTCGACATCATGTACGACCTTCCCGAGCGTCAGCCAGGCCAGACCTACACGATCACCGAAGACGTGGTGATGGGGAAGACGTCGCTGTTCGGCCCCGAGGCAGCGTAACTCCGGAATAGAGCCGCTTTCCCGCGAAGATCGGTTTCGCTTCGTAAGCGGATTGCACCCAGCATGGCCTGAGGCGCAAGACTCAGATCTCCTGACCTGCGGGATTTTGATGTGGGGCCGAACTTGGGCTCTCGGCCTCGGCGGCGATCGAGTAGACGAGTTTCAACTCGGTGCCCGGATAGGTGAACTCGGTCGCGTTG
>JBEKTN010000058.1:0-27221 GCA_049516015.1 Isosphaeraceae bacterium | reverse complement strand
CCTGGCAGGTACATCGTGACCTGAACCATGTCCACGTAACGACGACGGATCGCGCGGGTCGCGAATTCATGAGATGAGGAACCGGGTGCGCGTGATGTGCAAGCCCGGATCTGAGGGGGGCCGGGGTGGGCAACCACCCCGGTCTACCCGGCCCAAGACCCCACCAGACCCCAGTTTTACTCTGATATTGTGCTACCGATGGGGTGTGAGTATCGGTTACGCCAGGCAATGGCCGGACTGTTGGTTAAAATAGCCAATAAGCGCCGCATCGAGGGAGCAGGATAAAACTAGAGATCAAATATAGATCGGAGAACGTTTCGTGGCACGTCACCATCCTCGACCTGAGCCGCAGATTGCGATGGAGCTTCGGACGCTGACTGTCTCTTGCCCCGCCTGCGGTGGAGACCTCCGCGCTGACTATATGGCCTCCCGCACCATCATTACGCTCGCTGGCCCGATGCACATGAGACTCCAAGTGCGCCGTTGCCACAACGTAGCCCATACAGGGAATAAACCATGCAAGAGATACTTCGTGCCTTTTCGCCCGGAAATCGAAGGCCGGCTGGCCTTGCCGCAGCACGCGATCGGCTTGGATGTAATGTTGAGGGTCGGCATCGATATACAAAAAAACGCACATTTGTCTGTTAGTAGTATATATAATGTGCTCATCAATAAAGGCATCAAGATTTCAAAACGAAGCATCTTCAACGCCTGGGACGGATTTCGCCGTATCATCGATCTCCGGAACGATCCGATCGGATGGAGGAATACGAAGGAGAGGATCGCCACAGAGGGTACGATGATATTAGCAATCGATGATTTATGGGGAAATTCGAAGTATATGATCAGTCCAGGAACAATAATATTAATGAGAGAGTGTTTGACGTCACAAATAATTGATGTAATGTATCCTGGGGTTGTAGTGGACGATCCGATCCCTCATTTGGCCCGACGCATTCGTGCCATCGCGACAGAGTTCCGAGTCCCGATCCACAGTGTGGTGTTTAGCGAGCGATCGCAGTGGATCGGCCAAGCCTGCAACAAGGAGTTACCGAACTCACCACAACTCCGCTACTCGATCGATGAAAACGCTTAACATTGATGCCGCCCGGCCCGGGGAATACCGTTCAGCTCAAACTTCAAGGTCTTTTTGCACAGACCGAAAAAAGCGACTATTCGAACAGGAATTTTAAGTCGTGTGAAGATAAAGATTTGCAAAGAAAATGAGCCGCCTTTGCTTGACAAACCGTCATTCGTGATTTGCCACGTTCCAGTTTGCGATCTAGGTGTTTGGTAGAGGGGCCTGGCACGATCCAGTTTCTTGGATGGGATTGAGCGGACGTGGCTCACGCCAGGGCCCCGAAACGCGAAACCGCTGGCCCTGCGTGGCTAGACGCAGCACCAGCGGTTAGCGGGGCATACGGTCGTCCGCACTTTTCGCGGTTGGGTGACCCGATGCGGACGGTCGTCGATCGACGCTTCAAAAGGCCGGGTGGCCTCGGAGAACGCGATGGTCCCTATTAAGCTTAGCATGCCCAGTGATTCTTGGGGATGCCTTTCCGAACAGGCCCTCGGGAGCCCTAGGCCGAGTGGGGGAGAACTTTTGTACCTTATGGTTGGGCTCTGGCGGCTTTGGCCCGTTCATGGGGTAAGGTGCATGTCTGCCCATTCGGCCGTTGCGCCGTCCACTCGCCTCAATCATACGATACTGGATGCACGCGCTTTCTACAGGGGGCTCGAAGTCTGGTTCGCCGCACCGGGCTTTCAGACGATCCTGACGAATAGTGAAAATGAGATCGCTTTCAGCAGGATTGTCCGATGTCTGGGGGACGACTTGCTATCCTTGGAAAATGCCGAATTGCCGGTTCAGGCTCGGATCGGCATCAACTCGCTTCGCTCTTTCTTGGACTCCTTCATAAACCGCTGGAATTGGGATCGAGTCATCGGTCCCGATGGAGATGCATTCCTCGCAGAGGCATGGAATCTTTGGGTAGACCGGCGACGTTTGTATTTCTCCGCTGTCCGTTCCTACGTGGAAACCTATGCGGCGGGCGAGACCAGCGAACGACCAGAGGAAGGATATTTCCACGCTGCGAAAGACGCCGAGAAGGAAGGGATTCCCCCATCTTTGCCATTCATTCGGTCGAAAGAAGACCTCAAACCGCTTCAGGAAGCCTGGATTTTTTCGCCATATCTTGGCCCGGAATTCCCGACGAGCACGCCCGACGATTTTGTGATCCTTAAGACCGCCCTTCAAGATATCGAAGAAGGGTTACGCGGCACCCACCTGGAGACTTCGGGAAGCAAGCCCCCCGAGGCGACCGCTCTGCCCCTGCCTCCTCGCGGGTATGACAAGACCCCCACCGCGCCCGCCTCGGGGATCGCGACCCCGCCGCCATCTGACGCGACCACGGACTGCGGCTCTCTCGACCGGAACAATGAAAGGAAAAAAATGCTCAGAGACCAGGTCTTCATCAGCTACAGCCACCGAGATAAGAGGTTTCTCGACGAGCTTCAGACGCACCTCAAGCCCTACCTGCGAACGCGTGCGATTACGGCCTGGTCTGACCAGCAGATCCAGCCGAGCTCGAAGTGGTTCGACGAGATCAAAGCCGCATTGGCTAAGACGTCGGTGGCGGTGATGCTTGTCACCCCTAATTTCCTCGGCTCCGACTTCATCCATGACCACGAACTAGGCCCGCTTCTGAAGGAGGCAGAGGCTGGCGGCGTGAAGGTCCTGTGGCTGTTGATCCGCGACTGTTCGTGGAAGGAAACACCGCTGAAGGACTATCAGGCACTAGCACCGACGGATAAGCCTTTCGCAGGGATGACGTCCGCGAAACGGGACACAGCCTGGCGAAAAGTTTGCGAGGAACTCAAGCAGGCTGTAAGCCACCCTTAGACGGCTCATCGGATTCCGCCGGCACCACGCCGGTGAGCCAGCGAGAGACGGTGCCCGCAGATCCAACACTCTTAATCGATTGCAAAGCCCAGGTACAGAGGCAAGCGGTAACCGGTCAGGCAACCGGTCAGGCCAGGCACCATCGACTGGGACAGACAGGGGAAATGAGGCGCCAGCGTCGACTTGGCGGGTCTAGATGTCCGTTTCGTAAGTCCTTCACCAGCCTTTGGCGTCGTAAACCATTACCCAGTAACGGTTGGAACTGGCGGTAGACTTACAAAACGGACATCTAGTGGGCCAGAGGATTAGGATTCTCACTGGCAAGGGTACTTGCCTCCAGGGGGAACATAGTGGATTGTCTTCATAAAATAGGAAGCATAGGCTGAACGAGCCGGATGCCCCATATCTTCCAAATCCCTTTTACAATCCACTATGTCCCCCTCGCCCTCTCCCCGAAGACGAGAAGAGACTATTCCCGCCGGAGTTGCGTATGGTGTCCTCGGAACTCCCACGTCGGGGCGTTCCGATGACAGCATTCCCATTTCTTTAGTTCGTGTGCTCCAGTATCCTGTGGATCTCCTGGGAGATCGATTTCCTGTATGACGAGTTCATCTGTTCCTCGATCGCCAGAATGCCGGTAACCCGAAGTCATTGGCCGTGGAAGTCATTGGCCACGCACTTGCGACTGGGAAAGACCGGTGGACTGAGGTGTTTGTGGACATCTCGACCACGTCGCCAGGAAGCACAAGCTGATATCCCAGTTCCCCTATTTATCCCGGACGAAGGTGCGTGGCCAAAGCTTCCAGCCAAAGCTTCCAACTACTCGGCAATCCGAGGCTCTACGCGGCCGCTGCGAAGTCTTTGCGGTGGACCCAATGTTTTTGCGGAAGTTCTTGGCCACGCACTTGCGACTGGGAAAGATCGGTGGTCTGAGCTGTCGCTGGGCGTCTCGACGATCTCACGGAGAAGCGCAAGCTGGTACTCCAAACCCCTTATCTATCCCTGACAACGGTGCCTGGCTAATTCTTCATGCGGTCTTGTACAAGCTGGTTCGGGCAGTGGTCTCCTGACCCGCTTGTCCTCTGCGATTGCAGGTCTCTCAGTCCCCGTCCGTCGACGCGTCACGTGGAGACCCGCAGTCAGCCGAACGGAGGGGTCTAGAGACCCTCGCCGAACGAAGAGCCGAACGGCGAGACCCTCGCCGAACGAGCTCCTGCCGTGACGCGCGATCCGATCTGCCGAGGATGACACCCCGGATATCATGATTGCCCTCGTTCCACGGCTCAGTATGGCCCGGAAGTTGCGTGGTAATTGGCGAACCGAGAAGGCAATGGAGTCGCGGGGAGTGAGTTCATGGCGATGGCACCGGAGGTCGGAACGTCGCGGGTGTTCGTGGTCGTCAACGCGAAATCGGGGAACTCTTCTCCCGAGGAGGTCCGCAAAGCCTGGAAAGCTCACCAGGCGGAGGGCAGCGGGGAGTACCGGATTCACGAGCCGGGCGAGGGAGAAGATATTCTCGCGATCGTCCACGGGGCGGTTGCACAGGGATTTGACACCGTGGTGGCCGCCGGAGGCGATGGCACGGTCTCGGCAGTGGCCAACGGCCTGATCGGCAGCAGGGCGCGGCTGGGGATCATCCCGCTCGGCACGGCGAATGTCCTGGCGCGCGAGCTGGGAATCCCGATCGCGCTGGACGACGCCTGTGCCCTGTTGCAAGGTCCCAATACGACCACAACCATTGATGCGATGAAGGTCAAGGGCACTCACTATTTCACGCAAATTGGCATCGGCGTGGACGCGGTCATGATTCGCGACACGACGGTCGAGCACAAGCGCTGGCTGGGCAATGGGGCGTACATCTGGACGGCGGCGACCCGCTTCATCGGGTTTCAGCCGCACCGATTCTCGATCGCGGCGGACGACCGGCGCGCGCGGCCGAGGGCCCTCCAGGTCGTGCTGGCCAACAGCGGCAGCCTGGGCACTTCGGGACTGCGCTGGGGGCCCGATGTTCGGGTCGATGACGGCCAGATCGATGTCTGCATCTTGCGGGCCAAGACCCTGCTGAACTTCCTGAGCGTGGGCTGGAGCGTGATCCGAGGCCGGCACCGGGAAGACCGCAACATCCTGCTCCTGACCGCCCGGCGAGCCGTCGCCATCCACACGGATCGGCCCTTGCCGGTGCAGGGTGATGGCGAACTGATTGGCGAGACGCCGCTCGAGGTTCAGGTGGTGTCCCGGGCACTGCGCGTCATCGTCCCGGTCAACCAGGTGAAGAATTGAGCCTGGAAGAGCGGCTGGAGCACCCGGCTCTTACTCGAGCTCTCGCCGGCCGCTTGATTCTTGACTCTGCCCCTGGGAAACCCTCATGAAGATCGTTCACCTTTCGGATATTCACGTCTGGCGTTATACCTGGAACCTGCGTCATTTGTTGGGCCGACGCGCTCTGGGGATGATGGAATTGCTCATGGGTCGCGCCAGGCGGTTCCAGCTTGATCGTCTGGCGGCGGTGGTGGACCGGGTTGCCGGGCTGGAGCCGGACCACATTGTGATCACCGGAGACCTGACGACGACCGCCCTGCCCTCGGAGTTTCGCGAGGCAGTGCGCCTGCTGGCCCCGCTGCTGACCGATCCTGCCAAGGTGTCAATTGTTCCCGGCAACCATGATCGGACGACCGGCCGCTCGTTTCGTTCCCGCCGGTTCGAGGGCACGTTTGGCGCGTTCATGCCAGCCTTGACTTTTCCGTGGCTCCGCCGGCTCAACAGCGACACGGCGATCCTGGGCCTGGATCCGACCCGGACTCGGTTCTCGCCGCGCGGACGGTTGCCCGCGGATCAACTGGTGGCCGCCCAGGCCATGACCTCCAACCCGGACACCCGGCCCAGGGTCTTGATTGTGGCCTGCCACTACCCCGTGGCCGCACCCGTCCGCTACCAGCGTGAGCTTTTGCACAAGCGGCTGGATAACGATCAGGCCGTTCGCTCCTGGCTCGCCGGGATCGGCCCGCACCTCTATTGCTGTGGACATGTGCACGCAGCCTGGGCGTTCCAGCCGCCATCGCTGCCAAACCAGATCTGCCTCAACGCCGGCGCCCCGCTGATGCGCGACCCGACCGGCCTTCGACTTCCCGGATTCCTTGAGCTCCAGCTCGAAGGCGACGCCGTGACGGTGCTTCACCAGGCCTGGACGGGCGCCGAGTGGAAAGCCGTGCCAATGCTCCAGAACGTCTGCCTGTCCACGATTGATGAGACTGTGAGCGCGACGAAACACGAGGCTGGGTGAAGACACCTTCACCGGTCACCGTCATCAGGTTTTTCACTTTCACCGTCGGGAGACGTGCTGGATACTCAGGCAACTGCTATGCCGGACCACGAAGCATGATCAAGGCGAGCTGAACACCAGATCGCCCGATAGGACGTAAGACCCCGGCTGTCGATGATGTTCTGATCACACTTTCGAAGGGATGTGCTCTCGGGCCCATTCCGAGTCCCGCGGTGCAAGCGGAGGATCGGGTGAGCCGTTGTAAATGTAGTGCTCATAGCCCGTGCTCTCGTAGACTCGGTGCAGCAACTCTTGAAGGTCGACCTGGACGTCGCCATCGGGAGCGCGCAAGGGGATAGGGATGAGCGGCAGGCGATCGCGGAGCCCGATTGGCCAGAAGTCCGCGTAGGGACGATCGTGGACCCGGCTGACGAGGATGGAATAGTCACAGTCCGGCCGGTTCTTCACCGGCATCGCCGCTCCGCAGCGTAGTAGATCGATCTCCACAAGGTGCACCCGGCTCCGCAAGAGCTCCCTGCGCTTGGTCAGGTACTGCTCACGGTCGTCCCCAGGCCGCTTGTTCGATGGGCTCAATAATTCGACCACTGTGATCAACTCTCGACCGAGCCGATCCCGGATCTCCAGGAAGGGAACCCGCTCGACGTCCTGTTCCGGCGTTTCCACGCGAGCCGGTGCTTCAAGGACTCCAGTGAAGATGCCGGCCCTTTCGCTCTGCCCAAGCTCCGGTCGAGCCACCGAGAGATCGCTGCGCCCGATCCGGATCCGCGGCTCGGGCGGCAGGTCATGGATATAAAGGTGCTCTTCGAGCTTGACGATGTAGTCGGGGCCGACCTGCGAAACGAGTTGCCGGCGCATGGCTGGCAGGAACTCGAGGTGAAAGTCCTGCCAGAGCTCCGCTTGCTCCAGGTACGGGTTCATTCCAGGGAACGGTGACGGCATCAGTGGGCTCCGGGGTACTCTGGCATTGTACTCGCAGAACGCCTCGTCAGCTCATGGATTATCCAACGAGAAAAGAAACGAGTCGTGCCCTTTCCGGGTACGCATCGTTACCCTTTCAGCAGCTTCTGGTATTCCCTCTCGGTGACGATATCTCGCGGGCTTTCAAGCCGGTCGAGGAACACGATGCCACGGAGGTGATCGTCCTCGTGCTGGAAGATACGGGCGACGAAGTCTGTGAACTCGCGTTCGATCTGCTGGCCTCCGGCGGTCTGGTAGCGGGCCCGGATGCGGCGATGACGGGGGACCTCGCCACGGATTCCGGGGATGCTCAGGCAGCCTTCCCAACCTTTGATCATGTCCTCGGATCGCTCCAGGATCTCAGGGTTGATCACGACCTCGGGCTCCATCGTCGGCGCCTCGGGATAGCGGGGGCTGGGGAGCGAGGCCACGATGAAGAGGGCAACCGGTTCATAAACCTGTGGCGCCGCGATGCCCACGCCATCAGCCTCGCGCAGCGTCGCAAGCATGTCGTCGATCAGTGTCCGCACCTCGACCGAGGCGGGGCGATCCACCGGAGCGGCGAGCGTGCGCAGGACGGGGTGGCCGAGCTGGGCAATCTGTCGCAGAATGGGCATTGTGCTGCTTCTTTATCATGGGGCCATGATGGGCAAGGTAGGAGACGTCTGCTCGAAAAGAGTCACGATGCTGAGGGTTCGATCCGATTGCCAGGCCAATGTTTCGATCAGGCGCAGCATTCGATGATCGTCAGGGCACCCCCAGCAGGAAGAGCGCCAGCACGATGATGGTGCCGATGATCGCAACAACCAGGCCGGGAATCCGGCGCAGCTTGAGGTAAAGGAGCAACACCAGTCCGGTCAGCGAGATGAATGTCAGCACGATGGCCGAGGCGTCAATGAGAATGGACCAGGCCAGGCCGGTGTCGCGGCCCTTGTGCAGGTCATTGAGGACGGCGATGACCCCATGGAACGACTGGGTCAACGTGTAGCGGCCTGCGTCTCGGTCGATGAACGCGTCGGCGGCGTAGCCTGGGCCCTTGAAGGTAACCACGCACTCGGACTCGTCGACCTCGAACTCCGCGAGGGCGCCGCGGATTCCGTGGGTTTGTCGCAGGAACTCGACCACGTCCAGCTTGTTGACCTGGCGGGACAGATCGGCGGAATCCTCGGGAGACGCGCCGGCTTCACCGCGGAGTCGACTTATCCGGAGAGAGAACCAAGCTATCAGACCATGCACTGAGCTGCGCTGACAATGACAACCGTCAGGCCGCGTTTCTGTCCTTGATACTGGCTGAACTCTCGCGATCCACGCAAGGGGCGAACTTCCTGTTTGAATTCGGCA
Source organism: Isosphaeraceae bacterium (assembly GCA_049516015.1). Taxonomy (GTDB): domain Bacteria; phylum Planctomycetota; class Planctomycetia; order Isosphaerales; family Isosphaeraceae; genus Aquisphaera. The sequence goes on along the minus strand of JBEKTN010000058.1, from coordinate 18,741 downwards.
AGCTGCCGGATAGACTTGGGCTTTACGCCAGTCATCGAGGACCGGGTGATCGACCTGCCGGTCGCAACATGGTTCCGAGCGGGAGCAGAACAATGGCCGATGCCGCGACTGCAGTGAGCGCTGAATCGTTTTCAACCGGATCGGGCACCGTCGAAGTCGCGGTTCAGGCAGCTCGCCAGGGAGCGGCTGATGCGAAAGCAGCGCTCGCGAGGGCGTGGCCGGCCAGCGGGGTGATCCTGGCGCGGGCCGTCTACAACACCACATACACGGTCTCCTACGGCCTGGTCTTCCCCGCGGCCTTCGTGGCGCAGGCGATCCCCCGCGAAAACGCGGCGGTGCGGGGTCTCATCGAAGGCGCAGAGGCTGCCAGTCGCCGGGTCGATCAGTTGCTCGGCCGGCCGGCACTATGATTCGATGAGCGTGGCGGAAAACGACGAGGCGGTTCAGCGAATTCCCGACCGGGTCGAAGTGGATCCACGAATGCCAGCCCCTTGCGGGAACTCAGGTATTGTCCATGACGCTTGATTATCTGGGTTCGATCCTCAAGATTATCCTCTTTGACCTGGTGCTTTCGGGCGACAACGCGGTCGTCATCGGGCTGGCTGCCCACCTCCTGCCGGCCCGGCAACGGCGCAAGGCGATGCTCTGGGGTTGCGGAATGGCGATCGTGATGCGCGTGGCGCTCACGCTGGTTGTCGCCCACCTGCTGCTCTTTCCCGGCCTCCGGTTCGCCGGTGCTGTCCTGCTCGCCTGGATTGCCTGCAAGCTGATCCAGGAGCACGACGACTCGACCGGCCTGACCAGGCCGCCGCCAACCTCGCTGTTCAAGGCCATCACGCGGATCGCCATGGCCGACTTAATCATGAGCCTCGACAATGTTGTGGCCATCGCGGGAGCCAGCCAGTCCGACCCCGTCCGCATCATCCTCGGCCTCTTCCTGTCGATCTCCATGCTGCTGCTCTTGAGCGCGGTGATCATGGAAATCATGAGCCGCTATCACTGGATTGCGTGTCTCGGCACGGCCGTGCTCGCGCTCACCGCCGCCGACTTGATGGTCCAGGACTTCGAGATTCTTTACAGAACACGAATGGGTCAGGGGGTCGCCGTCGCCTACCCGCGCTGGGCCGCCTGGACCGTCAGGATCAGCATTCTGGTGCTTTGCCTGACGACCAAATGGTGGTGGCCGGACGGGAGTGCCAAGCCGGCGGAAGACGCCGTGGATGAGTCGGCCCACTCGCTCGAACGGGTGCTCGATCAAGCCCCAGTCGTCTTCGATGCCAGCGCCCCGGAGCCAGTGGCCGCAGGCAATCGCCGGGTACGGCCCAAGTTTCGCAGGGATCCATGAAGTCTGATCATGAGCAATCCTGGCAATCGGGTTCAACAAGGTTCCATTGTCCGCGGTGATGGGAATTCATCCATCAAGCCGGAACGGGCGCTCGAAGGGGGATCGACCATGGCGGCGAATAACGCGCGCACGCTGGCACTGGCGAGGAACGACGACCAATCGGAGTTGATCGGCGTGCTGCCGAGGGAAGTGGGAGTGTTACTGATTGTCGCCGGCGTGGGCGGCATCTTGCTCCCCGGGCCAGTCGGCAGTCCGTTCCTGCTGCTGGGCGCCGTGACGCTCTGGCCGCGCCTGTTCACGAGGCTCGAAACCTGCTTCCAGAAGCGGTTCCCGAAAATGCACCGCACGGGTACCCGGCAGATCCATCGTTTCCTGGCCGATCTGGATCGGCGCTATCCCATGCCTGAATGAGCCGAGACGCGGGGGCAGAGAACGGCCGCGCGAACGGTCCGAATCGTCCACGCGGCCGCACTTTGTGTTGCTCACTTACCGAGACCCGCGCGCTTCCGCCTTCCTGGGCAGCTTCTCGTCGCGCATCGCGGTGTTGTAGACGAAAGAGGCCAGGATGACCGCGGCCTGCTTCATGTCGTCGGCCTGAATCTGATCGTAGACGTCCTGGTTGGAGTGGTGGGTCCTCGTGTTGTAGTGGATCTCATCCTGGATGAACTGGAATCCCGGCAGTCCGACGCGGTCAAACGACTGATGGTCGGTGCCGCCGGTATTGTTGAGGGTCAAGGTCGAGGCGCCCAGCTCGCGGAACGGCTGGAGCCACTTGCGGAAAATCGGCCGGACGGCCTCGTTACCCTGCATGTAGACTCCGCGAATCTTGCCGGTTCCGTTATCGAGGTTGAAATAGGCCGAGAAGTTGGCGTACTCGGGCTTGGGCTCCGAGGAGCTCGGTTTTCCGTTGCTCGCGTCCTTCTTCTCCGCAGATGCTTCGGGGGTGCCCATCATCGCGGCCATGGAATCATTGGTCTTACCGAAATGCTGCGCCACGTAGGCGCGTGAGCCAAAGAGCCCTTGCTCCTCGCCGGTCCACAGTCCGATGCGGATCGTCCGCCGCGGCTTGAGGTCCAGCGCCTTGAGGATGCGGACTGCTTCCATCGCCACGGACACCCCGGCCGCATTGTCGGTGGCGCCCGTCCCGCTGTGCCAGGAGTCGAGGTGGCCACCGAGCATGACAACCTCGTCCTTCAGGTCCGAGCCGGGAATTTCGGCGATGGTGTTGTAGGCCATGAGGTCGTCATCGTGGAATTGCGCCGCGATGTCCACGACCATCTTGAGCTTCTCGCCCTGTTCGATCATGCGTACCAGGCGGTTGTAATGCTCCCTGGCGACGACGATCTGGGGTGGGATCTTGGGCGCATTCTTGTCCCAGGGCGAAACCCGCCTGGCCGGCGGTGCCTGGCCCGGCACGGGAAACCCGGCAGCTCCCGGAATGCTGGCATCCTGAACGAAGAGCGTGCCGCCATCGCCTCTGGTACTGCAGTCCACCAGGAGCGCGGCTCCCTCATCGGCCAGGAACTTCATCTTCTTGCGAGCGAGTTCCATCTGTGCCCGCATCTCGGGGCTGAACCGATTCCGCCGCGACGACGGCTGCGCACCGGCCGGGCCGCCGCCAGCCGGCGCCGGGGCACCCGGAGCATTCGCACCCGGTGAGTTCGCGTCTGGACCCCCGCCACAAGCACAGTCCCGCGGACCGCCCCGATTGGGGTTCTGGTTCGAATTCCGGTTGCCGGGTTGCCCCCCCATGCCGAAGCGGGACGGCGACGGCTCGCCGGCGTCGGCCAGGTCGAGCAACTCTTTATCGGTTCTGCGGTTGGCCAGCGGCTCGAACCCGGCGGAAACCTCGCGAGGTGGTCCGGTGAGCACGATGGCTCCCTTGACCTTCCCCTGGAACTTTGCAAAATCGGCCTCGGACTTGGCGTCAAAGTAGACGACCTGCGCCGCGAGCGCGCCATCGGTGGAGGGGGACCACGCCTTGGGGAACGCGATCAGCGGAATGCACTGCGGCTCGATGACCTGGGCCGAGAACCGCTTGAGCGTCCAGCCCTTGCCGAACGGTCCCCAGGCCTCAAGGTGGGCGTTGGCCAGACCCCACTTGGTCAGGGTCTGACAGGTCCACTCATTGGCCCGCTTGAGGTTGAGTGATCCCGTCAGCCGTGGGCCGATCACGTCAGTCAGGTAGGAAAGCGTCGCCATGAGCTGCGACCGGTTCAGTCCCTCGTCCTTGATCCGATCGATCGGGTCGGTGAGAGCCCTGACAGGCTCTGCCTTCGCCTCGGCCTTGGCACCCTCCTTGGTCGCGGGTTTTGTCGCCTCGTTCGATGCGGGCTTGCTGGGTGATGGTTCCTGGGCGCGGAGCGCGAGGGGGAGCAGGGAACCGGAAAGAGCAATCCATAGCAATTTTTTGAACCGAATAGGCATGAATGCGGGCCTCCAGAGTTGGATGGAGCAGCGAGCTTCGCGGAGCGAGAGTCTCGACCGTGAGGGAAGCAAAGCCGGGAGAGGCGGGCCGTGACATTGAGTCGATCCGACCATCATACGTGCCGGGCTTCAAGGAATCATCAGTCTGTTTGCGAAACAGGCCGGAATCCTCGCAAGCCATGTCATCGCTCGAATTGCCGGATCATGCTCCGAGTACAGCGACTTTCGAGCGCCAGCGTCTTCAATACCCAGAAACAGAGGGAAGGAGCGACAAAATGGGACCTTCGGGCCGCGGAACGCCAATCCTTCGAACTTTCCTTGGCGAACCAAACCCGCACTAGCCAGAGGTCCTGCATTGTGGTAAGAGAACGCCAGTCCTCACCAGGGGACCGTATCGGCACGTCAATGAGAACGAGCGACGGACCATCCCGGCATCAAGTCTCCGGGAAGATCCTTCGTTCTCGGTCTGATCGGGATCGCCGGGCCTGCCCGGAGCTCCAAGGCTTCGTCCTTCAACATGTTTGGGATTGCGAAGCTGGCGCTTAGAGTGATGAGCCAGGGCTCGTCAAAAGGGTCGCTTTCTCGAAGATTTCCCTGTTCTCCCCCCAAGGAGATCCGCGCGATGGACCGCCGCCGTTTTGTTCCCGCGCCCGAAGGACTGGAAGTCCGCATGATGCTTGCCACCACCGGCAGCGGCTTCAGCTTCCTGGGCTCTGGCTCGAACACGACCCAGACCCTGCCCATCACCTTCCCGCAGAAAGAGCTGCGGATCCAGAAGATGCCAACCAATCTCCGTGCGTTGCAGCCTGACCGGACCCTGCCCCCCATAACGATCAACCAGATCCAGCTTGGTCTGAACGAGATCATGTCCCAGATCAACCCTGCTCCGCCCAGGGGGCTGACCAACTACAACCTGGAGATGCGCAATATCGTCCACAATACCTCGCTCAGCGCTGGCAACGTCCAGATGCTCAACCATATGTTCAGTACGATTTTGATCGCGACCGATGCGCCGAACCCCGGCCTGACGAACGTGGTGTCGGGTGTGAATCAGCTTGTAAGCCAGGTCGATACGGCCAGCATCAGCCCGACGTTCCTGGGTACCAACGATAACGCCTATATCCTTCAGCTCGCACTGGTGCTCGGCCAGCAGATGCCCGCGCCTCGAGCACCCACGATCACCAAGGGCACAGGCCATCAGCAGAATAAACGTGTCGCGATCACGCCCCTTTACGCTCCGACGTATGTCGGCAGCTACGAATACGGCACGACCATCCAGATGGTGAACGTCGCCACCGGCCAAGTCATCGGCACGGCCATCGTGGCGAAGGACGGCAAGTACGCGCTGCACATCACGACGCCGCTGGCCGTCGGCAAATACCACCTGGCGGTCCGAGCCGTCGATGAAGTCGGCCATGTCGGCCACGCCAGCCGCGTCTTCGGTCTCCAGGTCGTCCCGCCCAGGAAACATCCCGCCTGATCCCGGTCTGGCATGGATCGCGGGTCGTGCTTTCAGTCTTTGCCAGCCGGTCGACCGCAGATCACAAACGTGGTGCATTTTGAGAGGTCTTTGAGCCGGGTGGCCCCGACATAGGCACAGGCGCTGCGGATCCCCCCCGTGATTTCCTGGATCGTCTCCTTGACCGGGCCCTTGTATTGAACCTCGATCTCCCTCCCCTCGCAGGCTCGATAATCCCTGCGACCTCCGGAGTACCTGTCCAGCGCCTTTCGACTGGACATCCCGTAGAACGACAGTGCGACCCGCTTCCCCTCCTCCTCGACCCATTCCCCCTCGCACTCGTCAACCCCGGCGAGCATGCCTCCGAGCATCACGAAGTCGGCACCGGCGGCGAACGCCTTGACCACGTCGCCGGGCGAACGGCAGCCGCCATCGGCACAAACGTGACCCCGCAAGCCGTGAGCCGCATCAGCGCACTCGATGATCGCCGAGAGCTGGGGGTACCCCACGCCGGTCATCATGCGGGTCGTGCAGACGCTGCCGGGACCAATTCCGATCTTCACGATGTCGGCAGCTCCAGAAATCAAGAGCTCCTGGACCATATCCGGCGTGGCGACATTTCCCGCCATGATGGTCAGTTGCGGGAACGTTTCCCTGATCCGCTTGACTCGCTCCACGAAGTACCTGGTGTATCCGTTGGCCGCATCGACACACACGAGACGGAGATCCACCTTCGTCTTGACCGTCCTCAGCTTTTCGAACTCTTCATCCTTGATTCCCAGGGTGAAGAACGTGCTGGCTCGATGCACGGTGTTCTTGAAGAAATCGACCAGCCGTCCCTCGGGATAGTGTTTGTGCAAGCAGGTCATCAGCTCAGGACCGAGTGCCTCTGCCATGGCCATCGTCCCGACGGTGTCCATGTTGGACGCGACAATGGGGATTCCCTTCCAGGTCGCTCCACTGTTGAGAAACCTATACTCGCGTTGCAGGACGATACTCGCCCGGCTGGGCGCTTCGGATCGTTTGGGACGGATCAGCACGTCGTCGAAGTCGAGCTTGGGATCGTTGTCGATTCGCATGGTTGGCGATCTCCGGGACGGCTGATGGATTCAAGATGGCCCCGGCGTCTATTCTAGCAGTCGAAGTGCCAGCCTTGATCGGCCCCGTGCCCGCGATTCGAGAATGTTGCAGTGCGCTGCCGCAGCCTTCGTAGGTTGGAGCCAAGGCTGGTTTCAGCCACTTCCGCCAGAAAAGGGAACGACGATGAAGAAACCCAAGCTCACGACCTCCCAGGAGCAATGCCTCCGAAACCAGGTGATCTCCCCGGACCAGCCCGGTACGGTGTTACGCGACTTCCGCACGCTCCTTGATCACGTGGGGCCTGAAGGGGTCGAGGCGCAGGGGAAATACAACCTGCTCCCGATGAAGTTGATCGGTGAGCTGGACCGGCGCTTGAGCCGCCCCCTTCACCTTGATCTGAAGCGACCGCAAATCCGTTCGCACCCCTACCTGCAGGGGCTGAACCTGCTGCTCCGAGCTTCCGGGCTCACCCGCATCGAGGAAACAGGCGCCAGGGCCCGCCTGGTCGTGGACCCGGAGACGATGGTGCAGTGGGAGCAGCTCAACCCGACGGAGCAGTACTTCAACCTGCTGGAGGCCTGGCTCCGTTTCGGCCGCTCGGAGATGGTCGGCGAAAGGAGTGGTCTCTGGGATCAGTTTCTGCCAATATGTTTGCAGGCCTGGCAGGCCCTCCCGGAGAAAGGCCGCCGGTTCGACCTCAAGAAGCCCCAGGAAATCTATGTTTCCGGCGTCGGCCGGGAGTTCTATCTGCTGGCCCTGATGGACCTGTTCGGGCTCGTGGAGGTCGAACGCCCGACCCGGCCAATCACTCCCTGGGGCCCGGCCGCCGTCAGGCACGTGCCCTTCGGCGACGCCATCTTCACACATCTGGTCTCCCGGATGGCTCTCCGCTGGGAAGAAGACTACTCCGAGCTGGAACACAAGGACCAGGAAGAGGGGGCACTGGAGCTGCCTCGGTTCGGGGCCTGGCAGCCGATCTTCCAGCCTTATTTCCCTTTGTGGCAGAAGAACCTGGTGCTTCCCGACCAGGAGCCTCGTCAGGGCACATTCGTCTTCCGCGTGTCACTGGGCAAGGTCTGGCGACTGATCGCCATGCCGGCGGGCGCGACCCTGGACGACCTGGTCGAAGTGATCCTCAAGTCGGTGAAGTTCGACAACGACCACCTCCACGAGTTCACCTACCGCAACCGCATGGGTGCGAAGGTCTCGGTTCATCACCCCGCTATGAACGAACCCCCCTACACCGACGAGGTCTCGATCGGAACTCTCCCCCTCGAGCCCGGAGAAACGATGGCCCTGACATACGACTTCGGCGACAATTGGATCTTCACCGTCAAGCTCGACCGGATCGAGCACCCCGACGCCAAGCTCAAAGCCCCCCGCATCCTGGAGAGCCACGGCAGGGCGCCAGACCAGTATTCGGACTGGGGCGACTGAACCGATGAGAGCCGGGCGGACAGACGGAACGAACCAGGCGATCGCTCTGAGGGCCAGTCGCCCGAGAGAATCAGCAACGATCGCTTTAGGCTCGCTGGCCGCGCGGAGTAGGACCCGGTTTCCGGTTTCACGAAGCGATGAGAAGATCGCTCAGAGGCGGTCGAGACGCCAAGAACAAAGTCTGACATTGCGAAGCCCTCGTTCCGCCAGAGACGCCCGATCCGGAGGAAGTGACGGGCGAATGAGTCTCACGTAGGGCGGGCACCGCCAACCAATTCATACGTGAGGGAGGGTGGGCGATGCCCACACAGCGGGACTGATTGCCTATCTTGCGTAGTCTACGACAAGAATTAGCATTGTCCCCGCGGGTTCCTTGTCCCCGCAGGTTCCCGAATCCGAGCGTGCAGCAAGAACGACAGGGTAACGCACACGACTAACCCGACCAGCACCACCAGCACGACCCACGCCGCCGCCAGCCATCCCACCCAGAGCACCGCCAAACTGGGCGGGGGATAGTCGGTATCAAAGGGATAATCGGTGTTGCCTCTTGAGGGGAAATTGGTGTCTGTCGCTGATGCCGCTTGGCGGCACCCGGAATAATGAAAATCGAGGGCAACGTGGCGCGCCGATGTCTGTGCCATCATACCGGGTTTGGCACCAGGGAAGCACGCCCCCCCACGAGCGGTGCAACCCCCGAGTCCCACGGGGAAAGGGAGGTCTGTCGCGCCACTTCCCCAATCCCGCCCCGGATTTTCGGAGCAGTTTATATAATCGCCGCCTGGAAATATGAGCTCTTGTGAAATAACCCTTCCAGCCATGAATCGCGCGCACACGGAAGCGGAGCCAAGTCCAGGCGGGGCAGGAGCTTATTTCATGGTTTCGGGTGCAGCATGGCTGCATGTCGACGGACACCGATTTCCCTGGCGCTGAACGCGGCGGAGGGTAACATCTACACCGACCACCTCGACCCGGTAGGACGGCCGGCGCACCAAGGAATATTGAGGGCTCATCGCAGGTCGTCGACTGTCGGCAAGACCGACTGCCGACCGAGCTTCGGTGGCATCGCCAAACCGGGCTGCGCCTGGGACGCGATCGGCTCGGAGGCCGTGGGATGGAGGCAGAGCTCCTGACTGGTTCCGAGGAACAGGTCAAGCCCGGCCGACCCCGGCGCGACGCCGACGGTGACCTTGAGGGATTCGTCAATAAGCTTGCACGCCATCCCCTGACCATGACCCCGGTCGAACCGGATCGACATCGGATAGATGCTGTCCAGTTCCAACGTTTTCTGTGGGGGGATCACCCGCGGCTGGCCGTCCACCTCGCAATGAAAATCATAGCCATTGGCCGAGTTGTCGATCACAACCGAGAAGGACCCCTTCGTCACCTGCCAGGCGCGGTCTTGGATCGAGAACTTGTACGTGCCCGCGAGCAACTGGTAGGTAACGTTGCCCAGGGTCTCGCCTCGATTGTAGGTGAACCGGGAGTTCGCCTTGACCTCGTGCGAGCGAGATTCGCCCGGCTTTAGCTGGAAGGGGGCGCCGTCGACCACGTAGTGAACCGTGACGGGCGAGTCTTTCGGGTTATAAACCACGGTGCCGGTGGGAGCGGGCGGCCGGGGCGTCTCGGGCAGGGGCGACGCTGCACTATTCAGCAGGGGGACGCCCAGATCCAAGAGTTCGGCGTCTCGCACCTCGACCATACCCGAGCCCGTCCCCCAGAGGCAAACCTGAGAATCGATCGCCTGGACCGTATCCCTGGTCAAGCCGGGATAGGAGACGATCCGGAACCGCTTGTCCAACGTGATCATTCCCCCGGTTGCCGTCTCTTTTGCCTCGACCAGCCGCTGGCGGAGCTCGACGATGTGCCGCAACTTGACCAACTCAGCCTGGATCTGGTCGTGGTCCGGGACCTTCAGCTCATTGAAGTCGGGTGATTGAGCCACCTGCTGGTAGGTCTTGAGCAGCCCCCTGGCCGATCGATCGTACTCAGCGACCGATCGATCGTCGAGGACGGCCTTCTTGAACGTGCCAAACTTGGCACTTAGCTCGAGCTTGGCCGGATAGACCCGGGCTCCGGCATCGACGATCCCGTCGATGATCAGGCCCTGGCGAAGCTCATCGGCGTCCAGATACTTGATGTTCTTGCGGGCGAGCCGGAACTGCGGGGTGTCGTCGGTGAACGACCTCTTGTAGATGGCCAGGAAGGCCGCCTCGTCGGCCTCGCTGAAGAGGGCCTCGCGGAGGCTGTTCTCGAGCCGGTCCATCCCCTCTTCGAGCGCACGGGCCAGTCCCTGGGCCAAGTCGTTGCGGATCGAGGGCGGGGCAGCCGAGACCTGGGTCCTGACGATGTTATTCTTCTCAACCACGGGGGGCCGCTCTAGATCTGGGAGGACGTTCACGGCTGGCGTGACCGTCGCCGTGGCGGTCGGCGTCGCCGCCGTGGGCCGCCCTGAATCGGGGAGGACGTTCATCACGGCCTGCGTGACCCCCGCCGCAGCGGTTGTCGGGCGAGAGGCCGTCGTTTCGGCGGTCGAATAGGGCCGTCCGTCCGGGTAGTACCAGTTGCCGTCGACGGCCAGGTAAGGGCGGCCCGGATCCGCCACGGTCGGAGCGGAAGCGGTCGAGTAAGGCCGTCCGTACGGGTAGTACCAGTTGCCGTCGACGGCCAGGTAAGGGCGACCCGGATCCGCCACGGTCGGAGCGGAAGCGGTCGAGTAAGGCCGTCCGTCCGGGTAGTACCAGTTGCCGTCGGTGGCCAGGTAAGGGCGGCCCGGATTCGCCACGGTCGGAGCGGAAGCGGTCGAGTAGGGCTTTCCGTCCGGGTAGTACCAGTTGCCGTCGGCGGCCTGATAGGGCTGGCCGGTGTTGGGGAGGGACTGGTTGGGATAGGGCCCACCGTAGGTCTGGCCGGGGAGATAATAGGGCGGATTGAGGTTGTACGAAGGCCCGCCAGGACCCCCGGGCATGCCATCCCCGCGACCGAACCGCCTGCCCGGCCCGACGCCGGACGGCACGGGGTTCATCACCGGCGGCTCGCCGTCCCTCCTCCCGCCGAAGCCCGGTGCCGACTCAAACGCCTTGGACCTGAGGCCCTGGCCGAAGCCGCCGTCCCGTCGCTGGGCGAGTGTAGCGCCGGGATACGCGAGGTATCCAAACGTCAACACGACCCACATCATCATGCCAGCCCGGCCGAGCGAGCACATAACAGGCCTCTCTCTCTCGATGTCGGTCGGCGTCGAGGGTCCCGGAGACATCCGGGGAAATGTCGTCGGCCCGCCCGCGAGCACCGAGTCCACCTAGACCCCGATCCAAGTAATTATATAACAGATTCCCCTCGGACAAAGCTACGTGATGTTTTTTTCAGACATTTGTGGAGATAATGATAGGGGACCTGGTTCGGGCTGCGATGATCCTGTTAACTGGAGGTGATCGTTCGAAACCTGAGAGAATTGACCCGATTTCCAGGACGTTTACCCCAGAATTCGAGGCCATTATTCCAGGTTCCGGCACGATTCTCCTGGGAATTCAAATCTCCAATTGTCTGTTTTTTTCTGTGGGACCTCCAAGGGTGTTAATGCTAAACTTGTATTAGGTCTAATCTCCGCGCGGCATGCAAGGCCACGCTGACCCGGCTGTCATCGTATTGTTGAGATGGGGAAGGCTCGGCCCCCCACCGCGACGAACGACACTGGCCGGACTTCTCTCGTCGCGAATTGCACCCCGAGGTATGACCGCCATGTCACGATCTCGACGGCCTCGCTTCTTCTGGTTGCTACTCGGCCTGCTCGCCCTGCTCGAATTGACTCCGGCTTCCAATGGTGACACCTATGCCTTCCTCGTCGGGATTTCGGAATACGAAAGCAAGGATGAGCTCAAGGCGTTGAGATTTGCCTGCGACGACGTGATCTCGTTTGCCGGGGTCCTTCGCAACAGCGGGGTTCCAGCGAAGAACATTGTTGTACTCCACGATCGCCAGTCGATCCCCCGCTTCAAGCCGGTCGGCAAGAAGATTCTGAAGGAATTCCACCTGCTGCTGGCCACCCTCGAGCCGGAAGACTTCCTCATCGTCGCGCTGGCCGGGCACGGCGTCCAGATCGGGCCCGCGGGCGAGAACTACTTCCTCCCGGCGGACGCCGACCTCAAGAACCCCGCGACGCTCATCAACATCAAGAACATCTACAAGGAGATGGAGCAGTCCCAGGTCGGCCGCAAGCTGCTCCTGGTCGACGCCTGCCGCAACGATCCCGAGGCCGACAACGCGCGTAGCGCCGGCGTCTCGCTCCAGCCCCCCCGCGGGATGGCCGAGGGCCCATTACCCAAGGGCATGGCCGCGCTGTTCAGTTGTAACAGCGAGCAGAGGAGCTTCGAAGACCCGGTGCTCCGCCACGGCATCTTCTTTTACCAGGTCATCAAGGCCTGGGAAGGGGCCGCCGACCTCGATCGCGACGGGAAACTGACGCTCGACGAGCTGGAAGGCTTCGTCCGCCGGGAGACCAAGACCCACGCGCGTGCCGCGCTCTCGTCCATTCAGACGCCGGTGTTCCAGGCCGACCGGAGCACGGCGAACAGATGGGTGGTAGCGTCGCTAACGGCCCAGCGGCCGGAGCCCGGCGGCGCCGACGCCGCTGACCTCCTCGATCGAGCCGACGCGCTGCGGCAGCAAGGCGACGACGCGGCGGCCGAGCGCGAATACGCCAAAGCTCTCCGGACCGACCCGAGCTCGGCCAGGGCGCATCTCGGGCTGGCCAGGCTCCATCACGCGAGGGGACGGCTCCCCCAGGCCCTCAGAGAGTACTCCGAGGCGATCAAGACCGACCCTAACAACGCCCTCGCCTTCGTCGGCCGGGCCATCGCGCTCGGGGATGGCGGCGACCTCAAAGCCGCCCTGGCCGATTATGAACAGGCGGCCCGCATCAACCCTGACCTCGTCGTCACCCACGTCGGCCAGGGTGCGATCCTGACCCGGATGAATCGCTGGGATGAAGCGATCGCGGCCTGCACCCGCGCCATCGCGCTCGACGCCAGGAACGCGAAGGCGTATTTCAACCGGGGGGTCGCCCGCGAGGCAAAGAAGGACGAGGCGGGGGCCGCCCGAGACTTCCGCAAGGCGTTCGAACTCGACCCCCGCCTGAAGGCCCCCTGAGGCGGGCTGCACTGCCGGGGCCGGTCGATCCGGGGGGGCGCACGCTGCGTGGACGCTCAGGGCCTCGGTGGGTCTTTGGAGCCGTCCTCCTTGGTGTAGCGGACGCTGATCGCCGCCCGCAGCCTCCCCGTCTTTCGCTCGACCTCGGTGAAGTTGGTCCTGGTGTTCGGGCCCCGCCCGGTGGCCTTGATCGAGCGTCCCTCCATCCCCTCGTCGGGCGGCGGGTTGCCGTTGGCCGGCCAGGCGGCGGCGAAGCAGGCTGTGATCACGCCCAGGTCCGCCGACGGGGCCAGCAACCGCGAGGCGGCGGCGCTCTTGGAATACTCGGTCACGACGAACTCCTCGGCCACCTCGTTCGTCCGGTGCCAGCCCATGATCAGGCCGCTGGAACGTCCCGGAACGATCACGTAGCTGTATTCCGGGTTGTCACTGAAGGCGAAGAGACCGAGGCCGTCGATCGTCAGGGTCACCGCCGCTTCGAAGGGCGCGTCGTTGATCAGCCGGATAGCGTAGCGCTCGTTGGTGCGGATGTTCATGAAAGCTTGGCCGTCGGCGACCGTGGCCCCCCGGGGTCGGAGTTCCCCGTCGGGGGAGGGGCCGACCAGGATCTCAAGCGCGAAGGGGCTCTTGGGACCGGCCGAGATCCGGGTCGAATCGACTCGTGCGCTCGGTTTCCGGAGGCCGTCGAGGATCGCCCGCTCGCGATCCGCGGACACGGGGTCGAGCGGGACCACCATCGTGGCGCCGACCAGGCCGGCGATCGACGTGAGATTTTTCACATCCATGTTGTACTGACTCAGAATCCGACCGTTGTTCTGGTCGACCATGCGACCGATGATCCGGACCACGGTCTTCTGCTCGACGGGGTCGTCGACCAGGCGATATTCCCCGTTAATCTCGAACCGTGCGCTGCTCTTGACGAGGATCTCGCGCCTCTTCAGTTCCTTCTCGAGGGCCTTGCGGATCCCCGACGAGGCATTGGCGGCCAGCCGTGCCGGAGCGGTAAACTGATTGAGAGCAACCGTCGACTCGCCTTCGGCGTCGAGGCGTTGCTCGATCCGTTCGGCCAACTTCCCCATCGCGACGTTCAAGTCGTCCCCGCAAGCAGGGGCGGTCGGTAGGGCCGCGAGCAGGACCACGAGCCACGTGGCGAGGGACTGGACGTTTCCAGTTGGCTGGTGCGTCATGGCGAGGTCCTGAGCTAAGAGCATCGGTTTTCGCGGGGGCTCGCGGTGCCCGGGAGCCAGATTTAGTCCCTAAACAAGCGTAATAGGACGATTGATATAGGCTGTCAGTAGCCCAAAGCCTATGAAACAGGACAGAAAGCGAAATGATGGAATTCGGAATGGCGCTCACTCGAAAATGACGGATACCTCGGACACCATCGAGCGTTGAGTCGCCATCAACAAGAGTCACCCCATGCACTTTGAGCGTAACTAGCCGAGGCCATGTTGACAATAGGGTTGTTCCGCAATAGCATCAATATGGGTCGTCCGGTTAATTTACGGTACCGGAGGGTCCTGATGACCAGCTACGAGCGTTTGCGCCGAAAGCCCGTCGTTTACGCGAGCATGACCGGCGTGGCCGTGGCCGAATTCGATATTCTGTTCGACGCTTTCCTTCCGGCGCAGGCGTAGCGTCGCGAAGCGGTCACGCAGGCCATGCGCGGCCGGAAAGCACGTGTCTTGCGCCAGGGGTCGTTCAGTCGCGTGCTCACGACAAGCGTTCGCGGCTGCTGATGGCTCTGGTGTTGCTCCGGATCTACCTCACCTCCGAAGTCCTCGGCTTGTTGTTCGCTCTGGAAAAGGGCAACGCTTGGGACAACGTCCTGGAGGCGTTGGCGGCGCTGGAGACGGTGCCCGTCTTCCCCTTTGAGCGCTCCACCGCCGAGCGACAGAAACTCGGCTCGGTCGCGGCCGTCATTTACGCCTTTCTCCACAGGCGCCTGGTCATCGCGGCCGTGGTTACGCATCTAACATGCCCGGAGCCTTGTTTTCACCTGATATCTCCCGCTGGCTGAGCTCCCCCCATTTCCGAACCGCCTCGAGGGAACCGGAGAGCCCTGTTTGACCCGGAGAACCGCATGTCTCTCGAATTGGCGGCTGGAGTGGAGCCTGTTCCCGGCTATGTGCTGGTGCGCCGGCTGGGACGGGGCGGGTTCGGCGAGGTTTGGGAAGCGACGGCTCCTGGAGGCGTCCGCGTTGCCTTGAAGTTCATTCGTCTCGACACCGCCGAGGCCGGTCCCGAGCAGCGGGCGCTCGAGGTCATCCGCGACATCCGGCATCCCCATCTGCTCGACGTTCAGTTCGCCGTCCGGGCGCAGGACTGCCTCGTGATCGGCATGCCTCTGTGCGACGAGAGCCTATGGGACCGCCTCCGCGCCTGTCGTGACAGAAGCCTTCCCGGCTTGCCGCGCGACGAGCTGCTCTGCTACATGAACGAGTTGGCTCGGGCGATTGACTTCCTCAATGAGCTCCGCCACCCGGCCGGTGATGGCACTCTCGTCGGAGTCCAGCACCGTGACATCAAGCCGCAGAACATCTTCCTGGTTGGTGGATCGGCGCGCCTGGCCGATTTCGGGCTGGCGAAGGTAATCCAGACGACCGTCGCTGATTGCTCCCTCTGGCTCTCGCCGAACTACGTGGCGCCCGAGGTGCTCGAAGGGCGCGTCGCGCGCTGGACCGATCAATATTCGCTGGCCGTGACGTATTACCACCTCCGCACCGGGAGGCTTCCCTTCAACGCCGAGTCGATCAACCAGATGATAAAGGCACATCTGCTCGACCCGCCCGACCTGACCGCCCTAGCTCCCGAGGAGCGGCCGGTCCTGGCGCGGGCCTTGGCGAAGCGCCCCGAGGAGCGCTGGCCGACCTGCCGGGCGTTCGTGCTCGGCCTGGAGTCCGCCGCTTTGGCGGAAGACGCCCGACTCGCCGCGGAGAAGGGCGCGACAACCAGCCTGAAACCGCGCGACGTGCAGCCCCACGTCGAAGCGGACGTCGCGACCGACACTCTTCTCTTGGACCAGAAATCGCCCGGGGAGGCGGCACGCGGCAACAGCGGTCCGAAGTGGAGCGCTGCGTCGCGCCCTTCCTCGACCTGGCGGAATCTTGTCGTGATGGGCGGGGGACTCCTTGTCCTGCTCGCCGTGGCCACCTACATAGCCCGCAACTACATAGCCCGCAACAAGGTGCGTCCGCCGAAAAGGAACGAGCGGCTGGTCTCGGAGCCGCCGCCCGTCTCGCCGAAGGCCGGGTCCCCCGTCCCGGTCCCGGATGCCCCTCGGCCGTTCGTCGGCGACCGCGATATCCTCGCCGCCATTCGCAACAACCTGGTGAATACCCCCCTCACCGATCGGCCCTTCCAGCGCTACTTCACGCTGGCCAACCTGCACAACAACCGCAAAGTCCTCGACCACGATCTGCGGCTCGCGCGCGCGGCGCTGGCGAAGCTGTTCAACAGCCTGAGCTGGAAGCCGAAGATTGTCGTGCCCCGGTCGATCGACCCGCACGAGACGGTCTACGTTGTGGACCTGCGTGACCTCGGCGCGCTCTGGAAGGAAAGGAACCTCTGGGCGGAAATCCTCCGGTTCGAGAAGGCCGACGACACGGCCCGTTTCGTCGGAGCGCGCGATGAGACGCACCGGGGCTATCCGTACGGGCTGGATTACGAGAAAGCGAGCGACGAGGAGGTGCGGCGGCTCGCGGGCGAGGTCGGGGGGCTCACGGGCTGCGAACTCTGCTTTGTCCGCGCCGACTGGTTCATCGCGACGGCGTCGCGGCCGCCTCTCTACGAAACGATCCTCGACCTGCCGGCTGACTCCCGGGTCCTGGAACGCAGGCTCGGCGTCGACGTGGAGGGCGACTTCCTCCGCGACCGCCTGGCGCGCGCGGGCTTCGTCACCAGCAGGGTCTCCAGCCACAACCGGATGGTCGAGCGCCACGAGGCAGCCTTCGGCGCCTACTGGAAGAGCTACGACTTTAAGACGGACGATGGGACCGCCAATCTACTCCAGTTCCCGCTCGGGCCGGTCTTCGACGGCAACCCGTTCGAGCGGCACGCCTTCGAACACGCCGGGAGTGAGATCATCTTCAACCTCCCTAACGGCCTGCAAGGCTACCTGCTGGTCAACAACAAGGACGAGCGGATCGAGGCGGGACCGATTGAGGTCGTCGCCGGCGCGCTGCGGACGTTGGGCACGGCAACAGTCGTCGATGGCCTGTCGTGCATCAGCTGCCACCGGAACGGCATGATCGGCGGATTCGAAGACAAAGTTCGCGAGGGGAACGCCGTCGCGGGCGAGGCGCGGGGGAAGGTCGAACGTCTCTATCCCCGGAGGGGAGAGATGGACCGCCTGCTCAGCCAAGACGAAGACCGTTTCTTGGCCGCCCTGACGAAGGCGACCGGCTCGATCCTCCAGACGGGCGACGACAAGGCAAAGCCAATCCGCGACTTCCCCGAGCCGATCGACGCTGTGGCGCGGCTCTACCTGAAGGACCTCGGGCTGGACGAGATCGCCGCCGAGTTGGGGATTGCCGAGCCGAAGGACTTGCAATCGCTGATCCTGGCCAACCCCGCGCTGCAGCGGCTGGGCCTGGGTCTGCTGGTCCAGCCGGGCGGACGGATCAAGCGCGCGGCCTGGGAGTCGTTACAATCCGTCAACTCCCCTTTCCAAGAGGCGGCGAAGCAACTGGAGCGGGGGACACCGCTGCATGAGTTATGAGCGGTCGCCGGACGCGATCACGACGCATGAAACGATCCAGCCCCGTTTAAGGATGTCCGCGCGAGTTCCGGGGACACCATACCGAATTCCGGAAGTTCCGGGCCTGTCCTTTCGTCTGCGGGTGTCCCACCCTCTCGACCATGCTCCGTCTCCACACCCCGCTCATCAAACCGGGCGTGCAGATCACCCGCACCCGGTTCCTCATCTCATGAATTCGCGACCAGCGCGATCCGTCGTCGTTGCGTGGACATCACTCAGGTCATGATGTACCTGGCATGTTTCCCTTCAACGGCTCACGAGATGGCGCCCCCTTCCCTTTGCATAGGCGTGGGGTCAGGCCATGTTTTTAATTTAGTTCAAGTAAGCCGCTGCGCGGCGGGGGGCCCTCGGCGCTCAGCTCGTGTGTCGGCCGTTGCCGTGTCGGCCCCATCCTCCATGCCCTTGTCCTCAGCAGAGCCTTGACAGCCACTTCAGCCCGGACGATCCTTGTCTATTTGCCTCCGGCCGAGACCCGAGGGTCACCGCGCTCTGCTCACCTGCACCCGACTTCCTCCCCTGTCCTCGCCCCGTCGAAGCCTCTGCTCCTTGCAACGCGTGGAACCGTTACCCATGTTCGCGCGCACGCGCGAGGCTCGGGCTTTCGTAGGCTGACGGGCTTCTTGAACTAAGGACTCGAGTTCGGCACAGCGAACTCAAATCCTCAATAAGTTTCTTCACCGAGGAAATTCATCGAACAAACTAAAAACATGGCCTGACCCCGCGCCCCCCTATTTGGGGAGAGCTGATCCGGCTGGCCTGGCCCCCAAAAGGCCGCTAAAATGAACTTGAACCCGTGACGACCCGAGATTCGTCCTGATGCAACCGGCCCTTCGTAAGCCCGTCTTTTGGAGAAACCGCCGATGGCCACAGCAACTCCGACGTTGACCGCCCTCCGCATCGGCCCGGCCGACCACGGACGCCGTCTGAAGCTGGACGAGTTCATCGAGGCCGAATTCGAGGAGGGTTGGGCGTACGAGCTGGCGCGAGGAGTCGTTGAAGTGACGGAAGTTCCAGGCCCCTGGCACGGTCGCATAGTCGATCGGCTGGCTCGGATGTTCATTCATTATGACGAACAGCACCCTGGCCGCATCA
>JBEKTN010000057.1:0-27552 GCA_049516015.1 Isosphaeraceae bacterium | reverse complement strand
AGTGAAACGTCGTCGAATTGCTCGAAAACCATTACCCCGGCAAGGGAGTAGGTCAGGCTTTCCAGCTTGACCTACAATGCCTTTCTTTCGTGCGGGGTAATGGCGTCATCAACGAGGCCGGTTGCTGGGACTACTTGGTTGGCATGACATTGGGGGCCATCCACGTTTCCCAGGTACCAGAGAGCGGGTGGCCCCGTCCGCTCCCCAGTGAGGTCGCCATTGCCTTTCCTGGACG
Organism: Isosphaeraceae bacterium; assembly: GCA_049516015.1. GTDB lineage: Bacteria > Planctomycetota > Planctomycetia > Isosphaerales > Isosphaeraceae > Aquisphaera. The sequence continues at coordinate 27,317 of JBEKTN010000057.1, read as the reverse complement.
ACGGCCGACCACTTGTTAGCATTGTACGCAAGTGCTCGCGGGTGGTAACCTGGGAGATCTGCAAGAGGGAACCGACGCCATGACCAAAGTCGCGGTTTATCACGAGTCGGCCGATCCGGAATCGATGCCTTTCCGGGCCGTGTCCGGGCGGAACCAGGCCATGGGACGCACGGCCGGCGAGGCCCTCGACGCGCTGGCTGCGCAGCTTCCCCAGGAAGACGCCGATACCCTCGTGATCGTTCGGAACATGAGCCCGGACCGCTTCTTCAGCGCTGGGCAACGACGGCGACTGGAAGAGCTCATGGCATTGAGACGTGAGGCGATCGCCGGGAACTCCCTCTTGACAGCGCAGCAAGAGGCGGAGCTGGAACAACTGGTTGACGCCGAGGTTCGGGCCGCGACCGATCGTGCCACGGCTTTGCTCGGCGACCTGGCGCAATGAACAGGCACTATGCCGGCGTGGCTGAGCGTGCCGGGCATCGTTGCGAATACTGTCACGCGCCGGAGACCATCTTCAACCTGCCCTTCGAGGTCGAGCATATCGTGCCGACGTCACAGGATGGACCCGACGACGAATTCAACCAGGCGCTCGCCTGCCGGGCCTGCAACCTCTACAAGTCAGATCAACAGAGCGGAGTCGATCAGACGACGCAAGAAGTCGTTCGCCTCTTCCATCCGCGACGCGATCGCTGGGACGAGCACTTTCGAGTGGAATCCCAGGACGGCGTGATCCAGGGCCTGACCCCCGTGGGCCGCGTCACCGTCGCGTGCTTGCGGATGAACCGAGACGTTCAGCTCGAAGCAAGGCGGTCATGGATGCAGCTCAAGCTCTATCCGTGAAAGGACCTCGATGGGGCAATGTCCCGTGAGAAGCTGCGAGCCATCGGCAGCAAGAACAACCGCGAGACGGTCGGAGGTCGGATCGATCGTTCTGACCCCTTCTGCCCTCCGGGCGATGGGTGGCGCCGTCGAGGCCAAGGAGCGGGGTTCAGCGGACGCACACCGTCTTGGCGGCCCAAACTCTGTTCTCGGCCGGCCCGAGCGATACAGTGACGGTTGCGACGGACAACGTCGCCCCTCTCGAGGTGCATCGACTCCCAATTGTGGGAGACGATCACGGGCTGACCGACGACGCGTTGGCCCAATCCGGTGCCGGTTCATCTTTTCGCGTAATACGCTGTCGGTCCGTCTTTTCGGGCAAGGATGACGAACCGACCCCAGGGTTTCCATGCGTAGCGAAAACCGAAAAACGGCTCTGCCCCCGCGAAGCCCCACGACGCGTGGATCGGAGACAGGCCTGAGCACCATCGGACGCTTGTCCGGAGGCCGGGTGGCACTATTTCCCTTTCCCCCCAAAAGCACTGTCCGGCCCCCTCGGTTGAGCACGTGGAAAACCATCCCCCCCGGAGAATGTCGCCTCGGTCGTGACATTCACGGCTTTTTACCAAGATATCCCAGCTTTGTCAATTTGGTGGCTGTCACCTTTTCACCTCACCTTTTCACCTCCCTTGATCGATCGTCGGGGCAAGGTCGTCACCTCGGGCCGACCGGGCGAGGTCTTCGCCAAGGCCCGCGAGATCGCCGCCGAATAGCCCGCAACCAACAACGACCCAGGTTACAAGTCCATTGCTACGCGCGGCCCAATTGCTGCTTGCCCGGGATCTCGAACCATTCCCCAGGCTGAAGGACGACGGGCGTTGCGCTGGTTTCACTCTTGATCCGGGCGGCCCAGGCGCTGGCATCCTGGGTGATCGGCGGGAAGGTGTTGTAATGGATGGGCAGAACGAAGCGCGGCTTGAGCAGCTTGACGGCACGGACGGCATCGTCGGGACCCATCGTGTAGTAGTCGCCGATCGGCAGGATCGCCAGGTCGAGCCCTTCCTCGCCGATCAGGGCCATGTCGCCGAAAAGTCCCGTGTCCGCCGCGTCATACAGCTTGATCCCATCGGCGCAGGTGATGAGGAAGCCGCAGGGGTTGCCCCCGTTGCTACCATCAGGAAGCGCCGAGCCGTGGAATGCCAGGGTCAGCTTGACACGAATTCCGCTGTCGAACGTGTAGCCGCCGCCGTGCTGGAGACCGTGCACCTTGGTCAGTCCGCGCGGAGACTGCTGGAGCCAGGTGCTGATCTCGAAGTTGGAAAGGACCGTCGCGCCGGTGCGCTGCGCGATCGCCACCGCGTCGCCCACGTGGTCGCCGTGACCATGTGAGATCAGGATCAGATCGGCCGGAACCGACTCGGCGGTCGCCGCCGCCTTGGGGTTGCCCGTGAGAAACGGGTCGATCAGCACATTCTGTCCGTGAGTCTCCAGCAAGAGGCAGGAGTGACCCAACCATCGTATGCGCGTTGACATGATTCATTCTCACCTTCATCAGGACGACAGCTCCCGCACGAGACCGACTCGGGCGGAACGTGGTGCCCAGGATCTCAGGGAAGACCATTGGCTGATCTGCCCGGCCGACACCCTTAACTCGAAATCATCCTCCACAGGCAGGAGACTGGCAACCCGTTTCTCGGTCGATCCCGCGAACCTGGCAGCATGACAGAATCAGGCCCTTTGCGCCGAAGAAAGAGCGACATCTGTACAGAACGTCGTGTAAAGTCCTGGTCGGTTTGAGCTCGCGGCAGGCAGCAAGGCGAATGTGGGGGAGGGGAGCGAGAAGCAGCTCGCCTGAGATTACCCCCCGCGGCTTGGCGGACGCGAACAATTGATTTCGACTCAAGGCATAACGCGATCGACTCTGGCGTCCGGACGCCGGGGGATCGACCGGGGCCAGGGCGATGCCGTATTCTGCCGGTATGGTCCTAGTTCTTTTCTCAGCAACTTGGACTGGCCGCGAACCGCAATGGAGTCCTGGATGTCTCCAGCGGTTAGGCGGGTGCAAGGGATGCTGCACGGATCGAGGGAATCCGGGCCGAACCGGACGGATTGGCGCGAGATCCGAAGCGATGAATGACACGAGCGTACGAGCCCAAGGAATGGCGAACGAGCGATTCTTCGCGGATCTGGCTCTGGCCCAACGTGTGGAAGGGGCATGGGATTTCCTGAGTGTGGAGAACGCACGGTCACAGAAAAAACGGGCCCCTCAGTCTGGGGCCGAAGTGATCGAGGTCGGGGGCGGGCACGCGGTCTTCCTCGGCGCTAGTTCGCCGCTTTCGCAAGTGCAGAATCTGGGCCTTCATGGGCCCGTTGTGGGAGACGACCTGGGGCGCATCGAGCGATTCTTCCGGGATCGCGGCACCGTCACCCAGATCGAGGTGGCCTCCCTGGCCCATCCCTCGCTGCTGGCGACACTCAGCGCCCGCGGCTATCTCATTGCCGAACAGACCCACTCGCTGGTCTGCTCGCTCAAGGCCAAGCCCTTGCGCGAGCAGCCGATGCATCGGTCCGCGTCAACGGGCACTGTGGAGATCATCCGGGTCGGTCCTGACGAGTTGGAGCACTGGGCCGATGTGGTGCTTCGTTGTTTCTTCGAAGAACCAGAAAGCCCTCCTCCGTCGCTGCGCGAGGGAGCAATCGCCATGAGCATGGTGCCCGGAACCACGTCTTGGCTGGCGCGCCTGGGCGGTCAACCCGCCGGTGGCGGCTTGCTGATGATCCATGATGGCCTGGCCTTGATCTGCGGGGACGGCACGCTTCCCAGCTTCCGCCATCGGGGGGTACAGACTCTCCTGCTCCAGGCGCGGCTGGCCCATGCGGCGGCCTCCGGCTGCAAGCTCGCCGCCATCTGTACTCAGCCCGGCAGCGGCTCGCAGCGCAACGCCGAGCGGCAGGGCTTTCAGGTGGTCTATGCCCGGACGATGCTGATTCATCATTGAGCTGAGCTCGGATCTTTGATCATCAATCCAGAAACCGGCAAAGATCGATTCGGCTCAATGGTTGCAAGGTTTTTCGAAAGGAATTATTCGCACCTTCAGAGATGGTTGGATCACTTTGCTCCCGCGAGCGCCTGGGGATCATCGACGACCAGATAATGGCCGTGGTCCGAGGAGACGATCACGACTGACTCGTCCCAGTTGCTGTGAGTTTCGACCCAGCGGACCACGGTGCGAACGGCCTCCTCGCCGCTGAAGATGGCGCCGATGGCATTATCGAGGTTGTTGGCGTGGAGCGCGAAATCGACGTCGCCAGCCTCGACGAACAGAATGAAAGGCTGACCCGGATGGGCGGAGAGCACGCCGAGCGCGGCGTCGGTCATCTGGGCCAGGGTGGGCTGAGCATTCAGGTCGGCCGCCGAGTAGGTCTCGGCGGGCACCGGGATGCCTTTTTTGTACAGACCGGGCGCAGGATCGAATCGGCCGTCGGCGGTGCGGTAGGGGAGGTGATCAAATGTCGCTGCCCCGAAGAAGCCGAACAGGCGAGCACCGGTTCGCGCGGCCTTGGCCGAGGCCCTGAGAAGTGCCTGGCCGCCGTTCGACCCGGTTTCGGTCTGCACGCAGACGTACTTGCCGCCGTTCTTGACGTCAATGGCCGCCCGGTCGGCATCGGTCAGGTAGAGGTTGCCGGGCACGGCGTTTTGGCCCTGCTTCTTCAGGTCGGAATCCTTTGCCTTGATGCCGTATCCCGTGCCGATCACGACATCCAGTCCCGGGTACAGCCGTGCCTGCCGCGCCTGCTGGATGATTCCGGGCAGTCCGAGCATGGCCCGGGCGATGTCCTGGTAGTCGTCGCGCTCGGCGTTCTGGACGTACACTCCGGCCGGCGAGCCATGGCAAAACGGCACGCTGGTCACCGTGCCGGCCTTCCAGCCCTGGTCCTGAAGCTCGTGGAAAAGGGTCGGGACCAGTCGGCTATCATCGGCGATGTTCAGCCCGCTGTTATACGACTTCACCCCGCTGACCAGCTCTGCGACGCTCTGCGACGAATCGGTATAGGCGTGCAAGACCCGGCCGGCGGACTGGACGCCCGCCCGATCGACCTCGTCAGCCGATTGCCCCTTCAAGTAGCCGGGGGCCTGGGGCCCCAGTGGGCCGGGCGTCCAGGGATTGGGCCCGGCGATCTCGGCGTCGTAACCCCCTCCCAAACTGCCGGGTGGAATCGCGACGAGTTGCCGGTCCACGTCCTGAATGCTCTTGTCGTGGGTCGGGCTGGTAACGACGAAGCCATACTGGGCCGATCCGTCGGCCGTATAATCCTGAAAGAAGAGGCCCGAGCCCTTGCCCTCGGTGTAAACTTTCCCCGAGCGGACGATGGCCGCGGCCTGGGTCGTGGGCCAGTCGAGGCCGTCGAACCAGACGATGAACACATACTTGGCCCCTCGTGCGATCGCGTCTTTCTGCACCCGGTAGAGATCGCTCATGTCGGCGTAGACAGCCCGTGGGTTGACGGTATTCTCGGGCACGACACCGTACGCGGCTCTGATCTTCTCCGCGTCACGATACCGGCTGTTCTCTCCCATCACGGAGCCAAGGTCGGCCTTGCGCCCGAAGACATACACCCCGACCAGCCGGTTCGTGTGGCTGGTGTGGTTGGAGAAGACGCTCCCCGCCTCTTGCGAGCCGAAATGGAAAACCCGGGGCTCTTTCTCGTTGGCGGATGCGGCATACCGGGTTTGCAGCTTCTTGAGCACGTCGGAGACCTGGACCTGAGGCGGAGCCTGAGCCCAGACCTCTACCGGCCAGCTCGCCGCGGCGAGCATGGTCCCAAGCAAGAGCGCACAGGCTCGAGATCTCGCGATGCTGTTGCGGAAATGACAGTGAACCGACCCAACGAGGACAGTCAGGGAAGACATTCCAAAGTAACCCTCCTTACCCGGGCGAGACTAGATTGCGGGAACACTGACGCCAGAACGACGGCGCAGGGTGGGGCAGGGTCTCGTGCCGCGGGGCGAGATCCACAGTATGCCGACTCGATGAGTAGAATTCTTCAAGAAACTGCGAAGAATTCGATCAGCCGTACATCGCGTTGGCCTTGCCGTAGGTGATCTTCGGGGCCTTGATCAAACCCCCTGCGACCTTCTCGCCGAGCGGGTCGATGTAGACCCGCCCAGGGCTCTTCGGGTTACCAGCATCGCTCCCGTTGACGTGGATATTGAATAGGAACGCGTGTTCGGACTGAGCGGTGAACCAGTGGACGTTGTCCCGATGGTCGGAAACGGTCGAGAACTCACCGGGCTTGAACGTGCGGTCGATGGTCGGGCGGATCAGGTAGTGGTCTTTGTGGTCTTCGACGCGATCCCAGTGGCGCCCCTGAGGGTGCCCTTGAGGACCAGAAAGCCGGTCGCCATGTTGTCATGGCCGCGGGGGATGACCGAGCGGCCCCGGGCCATCGCGAAGATCTGCCGGCCAAAGACGAGGCTCGTGGGCAAGCCGGAGACTTGCGAGAAGCTCACCTCGAGACTGCGGGCGCCGACCGCCGGATAATTCACCCCGGCCGCCATCCGGTCGAAGTCGAGCGTCTTGAGCAAGGCCGGAAGGTCAACCCGTCCGTAAAGTGCCTCAAGCGCCTTCTGAAATTCGACGTCCCTGGTCTTGTGGCCGGCCACGTCCTGGCTGATCGCGTGCAGCTCGTGGAACCAGGCGTCGATGAGAGACACAGGGCCAGCGGCGGCCCAGGCCACCCGGTTCTTTCAAGCCAGGTGCAATGCCCGATCCCGAGGGCTTGCGTGTGGAGCCCCGAGAAATCGGGTAAGATGATTCTCACCAGGTGAGCCGGTCGAGTTCAAGACGCGACGGTCATCGGGGCAACGAGTGGAGGTAGTCTGGTGTATCGCGACGTGCTGGCGATCGTCCTGGCGGGAGGCCGGGGATCGCGTCTCGAGCCGCTCACCCGGGACCGCGCCAAGCCGGCGGTTCCCTTCGGCGGGATCTACCGGATCATCGACTTCACACTCTCCAACTGCATCAACTCCGACATGCGCAAGATCCTGGTGCTGACCCAGTACAAGGCCACCAGCCTGAACCGCCATATCGACCAGGGATGGAATTTCCTCTGCCGCGAGCTGGGCGAGTACATCGAGGTGATCCCTCCCCAGCAGCGAATTGCCGAGATGTGGTACCAGGGAACCGCCGATGCGATCTACCAGAATGTGTACACGATCGAGAAGGCCTCGCCCCGCGACACGATGATTCTTGCAGGTGATCATATTTACAAAATGAATTACGCAAGAATGATCGATTTCCACCGTGACAACCGGGCCGACCTGACGGTCGCCTGCCTGCCGGTACCGCAGACGCTGGCCCGGAAATTCGGCGTGCTGGGCATGGACAGCGCAGGGCGGATTGCCAGCTTCGTGGAGAAGCCCACCGACCCTCCGCCCATGCCCGGTCATCCCGACGTCTCGCTGGCGTCCATGGGCATTTATGTCTTCAACACGGACGTGATGTACGAGCAGCTCTTTCAGGACGCCGCCAAGAAAGAACTGAGCAGCCACGACTTTGGCAAGGATATCATTCCCGCCATGATGGCTGCGGGGATGCGGATCTTCGCCTACCCGTTCCGCGACGAGAACCGCAAGACGGCTGCCTACTGGCGCGACGTGGGCACTCTGGACGCTTATTACCAGACCACGATGGACCTGATCGCAATTGACCCGATCCTGAACCTCTACGACCAGGACTGGCCGATTCACACCTTTCAGCCGCCCTTCCCTCCGCCCAAGTTCGTGCATACTGACCCGGATCGCCGAGGCGCGGCGTTCAATTCGATCGTCTGCCAGGGAGTCATCGTCTCGGGAGGACAGGTCTTCCGCAGCATCATCTCACCGGATGTGCGGGTCAACAGCTACGCCCTGGTGGAGGACTCGATCCTGCTGGACGGCGTGGAGGTCGGCCGTCGTGCCCGAATCCGCCGCGCCATCATCGACAAGGAAGTGAAGATCCCTCCCGGCTTTGAGATCGGCTGGAACCGCAAGCTCGACCTCGCGCGCGGCCTGACCATCACCCCCGACGGCCTCACCGTCGTCGCCAAGGGAGAAGATCTCGAGCGGTTTCTATGAGCAACCAGTAAGGCAAGCGGTCGCTGCTTTGCCGGATCACGACGGTCCAGCAAGAGGAAGCCGCCGGCACCGCACGCCAATATTCTTATCTTGCGAACGAATCCCCTGGGCACGGCCCCACCGCATTCAGTCTCCCGTGCATCATTCCTCCCGGAGATTCCCGATGTCGAGCACAAGACCATCTCGCGCCGGCTGGGCACGATTGGCCCTCGCGTTGTCGCTACTTCCCCTGCCGGCAATGGCTGGCTGTGCCGCAGTCATGGCCAATCTGGTCAAAGCCTCGGCGACCGAGCAGAGGTCGTTCACCGCCTCGTCTCAGCCGTCCGTGATCGTCGACACCTACAACGGGCCGATCACCGTCAAGGTGGTCTCGGAAGACAAGGTCGAGGCAACCGTCACGAAGACCGGTTCGGGAGCCAACAAGGAGGCTGCCGAGGCGGATCTGAAGAACGTCAGCGTGGACTATAGCCAGGACGGAGAAACCGTTCGCATCGTCGCCAGGCGCACCGGCCCCAAGTCCTTCGGGTCGTCGGGCGCGGCGGTGGAGCTCACGGTTCCAGCGCAAGCCATTCTTTCCCTGACGACATCGAATGGTGAGATCACCTCCGAAGGGATCCAGGGCCAGATCACCGCCCGCTCCTCCAACGGCAAGGTCGACATTCGTGGAGCCAAGGGAAAACTCGACTTCGAGACCAGCAACGGGGCGATCGTGATCGACGCCACCGAAGCAACCCTGGCCGCGGGAACCTCGAACGGCGACATCCACTTCGCCGGGACGCTCGATAAGGGAAAACACACGCTCGCGACAAGCAACGGCAGCATCGAGCTCGTGTTGCCCGCCGCGGCTCAGTTCCAGTTCGAGGCCAGTACATCGAACGGCACTGTAACCAACCGGTTCCCCGGGCTCCAGCCCAGCAGCGGCAAACCCGGCAGCAACCGTCTGGCCGGTCATGTCGGCTCGGGCTCGAACGCTGACATCGATCTGAAACTGGAGACGAGCAACGGCGGCATCACACTCGAGCCGGCGCCGTCGGCCGAGGCACCCAGACCCTGAGGCAGCGAGCGAGTCCGGACCAGCAATTACGTGGAGCGTGCCAGCTCGTGAACAACACGCACGAGACCGCCACGGGCCGCTTGTCTCTGACCTGGGAATTCGAGCAAGGCGGGCTGCCCGTGCAGGCCGATACGCGATTCACCGTCGCACCCGTCGGAACGGCCGTCTGCGCGCTGGAACTGGCCGCGCCTTCCAGGGCCGGACATCACCTACTGGTGGCCAGGGCCTTCTGGGACGGCAAGCCGTGGTCGCCCACGATCTCCCGGCGCAAGGTGCGGATCGAGGCCGCGAACGCCGGGCCTTAGGCTGTAATGAGGCTGTAAACGCGAGTTTTGCTTTCGCGACATCCGGGCCTGATCGCCGGAGATCTCTGGCGGAGCGATCTTCGTCTGATGTCCGAGCGCGGATTCCTTGCGTTTCCGCGACGGGAGACTGGTTTCCACTTCATGGCGCCTGCATAATGGAGATTGTCTCGCATCCCTCTGGGCAGGGACGCGCTCGAGCCGTGTAGTGCTTCAGTCCGTACGATGAAAGACAACGTGACCGGCAAGCTCTTGCTGGAAGCCTGCGACCAGAAACTCGTCGATGGCGTGCGCGCGCGTCAGACCCGGGCGATGGCCAAGGCGATCACGCTCCTCGAGTCTTCGCGGCGTGATCACCAGGCCCGCGCCGAGGCCGTGGTGGAGGCGATCTTGCCCTCGACGGGCCGGTCGATCCGCCTGGGGATCAGTGGTGCTCCGGGGTCGGGAAAGTCCACGTTCATCGAGGCCTTGGGGCTCTACCTCATCGGCCGGGGACACCGGGTCGCGGTTCTGGCGGTGGACCCCTCCAGCTCGCTCTCCGGGGGCTCGATTCTCGGCGACAAGACCCGGATGGAGCGGCTCTGCCAGGAGCCAAACTCGTTCATCCGCCCGTCGCCCTCCCGCGGTTCGCTCGGCGGAGTGGGAGAGAAGACTCGCGAGGCGATGCTGGTGTGCGAGGCGGCCGGATTCGACGTGATCCTGGTCGAGACTGTGGGGGTCGGCCAGTCGGAAACGACCGTCGCCGGCATGGTCGACGCGTTCGTGCTGCTCCAGCTTCCCAACGCCGGCGACGATTTGCAGGCAATCAAGAAGGGGATCGTCGAGCTGGCGGATATCATCGTCGTCACCAAGGCCGACATCGATCCCAAGGCGGCGGCCATGGCGAAGCACCAGTTCGTGGGGGCCCTCTCCATGCTGCGCAGTGCGTCAGCCCACTGGCGGCCGCCGGTGGTTACACTGAGCGCGGTGGCGGGAACTGGCATCGACGCCTTCTGGGGAGAGATCGAACGCTTCCGAAAAGTGATGACCGAGAGCGGCGAGCTGGAGGCGAAACGCCAGCGCCAGGCCGTGGACTGGATGTGGACGCTGATTGGCAGCGGCCTTCGCGCCCGGTTCCGGCAACACCCCCAAGTCAGGCATAGCCTGGAGACGATCAGCCGTGCCGTGGCCGCAGGAGGCCAGACCCCGGCCGCCGCCGCTCACCGGCTTCTGGGATACCTGGACGGCACCAAGAAGGGAGACTGATCTGCGGCACGCAGTCACGCAGTTGGTAAGAAATCGTTCCGGTCGGCACGCCTCCATGGCCCAGGATTAGAAGAACTCCCGAATCGCCGAGGTGCCTCATGTACAGTATCATCCGCCAGCTTGATGAGAAGCGAGCGGCCGCCCGCATGGGTGGCGGCCAGAAGCGCATCGACGCGCAGCACGCCAAGGGCAAGCTCACCGCCCGGGAGCGTATCGAGCTCTTGCTCGACCCCGATTCCTTCGAGGAATGGGACATGTTCAAGGGGCACCGCTGCTACGACTTCGGCATGGCCGATCAGTCCGTGCCGGGGGACGGGGTGGTCACCGGCTATGGCACCATCAACGGCCGGATGGTGTTCGTTTTCAGCCAGGACTTCACGGTCTTCGGAGGCTCTCTGTCCGAGGCGCACGCCGAGAAGATCGGCAAGATCATGGACCACGCCCTGAAAGTCGGCGCGCCGGTGATTGGACTGAACGACTCGGGCGGCGCGAGGATTCAAGAGGGGGTCGCCTCGCTGGCCGGTTACGCCGACGTGTTCGAGCGGAACGTCCTGGCCTCGGGCGTCATCCCCCAGATCTCCCTAATCATGGGCCCTTGCGCCGGCGGCGCGGTTTACTCGCCGGCGATGACCGACTTCATCTTCATGGTGAAAGACTCCTCGTACATGTTCGTGACCGGGCCCGAGGTGGTAAGGACCGTCACCCACGAGGAAGTGACCGCCGAGGAGCTGGGCGGCGCGATCTCTCATACCACCAGGTCGGGAGTCGCCGACCTTGCCTTCGAGAACGATGTCCAGGCACTGATGATGACCCGCCGCCTTTTTAGTTTCATCCCATCCAGCAACAAGGAAAAACCGCCGATCGTGCCCACCGAGGACACGGTCGACCGGATGGAGATGTCGCTGGACACCCTGGTCCCCGACAGTCCCAACAAGCCGTACGACATCAAGGAGCTGATCGTCAAGGTCGTCGATGAGTCCGACTTCTTCGAGCTCATGCCCGACCACGCCAAGAACATCGTGATCGGCTTCGGGCGGATGAACGGGCAGACCGTGGGCCTGGTGGCCAACCAGCCGCTGGTCCTGGCGGGCTGCCTCGACATCCGCAGCGCCATCAAGGCAGCGCGGTTCGTTCGCTTCTGCGACGCCTTCAACATCCCTATCGTGACGTTCGTGGACGTGCCCGGCTTCATGCCGGGGACTGCCCAGGAGTACGGCGGCATCATCAAGCACGGCGCCAAACTGCTTTACGCGTATGCCGAGTGCACCGTGCCCAAGGTCACGCTCATCACCCGCAAGGCCTACGGCGGGGCCTATGACGTGATGTCGTCCAAGCATCTGAGGGGCGACGTGAACTTCGCCTGGCCCTCCGCCGAGATCGCGGTCATGGGACCAAAGGGAGCGGTCGAGATCATCTTTCGCGAGGAAAAGAGCGATCCGGCGAAGATCACCGCCCGCGAGAAGGAATACAAGGAGAAGTTCGCCAACCCCTTCATCGCGGGCCATCGGGGCTTCATTGACGACGTGATCCTGCCCCACGAGACCAGAAAGCGCATCTGCCGTTCGCTGGCAATGCTCAGAGAAAAGAAACTGGAAAACCCGTGGCGCAAGCACGGCAACATTCCCCTTTGAAACAGCCGGATCGCGGCGGACGCGCGCGACACAGAGTTGTGTCATCGCAGATTGCCGGCCGCCGCTCGGTGATCTTGGCGCATCCGTGGTGAATGACTTCCGAGGTAGCCATGTTCCAAAAAATCTTGATCGCCAACCGGGGTGAGATCGCCTGCCGAGTCATCAGGACGGCACGCACGATGGGTATCCGCACCGTAGCCGTGTATTCGGAGGCCGACAAGAACGCGCGGCATGTCGATCTGGCCGACGAGGCAGTTTGCATTGGCCCGCCTCCGTCCAAGGAATCGTACCTGGCGATGGACAGGATCATCGCCGCCTGCAAGCAGACCGGGGCCGAGGCGGTGCACCCGGGCTACGGCTTCCTCTCCGAGAACGAGGAATTCTCCAGGCGGCTGGAGCAAGAAGGAATTGTCTTCATCGGGCCCAAACATGAGTCCATCGCCGCGATGGGCGACAAGATCGCCTCCAAGAAGCTCGCCCGCGATGCCCGCGTGAACACGATCCCTGGCTACAACGAGCCGATCGAGATGCCCGCGCATGCCGTGGAGATCGCCCGCAAGATCGGCTATCCGGTGATGATCAAGGCCTCTGCCGGCGGCGGCGGTCGCGGCTTGCGCGTCGCCTGGAACGACAAGGAAGCGGCCGAGGGCTTCGCATCTTGCCGGACCGAGGCCAAGAACGCCTTCGGCGACGACCGGGTCTTCATCGAGAAGTTTGTCGAGGAGCCCCGGCACATTGAGATCCAGGTGCTCGGCGACGCGTACGGCCACGTGGTTTATCTCTGGGAACGCGAGTGCTCGATCCAGCGGCGGCACCAGAAGGTCATCGAAGAGGCCCCCAGCCCATTTCTCGACGAGGCGACCCGCAAAGCCATGGGCGAGCAGGCCGTCACCCTCGCCAAGGCCGTGCGCTACCAGTCCGCCGGCACCGTCGAGTTCGTCGTCGGCAAGGACAAGAGCTTCTTCTTCCTGGAGATGAACACGCGACTCCAGGTCGAGCACCCGGTCACCGAGCTGATCACCGGGCTCGACCTTGTCGAGCTCATGATCCGCGTCGCCGCCGGCGAAGCGCTTCCGTTCACTCAGGAGCAAGTCCGCCGCGAGGGCTGGGCGATCGAGTGCCGGATCAACGCCGAGGACCCATTCCGCAACTTTTTGCCGTCCATCGGCCGCCTCGTCCGCTTCATGCCGCCCGACCAAGACCTTGGCGCTGTCCGGGTCGATACGGGCGTTTTCGAGGGGGACGAGATCTCCATCCACTATGACTCGATGATCGCCAAGCTCATCACCCACGGCGGGACCCGCGACCAGGCCATCACCCGGATGCACGACGCACTGAACGGCTTCGTCATTCGCGGCATCTCGTCGAACCTCGCCTTCCAGGCCGCCCTCAGCCGGCATCCGCGGTTCATTGCCGGCGACTTCAACACGGGCTTCATCGGCGAAGAGTTCCCCAAGGGCTTTCATCCCTCGACGCTGCTGCATGAGGATCCGCTCCTGCTGGCGTCGGTGGCCGCCTACGCACGCCGCCGTTACATCCACCGCGCGGTGCGAACCACCGGCCAGCTCAAGGGCCACGAGCGCCGGGTCGGTAACGAGTGGGTCGTCCTGATGCAGGGCCAGAGGTTCCACCTGACTGTGAGCCTCGTTCATGGCGGATGCGATATCACCTATCAAGGTCAATCGAGTTGCCTGCGAACCAACTGGAAGCTCGGCGAGATTCTGCTTCGCGGTACCTGGAACGGCACCAATATCTGCGTTCAAGTGGAGCGTATGGGCCTGAAATACCGCGTCATGCACTGGGGCACCCAGGCCGACGCCATCGTCATGACGAGCCGCGCCGCCGAACTGCTGGCGCTCATGCCCGACAAGCCGCCGCCGGATCTCTCCAAGTTCCTGCTCTCGCCCATGCCCGGACTGCTTACCGAGATCACCGTCAAGCCGGGCCAGGAGGTGCGCGCCGGTGAGAACCTGGTGGTGATCGAGGCCATGAAGATGCAGAATATCCTGAAGGCCGAAAACGACTGCGTCGTCGCCGAAGTCATGGCGAAACCGGGCGATAGCGTGGCAGTCGATCAGCCGATCGTGAAGTTCCGTTGAGCTCTCGCCAGCCGCGCAAGCCAGGCGAGGAATCTGAACAAGGAGCGCTCCCTGGCGTCGTGCCGGCATTCAACGTTTCGTGCATAAACTTCAGTTTCTCGACAGCCGGGGGCGAGAGCACGAACGGGTAGCCGTCGGGTAGTCCCATGCCACGGTTCAGATTGTTGAGCACGTAGGTAAGCGGGAACCAGTCGTCAGCGCCTGGGCGTAGTCCTGGCGCTCGTCGCCGAACTGCTCGCGGAAGTCGTCGATGAGCGGGCTGTTCTTGATCAATCGCTCCCAGTAGTAGTGGCCGATCTCGTGACGAAGATGGCCCAAGAGGGTGCGGTGCGGTACGGCTCGTGGAGCCGGAGCCGCCGGCGCTCCCGTTCCACCTCATCCGCCTCGGCCACATTCAGTGTAATCACCCCGTCCGCATGCCCGGTGAGCTCAGGCGGCGCTCCGTCCGCCTCGGGATCTGCCAGCCGACAGCAACCCGGCTGCTGGTCGAACTTCAGCCACCATGCCCATGGGACGAAGGGTTTTGTCAGCTTCGACGGCGGAGACGCGGTCGTGATCCAGCTCAAGGGTTCGCAGCCGAAGCGACTCAAGCCAGGCCGGGACGGCCACCAGACCGAGTGGGACGACCTGCTTGCCGCGGTCGTCGCCAATCGACCCTACAACGAACTCGACTGGGCCGCTGACAGCACGCTGACGGCGATCCTCGGCCGCAGTCAACTTACTCAGGCAAGCTCGTCACGTGGAACGCGGCTGCGAAGTCCGAACTGACTTACGCCCCCACAGTATCGCCTGGGATGCCACTCCGCGCTCCAAGGCGAAAGCGGACGGCATTTATCAGTGTGCCATGCCGGGCATCACGAAGACCGTCTGACCGCGGGCAATTGCAGCTCGAGCGCGCACTCGCGCAGATAGAACACGGACAAAACAACCGGGGAGGGCAAGGCTCCGCCAAGCCATGATCGATGGCTGGGCGGGAGCCTGATCCTCCCCTTGGGAATTGCCGGAGTTCACAATCCTCTCAGTAGCTCACGCGTGTCGATCGGTCGCCGAGCCACTGGGTGACCTCGGGCCAGAACACCTTGTGGGCCTTGGAGCTGACCGAGAGCCCGATGTGGCCGGCGTCGAGGGTCCGGCACTTGACGTCCTTCGATCCGACCTTGGACTTGAGGGGCTCGCTCTGGCTCGGCGGCACCAGATGGTCGGCGCTGGCCATGAGGATCTGCAATGGGCAGGTGATCTTGCTCAGGTCAACCAGCTCGTCGCCCAGCTTGTACTCGCCCTTGATCAGTTCGTTGCGCTGGTAGAACTTCTTGACGAACTCGCGGAAGGTTTCGCCAGCGACCGGGATATTGTCGTTGCCCCACTTCTCCATGGCGAAGTAGTTTTCCATGAACTTGTCGTCGTCCATCTTGTCGAAGAAGGTAATGTACTTGCTGTAGTAGTTCTGCACCGGCTTCATCATCCCGAAGCTGGCTTGCAAGAACGTGGCCGGTACGTTGCCGAAGGCATCGACCAGAGCATCGATGTCGAAGTAATCAGGGTTCGACCAGAAGGTCACCAGCGATTCCTCTTTGCCGGCGCCGAAGTCGATCGGGGCAGCCATGATGGAGAGCGACTTGACGATGTCCGGGTTGCGGGCTGTGAAGATGGTCGACATCGTGCCGCCCATGCAGTAGCCCACCAGGTGGAGACTCTGGACCTTATGCCGCTTGAGGACGTCGTCGGCGCAATTCTTCATCAGGCCGTCGATGTAGTCCTTGAGCGTCATGCTGCGGTCGGCGGCCGAGGGGACGCCCCAGTCGATCAGGTAGACCTCGAAACCGCGGGCCAGCAGTTGCCGGATCACGCTGCGGTCGGATTGTAGGTCCACGATGTAGGGCCGGTTGACCAAGGCATAGCAGAACAGGACCGGCTCGGCGTAGACTGCCGGCGTCTCGCGGCGGTAGCGGATCAGGCGGAGGGTGTCTTCTTCGTAGACGATGTCGGAGGGCGTGGTGCCGACCTTGACGTCGCGTGCCCGGTCGATGACCCGGGGGACGGCGAAGAAGCGGCTCCACATCTTGAGCGTTGCTTCGTAGACGGCCTTCTGCTGTACCAAGGCCTGGTTGAACCATTCATGCTGCATGCCCAGGGTGATATCGTTAATATCATTGGCCATGATGCTTGCCTTTCCCGTCATGTCACCTTGATGCCGCCGGATCATGAAAAGCCCGGCGGCGAACCAAGGCAGATCGAGGGCCCTGGCAGAGCGGATCGGCCCCCACGATCCGGAATCGTCCCGGCGCCCGCAAAGGCGCCGGGGCCATCACTACATCGCGAATCCCCCGTTGATGTCGAGCACGTGCCCCGTGATGAAGCCGGCCGATGGGGAGGCCAGGTAGACCACGCCAGCGGCGATTTCCACCGGTTCTCCCATCCTGCCCAGCGGGGTCGCCGCCGTGACAAGCTCCATTGCCTTATCGGGAATTCCCTCGGTCATTCGGGTCCGGGTGAACCCCGGTGCCACGGAATTGACGGTGACTCCCTTGCGGGCGTACTCGCGGGCGAGCGTCTTGGTCAGGCCGATCATGCCGGCCTTGGCGGCCGCATAGTTGGCCTGGCCATAATTGCCGATCTCGCCCGACATGCTCGACATGTTGATGACCCGGCCCCAGCCGCGATCGGCCATCGCGTCGATGAAATGCTTGGTGACCAGGAAAACGCTGGTCAGGTCGGTGGTGATCACCTCGTCCCAGGCCTCCTTGGTCAGTCTCTTGAAGGTCCGGTCGCGGTTGATGGCCGCGTTGTTGACCAGGATATCGATGGTCTCGAAGTCGCGCTTGACCTCGTTGCACATCGCATCGATTTCCGACTCCAGGGCCACATTGTGGGCGTAGTAATGGGCCTTGCGACCCATGGTCCGGATCACGCTGCAAACATCCTCGGCGGCCTCGCCTCCAGTATTGCAACTGATGGCGACATCGGCCCCGGCATGGGCCAGCGCTAGCGCCACGGCCCGGCCGATGCCCCGCGAACTTCCGGTGACAAACGCCTTCTTCCCCGCCAGGCTAAAATCCGGCACCGCCGACTCGACGTCCGACGATGGAGGCGTTTCGCTCCCAATTGACATATCTTCAACTCCGAAGGGAAAGAGGGATGGGAGTGGCCGTTCCACTCAATGCTTGGTTTCGATGCCCTTGAGCCGTTCTTCGATGGCCTGCAGCCGCTTGAGGATGTTCTGTTCGGTGCTGTGTAAACGTTCGAACAGGCCCGTGATGTCGGCGGCCAGGGGCAGGCCGAAATGGCGGGCCGTGTCCTGGATGACCTCGTCCTGCATCCCCTTCAAGTCGGTGATCGTTTTGAGGTTGTTCCCGAGGAGCTCGAGGAACGTGGGGGTGCGCATGAAATCGTCGAGACTCTGGGAGACCGCGTCGAGCCAGCGGCGCTGGATCTGCTGCGGGTCGCCAACAGTTTGCATTGCCTCGAGTAGTGCCTGGGTTCCCCGGCTGGATTGCTCCAGCCACTGGGTCCAAAACGAGGCCATCATGGTGCTCGGGTCGGTGGCCACGCTGGAGTTGGGCTTGGTCTTGGATTCGGTGGATGGCATTTCTGTTTCTCTCCTGGCAGGGCGGACGGCCTAGCCGACCGTCTCGATGGCCATGGCAATCCCCTCACCGCCGCCGACACAAAGCGCGGCGACGCCACGCTTGCCGCCGGTCCGCTTCAGCCCGGTCAGAAGAGTGACCAGGATCCGCGCGCCGGTACAGCCGATCGGGTGCCCAAGCGGGACGGCACCGCCGTAGATGTTGGTCTTCCCGGGCGTCAGGCCCAGTTCTTTCCCGCAGGCCAGGGCAACGATGGCGAAAGCCTCGTTGAGCTCAAACAGATCGACATCCGAGGCACCCCAGCCGACCTTGTCCAGCAATTTCTTGACCGCCCCGATCGGCGCGGTCGTGAACCACTCCGGCTCCTGGCTATGGATCGCGACACCGACAATCCGCGCCCGGGGCTTCAGTCCCAACGCCTGACACTTCTCCGGCGAGGCCACCAGCAGTGCCGCGGCCCCATCATTGATGCTCGAGGCGTTGCCGGCAGTGACGGTGCCGTCGGCGTTGAAGGCGGCACGCAGGCCGCGCATCTTGCCCTCGTCGAACTTGTTCAAGCCCTCGTCCTCGCTGACCGTTGTGGTCTTGCCCCTGACGGTGATCGAGACCGGCGCGATCTCATCAACGAAAATCTTGTCGGCGACGGCCTTGCGGGCACGAGCATGGCTCTCGACCGCGAAGTCGTCCTGTTGCTGGCGGGTGAAGCCAAACTTGGTGGCGCACTGATCGGCGAACGAACCCATCGGCTTGTTGCTGTAGGCGTCGGTCAGTCCGTCGTACATCAGGGCGTCCATCACCTCGCTGTTGCCCATGCGGTAGCCCTCGCGGGCCTTGAGCAGCAGATAGGGCGGCCGGCTCATGCTCTCCATGCCGCCCGCGATGGCCACGCCCGCGTCACCCACGCGGATCATCTGGTCGACCAGCATCACGGCTCTCATCCCCGAGGCGCAAGCCTCGTTGATCGTCACCGCGTGCGCACTATTCGAGAGCCCGCCGAAGATCGCCGCCTGGCGCGCCGGGTTCATACCCTGGCCAGCGGCGATGCAGGTTCCCATGACGACTTCATCGACACGGTCGGGCGGCACGCCCGTCCGCTCCAACAACGCCTTGATACAGGTGGCCCCGAGCTGAGCCGCCGGAACCCCGGCAAGCCCTCCCATGAAGGCCCCCGTCGGTGTCCTCACGCCTGTCACGATCAACGACTGAGTGCTTGCCATCGTCATGGTCCTCGACTTTGCGGAACCTTCTGATAGGTGTTGTAACCCGTCCTGGGCTCGTCCTGCGGCCGGAACGATTTCCCCCGGCCGTGCTTCAACCTGACGGCCGTGTGTGGTCAGACCTTCAAGCCCGTCGCGCTCTTGGAGGCGACCTCGTAAAACTTCTCCATGGCTGCCTGGACGTCTCGCGTCTGCGACTCGGCCACAGTTTTGAGGCACTCAAAGCTGTGCTTCCAGAGCTCCTCGGTGAGACGGCGGAACTGCTGCGGATCCTTGGCCTCGCCCACCTTGAAGGCGTCTTCGATGGTCCGGATCCCCGCCTTGTACTGCGCGTCAAGCGACTCACGGTGCTTGTTCAGCATATCGGTGACTGTCTCGCTCCATTTCTTCTGGGCGTCTCTCAACTGCTCGAGCCAGGCGGCTCCCGGCATTGCGGATGTAGAGGCCGGACCTCCCAGGAACGGAAGCCCGAACGTCTGTGCCCCGAACATCTGCGGCCATTGCATCGTCCAGTTCCGCAGCACGTCCTGCTGCAGCTTCATCGTCGACTCGGTGGCCTTGCGGTAGTTTTCGAGAATCATGTCAAACATCGTTCACCTCCAGAGGGTCCGTGACCAGTTCACCACTTCATCCTGACTCAAGCGAAGCACCGCGTCAAGCGAAAAATGCTGCGATTGCAAAATTTTTTCTGCCGCCTTTTTTTCAGGAGTTCGTGGGACTTTTCTCGGTCTAAGGGCAACGTATAGTGCGGATGCACAATGATCCGGAAGGCCGTCGATCCACCCGGAAGGCGGCCGGCACGAGGGGTTCTGCCAGCTCGTCCGGCGATGCCATGGCGCGTGGACGCACTTGACCATTCATGGAAGCCACTACCCTACGGCTCAGGGGCCCTGCCCGCACCCAAAAAACACGACCGTGCGAGCGCTGTTGCCCCGGGGTGACGTACCCGGAAATCCAATCGATGCCCATCTTGAGCAAATAACCTCCCTTGAACTTAAGCGGGCGGTGTCTGCAAGTCAAGGACTTGATTCAGGCTGCAAGGCAACAGAAGGGAGCCTTCGCGGCCAGGAATGGGAAGCGACCGTCCGGGGTGAGCAGTCTGCCTACCCCGGACGGTCCGAAGACGTCAGCACGCTCTTGCGTGAGCCATGAGGCTCGGCCGCCGCCTGGCCGGCCGTGGTTCGTCCTCACCACTCGACGAACCCGACCAGCGTGTTTTTTCGTAGATTGCTCCCGCGGGAATCTGCGTTCCAGCCGGGAACGTCGAATCGAGCACGAAGGCACGATCTCCGACCGTCGAGCCGCTGCCCGGTGATGTGCCTTCGACCACCTTGTCACCTCGGCCCGCGGCCCAAAGCGCCTGCGCCGGGATCCGCGCCCGGTCAATCCCTTGCCTCTGCATATCGACCGTTCCATCAAGGCACTGCATCGGACTGTCGCCGATCAGCAGCGTGAATGCCCGCAGACGTATTATTCTGGCTGTTGGATTGATTCTACCGAAGAAGAGGCTGACTCACGGGGGTGGGAATCCTTGGCGGATCGATCTTCAACCGGTAGCGTGATAGTCCGAGACGCGTGCGGCGGGCGCAGCGTTGAACTGGGAGTTTGCCGCCATGAAGCAATCGCCGTCTGGTTCTTCTTCCGTTGATCGTATCAACAATGCGAAATGTTCCGCGCCTGCGAGCGCCCACCCGGTCAATCTTCCCTGGGGACCGAACGCGACGCTCGGATTGGAATTACCGCCAGGTTTGATGGAATTCGAGCTGGACACACTCTGGCCCGACCTCGAGGGCTCACTGGGAGACTATCCGGCTGCCCTCGAAGGTGCGCTCGATGCTCCCGAGGAATCGCCGCCACTAGAGCGCCTGGTGAAAGCGGGCTCGACCACGGCGCTCGTGGTTGACGATCCATCGCGATGGACGCCGGTTGGCGCGGCCCTGCCGATCGTCCTGCGGCGGCTGCACGCGGCGGGGGTTCGCCCCGATGATGTGACGATAAGTGTCGGCGTCGGGCGGCATCAAGCTGTCGATCTCGCGGCGATGAAGCGCCGGCTGGGTGATCAGATCGCCGCCACGTATCGCTGCTTCAGCCCACCGGTGGACGACCTTGCGGCTTACGACGATCTGGGGACGACGGCACGTGGAGTTCCCGTTCGGGTCTTCCGGCCGGTCGCCCGGGCCGACCTGCGGATCCTGATCGGCTCGGTCTTGCCGCATCTCCAGGCCGGCTTCGGAGGCGGCTACAAGCTGATTTTCCCGGGAACCAGCCACCGCACCACGCTCGGGGCGCTGCATCGACAAGGTCTCACCGGCGGCGGCGATGCCGGATACTTACTGGGAGGAGACGCGGCAAGCAACCCGATGCGCCAGGCGATTCACCAAGCCGCCGAACTGGTGGGACCATGCGTCTCGATCAGCCACCTGATCGGAGGGCCAGCTCAGACCTTCCGGGTGATTGCCGGCCGGCCCGAAACCGTCCAGGAGCTACTGGCAGCCGATGTCCGCCGCCGGTTTCAGGCTCAAGCCGCGGCGCCGGCCGACATCGTTGTGGCGGGCAACCATCCCTGGCCGGGTGATCCGATGCAGAGCTTCAAGGTCTTGCTGCACCACCGCGCCGCCTGCAAGCCCGGCGGAGTGCTCGTCGGCTTCTTCTGGACGGACCCGGACGAGATCGACCGTTCCTTTCCGCGATCTGCCCTGCGGTTGATCGCGGCCACAGGCGCACCCGGCGGCTGGGCGATTCGCCGCCTGGTCCCCATGACCGAACGCGCAATGTCGGCAGTGGGCTCTTCCAGCGCCTTCATGCTTCGCTGGGCCCGCGAGCTGGTCGTTGATCGCACCGTTCTGGTTTACTCGCCCCCGCTCCATGCCCGGATTGGCCCCCGCCTTGGCCCCGTCCGACTCTTTGCCGAACAGCCGGCCCTCTGGCAGACCGCGCTCGAGGCGCTGGAAAAGTCCCGCCCGCATTCGCCTGGAATTCGCGTCTTTCCGCAAGCAGGGCTGACGTACGTGCCGCAGGCTCCTCGATGAGACCGCTGACGATTCCCACCTCTCATTGCGCGTTCAGCGGACCTCGGCATCGCTCTTTGGCCTCCTCGAGTTCCAGACGTCACTCGAAGAACCGCGCGAGCTTGACACGAAAATCGCCCAGGATATCGGGGACCGTCAGATCGTGGTCCGGTCCGAACTGCTGCGGTGCGTGGTCAGCTCGAAAGATGTGGGCCGTGCGAGGTTCGGGGTCGAGAACGACAACGGCAGTCACACCGACCTCGAGGTACTCATTGACCTTCACAAGAAGGTCACGCCAGCGGTCATCGGGCGAGCAAACCTCGATAACGAGATTGGGTGGGAAGGCAAGGTATCCTGTCGCAATGGGCCCTCTCGACAGGCGCTCGTAGCTGTAGAACGAGATGTCGGCACCGCGAACCGTATCGGGGTCGCGCTCGGTGATGACGCCGGAATCGTTGCTGAGAACGTGGCCCAAGTCGTGTTCCTCGACATACCGATCCAGGATTCGGATCACCTTCACACAAACCTGACCGTGTCTTGGCTGTGGCGGGGGCATCGTGATGATCCTTCCCTGAACGAGCTCCTCCAGATGGCCGGGATCAGGTCGACGGCCGAATTCCTCGGCGGTGAGCAGGGCCTCGGCGGTGGCCATGGGCGTGCCTCCTGGAAACCTCGGGAAACGCGACAGCTCGATTCTCTCCGAAACGCTGTTTATGATCAACGTGACGAGGATCCATCAATATGGTTCCTGAACCAGAGCTCGAGCATGACGAGCGCCCAGAGGCGGTGGCCGTGCTCGCGACGGCCTTCGAGGTGGTCGGCGACCAGGGCACGAACAGAGTCGGGGCGGAAGAGTCCCCGGTCGAGGCACGATCGGTCGAGCACAACGTCGCGGAGCTCGTGTTTCAGCTCGTCCTGGAACCAGCGGCCGACGGGGACACCGAAGCCCATCTTGCGGCGGGTCCTGATCGATTTCGGCAGCAGGTCGGCGAAGGCCCGTTTGAGCACGACCTTGGACCGGCCCGGGCGAAACCGGAGCTTGCGGTCCAGCGGCATCGCGGCGGCCAGCTCGACGACCCGGTGATCCAGGAACGGCCCCCGGCACTCGAGACCATGAGCCATGCTCGCCAGGTCAACCTTTGCCAGGAGATCGCCGGGAAGATATGTCAGGAGATCGCCCACCATGGCCTGGGTGACCTTATCCCGGCGGCCAGCCTTGGCCCACGCCTGGGCCAGGAGAGATGCCGGGCCGGCCGCAGCCTGCTCGGGCTGGAGTGATGTGGCAGCCGCCAGCAGGTTGAGCTGGGCGTCGGAATAGAGCGTAAACCGGCCGGCTTCATCGAAGGTCGTCATCCAGCCCAGGTAGCGCTCCGCCGCCGACTCGTTGATCCGCTCGAAGATTCGCTCGATGGCGCGGAGGCGTGTCCTGGACCTCGCCGAGCGGGGAAGAACCCGGGTCATGGTCCCGCCGATCCAGCGCCGCGGCGTCGCGGGCAGGCGGTGGAAGAGCTCGGTCAAGGCCAGGGCCCGGTAGCGATCGTAGCCGCCGAACAGCTCATCGCCCGCATCGCCGGTCAAGGCCACCGTGACGGCCTGGCGGGTCTCGCGGGCCACGTGCCAGGTGGGCAGCGCCGAGCTGTCGGCGAATGGTTCGTCAAACTGCCAGGCCAGGAAGGGCAGCGTCTCCCAGGCCTTGGGCTCGACCATGAAGGTCTGGTGCTCGGTGCCGAGGTGCCGCGCGGCGAGCTCGGCATAGCGGGTCTCGTCGTAAGCCGGATCGGGAAAGCCGATGGCGAAGGTCTTGACCGGGCGGCTTGCTGCCTGCTGCATCAAGCCCACGATGATCGTCGAGTCGATGCCTCCGGAAAGAAAGGCGCCGAGGGGAACGTCGGCGATCATCTGCTCGCGGACAGCGCCGGCCAGGGTGGCGCGAAGCTCGTGGATATCGTCCTCGATCGGCCGCCGCCGTTCGAGGTTCCAGTCCGGGCTCCAGTAACGCTCGATGCGCAGCGTTCCTTCGTGCCAGACCGCATGATGGGCAGGTGGCAGCTTGTTCACGCCCTCAAGGATCGTGCGGGGCTGGGGCACGTAACCATAGGTCAAGTACTCATCGACGGCCAGCGGATCAACCCGGCGTGGGACGTCCTGCTCCGGCAGGACCAGCAAAGCCTTGAGCTCGCTGGCGAAAGCCAGGCGCGAGCCGTCGTGCCGATAGATCAGGGGCTTCTGTCCCAGCCGGTCCCGCCCCAGGATCAACGTTCGCCGCGGAGCGTCCCAGATCGCCAGGGCGAACATGCCGCGCAGCAGCGCGAACATCCCGGTTCCCTCGTCCTCGTAGAGGTGGACGAGGACCTCGGTGTCGCCCTTGGAGCGGAGCGTGTGCCCCCTGGCCTCGAGCCGGTGTCGCAGCGCGGGGAAGTTGTAGATCTCGCCGTTGAAGACCGTCCAGACTGTGCCGTCCTCGTTCGAGAGCGGCTGATGGCCTCCCTCCAGGTCGACGATCGCCAGCCGGCGAAACCCCAGCGCGGCGTGGTTGTCCCGATAAGCACCCGAGTCGTCCGGACCGCGGTGGACAATCCGGTCCATCATCGCGGTCAGGTGCTCGCTGGCCAGGGCTCTCCGAGGATCGGTCCAGACGGCTCCGCAGATTCCGCACATCCGTTTCGCCTCGCAAGGCCTGGCGTTGTCTCGAGGGCATGGGTTGCTGGGGATTCTCCCTCGACGGCCAGCGGCCAGGCAGGACACCGATTGTCGCCCGATCGGCGGCCTCTGGCCAGTGCGATCGTCCAGTGCGATGCACGGATGACCCTCATTTCGGATGACGGACGCAGTTTGGACTGGAAGGATCACCCCGGGACGCCCATCATGTTCTGGTCAGGCAGAGCGCCGGTTCAGGACCTCGAATTCATGCACGAACCAGAATTACCGCCCCCCTCTTCGATCTCGGGCAGGTACCAGGCATTGTTAAGGCAGGGCTTCCAGCGACTTGCTGCCCTTTGGGCAACGCCGGGAGTCGGCCGGACCGCCCTGTGCAGCCCCGTCGTCGGGTTCATCGCCGGACTGGGGGCCGTGGCATTCCTGCTCTGCCTTCAGGCCATGTACAGTTTCGTTCTCGGGGGCCTGCTCCATTTTCACATGCCTCCCACGCTCGAAGGTGAGCCGCATGCCGTCACTTACCCCTGGCCCTGGTGGCTGGTCCTGCTGGTGCCGACAGTGGGGGGGCTGATATCGGGCATCCTGGTCTTCACCTGGGCGCCGGAGGCCGAGGGACATGGGACCGACGCCATGATCCGGGCCTTCCATCTGGGAGGGGGCATGGTCCGGTCGCGGGTCCCGCTGATCAAGTCGGTGGCCTCGATCGTCACGATCGGCACCGGAGGATCGGCCGGACAGGAGGGCCCGATCGCCCAGATCGGCTCGGGGTTCGGATCCTATCTGGCCCGGGTGCTCAAGCTGCCGCCTAGCGAACGGCGAATCCTCATGGTGGCCGGCGCCGCCGCGGGAATCGGAGCCATCTTCCGGGCGCCGCTTGGGGGCGCTCTTTTTGCCGGCGAAGTTCTTTATTCCTCCACGGCCTTCGAATCGGCGGCGCTGCTTCCCTGCCTGGCCAGCTCGATCGTGGCCTATTCGACGTTCGCCCTGTTCATCACCCCGAAGCCGATCTTCAGCCTGCCCAATCTGTCCTTCCAGGGAATGCGGTATCTGCCTCTCTACGTGGGGCTAACTCTGTTCTGCGCGGGTTTCGGCTGGCTCTATGTCCGCGTCTTTTACGGTTTGCGGGACAAGCTCTTCAAGCCCATGCCCATCCCGAGGCAGCTCAAACCGGCCGTGGGAGGGTTCCTGCTTGGCCTGGTCGCCCTGGCTTACCCGCAGGTGACGACCGGCGGTTACGGCTGGGTCCAGTGGGGAGCGATCGGGATGCCGCCGGAGCTGACCCTTCCAGGTGAGTCGAGCTTCGTTCCCCACATGGGAATGGGGCTGCTGCTGCTGCTGTGCGTTCTGAAGATCGTGGCCACCAGCTTCACCATCAGCTCGGGCGGCAGCGGCGGGGTGTTCGGTCCGTCGATGCTGATCGGCGGCATGATTGGCGGGTTCTACGGTCAGTTCATGGACTGGATGCTCCCCGGCGCCCACATCAACCCGGCCGCCTACGTGCTCGTGGGCATGGGAGGGTTCTTCGCCGGGGTCTCCAAGACTCCGCTCACCTCGATCGTGATAGTCAGCGAGATGGCGGGGTCGTACAGCCTGCTCGTCCCCTTGATGCTGGCCTGCGGGCTAAACATGGCGATCTCGCGGCATTGGACCATTTACGAGGAGCAAGTACCCAGCCCGATCGACAGCCCGGCCCACCAGGGAGACTTCGTGGTCGATGTGCTCGATCAAATCCAGGTGAGCGACGTCACCATCCGGACGGAAGGAATCGAGCCCATCCCCGCCTCGATGCCGTTCAAGAAGCTGATCCAGCTCGTCGCGCGCTCGAACCAGACGCTCTTCCCGGTGGTTGACGGCCAGGGCCGGCTCACGGGGATCTTCACGCTTCGCGACCTCCGCCTGGCCCTGGTCGGCTCTGAGTGGGGGCCGCTGGTCCTGGCCGACGACCTCGCCACCCGGCCAGTGCTAACGGTCACTCCCGAGGATACCCTGCACACGGCGCTGCGGCGGATGACCGCGCTGAACATCGACGAGATTCCCGTGGTCCGGCCCGATGACCCGACCAACCTGATCGGCCTTCTGAGCCGGCGCGAGCTGACCTCCGCATACACCGCGCTGATCCAGTCCCTCCGTGCCCCGTCGACCACAGGGTCATCCGGCAAGGTCTGAGGAACAGGCCAAGGTCCCCAGCCTTCGGCTGTGGGCCCAGTCCCTCATCAGCCTGGGTTTTTGATCGTTTGCGCCCTTAAGGCGTCTGGCAATGAAAAACGGGGTTGAACAAGGTCATGGGACGCAATCTAAGCGCTTTGTTATGAAAGACTTGTGGCCATCGGCAAGCCGATTCTGGCACCTGATCAAGCCAGGGTTAAAACGGTCAAAAACCCAGATCCTGACCCTTTCCGACCCCAAAATCAGGGGTCAAGAACCCAAAACCCTAAGCAAACGCGCCCACAACCCCCTGTTGAAAGAGGCTGGGCTGACAAAGCCGACAGCCGCCCACCCCTCCGGGGGCCCGGTGGCTGGGGGGGCGACTGGTACGTCTGGCATGCCCCTGACGGCCGCAGGGCGAGAGCGGCCACCAGACTCGGA
>JBEKTN010000056.1:0-29969 GCA_049516015.1 Isosphaeraceae bacterium | reverse complement strand
ACCTGATGAAAAGTTGGTCTTGACCTGCCAAAGTCACCTTGCCCGATTCTCCGTCTTTTGTTGCGCTAGTGCGGGTTTAGGGTGTTCCCAAGGACGCGGCAACAGGAGTGACGCATGGATGCTACCCTTTCAGGCGAAACAACGACTCAGGCTCCGAAGCAGACAACCAAGGAGTACAAGAGCCCACCGCACGCTCTGATCTGGTTCTTCCGGAAAAGCCGTGACCTTTGGAAGAGCAAGTACCAGGAACTCCAGGCCTCAATCAAGCGGCTCAAGAACCGCGTGGCCGATGTCACCAAGAGCCGCGAGCAGTGGAAACTCAAGGCGGAGCAGACCAACAACCAACTGACCGTCCTCGAAGCCGAGAACGCTAGTCTGCGCGCCCAGATCGCAACGTTGGCAGAAAAAAAAACGACCAGGCCGTCCCAGGGCTAACGTTCGACTCGGCCGAGCAACACGTACCTTGCGGCCAGCAGTATTCCGTTGACATGGTGCAACGGTTCGTGTCGCTGGTCACCGTTTGCGGTACGTCCCTGCGTTGCGCCGCCAGCGTGATAACGCTCTACGGCCCGTCGGCGCGGTACGACGAAACCGCCCCCGATTGGTCGACCGGCCGACTGTGGCTCTTGCGGATCGGCCTGGCGGCCCTGCTCCGTCCCAAGGTCGTCGCCGAGGACTGGGTCTGGATGATCGACCATTCGATCCAGATCGGCCAGTGCAAATGTCTGGTCATTCTTGGCATTCGGCTGAGCGAGCTTCCCGTGGGCCAGCCGCTGTGCCATCAGGACATGGAATTGATTGCCCTGGAGCCGATGACCAACGCGACCAAGGAGACCGTGGACGTGTGCCTGGAGGATGCCGTGTCGAGAACGGGCGTTCCCCGCGCGATTGTGGATGACCACGGGGCCGACCTCCACGGGGGGGCGAAGATGTTTATCGATCGCCATCCCGAGACAGACGAGATCTACGACATCAAGCATATGGCAGCATGCTTGCTCAAGGCTCGGTTGGAGAAGGACGAGCGATGGAAGAGTTTCGCCAGCCAGTCGGGACTGGCGAAGTCTGCGATCCAGCAGACCGAACTGGCGTTCCTGGTGCCGCCCAGCCAACGGTCAAAGGCTCGCTTCATGAACCTGCATGAATTGGTGAAATGGGGTCGGGAGACGCTCGCGTTGATCGACGATCCATGCAGGCTGGAGGCGGCGCCGTTCCAAGTGTCGATGGAGCGAGTGCGGGCCAAGCTGGGCTGGCTGGTCGAGTTTCGGGAGGCGCTGGCGGAATGGTCGCAATGGCATGAAGTGATTGAAGCAGCCTTGAACTTCGTTCGGTGCCGGTGCCTGTACGTGGGAGCGGGAGTGGATATGGCGGCGGCTTTGCCAGCGGTGTCGGCAAGCACCGCTATTGAGTTGCGCGAGGAGTTGATCAGATTCGTGACGGTCGAGTCGTCCAAGGTGCGGATCGGCGAGCGGATCGGCGAGCGCCTGCCCGGGACGACAGAGGTGCTGGAATCTTGCTTCGGAAAGCTCAAGGGGTTAGAGGATGGACAATCCAAGAGCGGCTTTACCGGGCTGGTGCTCAGCCTCGGGGCGAATACGCTATCAATAGCACCAGCGCGCATGACCGATTTCAATAAGAAAAAGGAAGCCGATCTTCATGGTTTCTTCATGGTCCGATCCGGGGCCCGGACGTGCCCCGAGGCCCCAGTTGAGTACAATAGGCGTGCCGGGGACCTGGCGACTTGAGACGTCAGCATGATCTCGCACCCTCGAGAGGATCCCATAATGAATTCCGAAGGGTTGACCACGATCCGGGTGGGGCACAGCCCGGATTCGGATGATGCGTTCATGTTCTATGCACTCACTCACGATCGGCTCGACACGGGGGGGTTGCGATTTGTCCACCAGCTCGAGGACATCGAGTCGCTCAACCGCCGGGCCCTCAGTGGCGAGCTGGAGGTCTCGGCGGTGAGTATCCATGCGTTTGCCTACCTGGCCGACCGCTATGCGCTCCTGGCCTCGGGCGCGAGCATGGGCGACCGTTATGGGCCGACCCTTGTGACCCGTGAGCCGATGACCCTTGAGGACTTGGGGGGGCGGACCATCGCGATACCAGGCAAGCTGACTTCGGCCTACTTGACGCTCCAGCTTTGCATGGGCAAGGACGTGCCGGTCACGTTGCTGCCGTTCGATCAGATTCTGCCGGCGGTCGCGGCCGGGGACGTGCCGGCGGGGCTCCTGATCCACGAGGGACAGCTCTTCTACGGCGACAAGGGCTTGCACAAGGTGCTCGATCTGGGCCAGTGGTGGTATGAGCAAACGTCTCTACCGCTGCCGCTGGGGGGGAACGTGGTCCGCAAGGACCTGGGCGAGGCGCTGGTCCTGAAGATTGCCGGGCTCTTGAAGCAGAGCATTCACTATGCCCTCGAGCATCGCGAGGAGGCTTTGGCCTATGCGCTTGCGTATGCGCGCGACCTTGACCCGAAACTGGCGGACCGGTTCGTCGGCATGTACGTGAACCACTGGACGGTGGATTACGGTCCCCGCGGGCGGGAAGCAGTCCGGCAGCTTCTGGGCCGAGCGGCGGAAGCGGGTTTAGTCCCGGGGCCGATTGAGATACAATTTGTGGGATGATCCCGACTGAGGCCGAGCCGGTTGTTCCTGGAAGACGCCACCGGCGCGAGGACCTCATGCTCGCAGAGACCTGGGGGTTGACCCAGCCTGGATCGGCTTGAGACCCCGACCACCTGCTCGAAGGGACAAGCCATGACCCAGTCGTACGAAGCGCTGACGCCCCTCACCGTCGATGGGCGGACCTACCACTATTACCGGCTCGACGCCCTGCGCGCGCGGGGGCTTGACGTGGAGGCTCTGCCGTTCTCCCTCAAGGTGCTGCTGGAGAACCTGCTGCGCCACGAAGATGGATCGACGGTCACGGCCGACGACATCCGCGGTCTGGCCACATGGAACCCGCATGCGGAGCCCGATCGTGAGATCGCCTTCCGCCCCAGCCGCGTCCTGCTGCAAGACTTCACTGGGGTGCCCGCGCTGGTCGACCTGGCCGCGATGCGGGATGCGATTTGGCAGATGGGGGGGGAGCCCAGAAAGATCAATCCCTTGCAACCGGTCGAGCTTGTGGTTGACCATTCGGTGCAGGTGGACGAGGCGGGGAGTATCTCGGCATTCGCGGTCAACGCCGACCTCGAGTT
Organism: Isosphaeraceae bacterium; assembly: GCA_049516015.1. GTDB lineage: Bacteria > Planctomycetota > Planctomycetia > Isosphaerales > Isosphaeraceae > Aquisphaera. The sequence continues at coordinate 26,764 of JBEKTN010000056.1, read as the reverse complement.
CCGCCGCAACCGGGAGCGGTACGCGTTTCTCCGCTGGGGCCAAAATGCCTTCGAGAACTTCAAGGTCGTTCCTCCCGATACCGGAATCGTCCACCAGGTCAACCTGGAGTATCTGGCCCGGGTTGTGTTCACCGCGCCCAGTGCGTCTGGCAAGGAGACGCTGGCGTATCCCGATACGCTGGTCGGGACCGATTCCCACACCACGATGATCAACGGGCTGGGTGTTCTGGGCTGGGGCGTCGGCGGCATCGAGGCCGAGGCGGCGATGCTCGGTCAGCCGGTGTCGATGCTGGTTCCCCAGGTCATCGGCTTCAAGCTGACGGGTTCCCTTCCCGAAGGCGCAACGGCCACCGACCTGGTCCTGACGGTGACCCAGATGCTGCGCAAGAAGGGCGTGGTGGGCAAGTTCGTCGAATACTACGGCGCCGGCCTGGCCTCGCTTCCGCTGGCTGATCGGGCCACGATCGCCAACATGGCACCCGAGTACGGGGCAACCTGCGGTATCTTCCCGATTGACGCCGAGACCCTGCGCTACCTCGAGCTCTCGGGACGGCCCAAGGCGACGATCCGCTTGGTCGAGGCATACTACCGGGCTCAGGGCATGTTCCATCAGCCCGGGACCCCCGAGGCCGCCTATACCGATACGCTGGAGCTCGATCTGTCGACCGTGCAGCCGAGCCTGGCCGGACCCCGTCGGCCCCAGGACCGGGTCACGCTGGGCGATGCCAAGACTTCGTTCCATAAGGCCCTCAAGGAGATGCTCGCGTCGCGCCCGGAAAAGGCCAAGCAGGAGGCCATCGACCGCGGCAACCTCAAGGCCGACGAGGAGATGCTCGCGTCGCGCCCGGAAGAGGCCAGGAAGACCACGGTCGCGGAGGTTGCTGCGCCTCACGCCGTGGGCAACGGGCACTCGGCCGGTAGCCTCACTCACGGCTCGGTCGTGATCGCGGCGATCACCAGTTGCACCAACACGTCCAATCCCTCGGTGATGCTGGCCGCCGGGCTGCTGGCCAAGAAGGCCGTGGAGCGCGGGCTCTCGACCCGGCCCTGGGTGAAGGCGAGCCTGGCGCCGGGGTCGAAGGTGGTGACCGACTACCTGCGGCAGGCCGGGCTCGACACCTACCTCGATGCGCTCCGGTTCAACCTGGTGGGCTACGGCTGCACCACCTGCATCGGCAACTCGGGCCCGCTTGCCGCGTCGATCTCCGAGGCCATCCATGAGAACGACCTGGTGGCCGTCGCCGTGCTCAGCGGCAACCGCAATTTCGAAGGCCGGATCAACGCCGACGTCCGGGCCAATTACCTGGCCTCGCCGCCTCTGGTCGTCGCCTATGCCCTGGCCGGCACGATGGATATCGACCTCGCCGCCGAACCGCTCGGCACCGACCGCGGCGGCCAGCCGGTCTATCTCAAGGACATCTGGCCAAGCCAGCAAGAGATCCAGGAAGCAATTCTCAAATCCGTTCATACCGAGATGTTCCAGAACGAATATAGTGAAGTCTTCAAGGGCGATGAGCACTGGAGCAGCCTGCCCGTTCCCGAGGGCGACCTGTACCAGTGGGACGAGGCTTCGACCTACGTCAAGAACCCTCCCTATTTCGTGGGGATGCCGGCAAGGCCGGCGCCGGTGGCGCCGGTGACCAGGGCCCGGGTCCTGGCCGTGCTGGGAGACAGCATCACGACCGACCACATCTCACCGGCGGGCTCGATCGAGCCGGATGGTCCGGCGGGCCGCTACCTGATCGCTCACGGCGTGCCGGTCTCCGAGTTCAACTCCTACGGCGCGCGGCGGGGAAATCATGAGGTCATGGCACGCGGCACGTTTGCCAACGTCCGCCTGCGCAATCGACTCGCTCCCGGAACCGAGGGAGGGTGGACCCGTCACCTTCCCGACGGCGCGGTGATGAGTATCTTCGAGGCGTCCGAGAAGTATCAAAAAGATGGAATTCCCTTGCTGGTCCTGGCCGGCAAGGAGTACGGCTCCGGGTCATCGCGGGACTGGGCGGCCAAGGGGCCAAAGCTGCTCGGCATCCGGGCCGTGATCGCCGAAAGCTACGAGCGGATCCACCGTTCGAACCTCGTCGGCATGGGCATCCTCCCCTTGCAGTTCGAGCCCGGCCAGAATGTCGAGAGCCTCGGCCTCACCGGCGAAGAGCTGTACACCGTCGAGAGCCCGACCGAGGGCCTGGCCCTGCGGCTGTCGGCCGGTCGCCGCCTGATCGTGATTGTCGAAGGCGCGGACGGCTCTGCGCTGCGGTTCCCGGTCATCATCCGGATCGACACGCCCCAGGAAGTTCTCTATTACGAGAATGGCGGAATTCTGCCGTACGTCTTGCGGCAATTGTTGAAAGTCTAAGGCAGCGACGATTTCAGAATTGCAGATTCCAGAGATTCCCTGTACCTGGAATCCCCGTCCCGGAATCTGCAATGGATTCCGTCAGTCTGTCAGCCAATCCCCGCGACCGCCGAGACGCCGTGAATGAATACTGCTGGCACTTCATCCTCTCGGGACCCGCGAGCGGGAAGGCCAGGTTTTCGACTCCATCGAGATCGCCGATCCGGCTCGTCTGCTGCGAGCATTCCCCTGCCCAGCAATGCGCATGGCAAGTCGGTCGCACCGCTCGGGTCTTGAGCACGCGGGTCCGAAGATGTTAGTATAAATGTTCGGCGAGATTCTCGGAGAAGTGGCGGATCGGCGGCATGAATCTTGCGTCAGTTCTCATCACCAACGGCGACCGGGCGTGGGCCTCGGGCGAGGTCGCGGGTCGCTGCAAACAGCAGGACAAAGGAAGACCATGAAGAAGCTCATCACCGCTCTGGCTGGCACCAGCCTTTTGACGCTGACCTTGGGACTTGTGGGCTGCGGCGACACGTCCACGGTCACGGACAAGAAAGAGGTCAGCACCCCTGGGGGCACGACCACATCGACCGACAAGAAGGAAGTCAAGCAGACGGGCAATAATCCACCGGCCGCCGGCACGACAACCCCCGCCGTACCCAAGTAGTTGGCTCCAGCCATTGCCATTTGCGTCCGCGTCAGCAGCCAGAGCGTTGTTGACGCGGACGTCCACATTCCGCTCTCGATATCCACGTCTTCTGACTTGATTGCCTCATCCGACAGACCGTTTCCCCATCCGGACGATTTGAATCACTCCGGTTTGCGACCGAAGACGTCCCGGATTGCCTCCAGATATTTCAACCCGTGAGCCGTGTCCGGCTCGATGTAGCTTCCCTCGGTCCACTCATTCCACGAGTTGACGGTCAGGACCCGCCGACGGCTCTTCTGGGCAAGCAATCGCTTGTGAGCGATCTCGAGGGCCTCGCGGAACCGCTCGGGCGTGTTGCCGCTGATGGTGTTGGTGAACGGATATCCGAAGTTGCCGAACTCGTCCGCCTGGTTCGCGCGTGGGCTCGAGTCCCAGCCCATGGACACTGTCGATCAACCGAGCGCAGACCGCTTCGCATTCTATTAAACCATCGACAGAACCAGGAGTATCGCCAGAACGATCTGAAACAATCTTATGCCAAGGCCGTTGGTGCGGGCCGACGAGGTTGGAATTCAGCAAATTCTCGGCAATTCCTCGCCGGCGGGGATGTCGAGCACGTGCGTACTGTCGAGCGGGGTGCGGATGAGCACGCAGCCCTGCTCTTCGGCCTGGACCCGACCGATCGTCACCGCTCCACTGCCCAGCGGGTGCGACCGCAGCGCCTGGAGTGTCGCCTCCTCGTCTCCGGGTGCGACCAGGAGCAGCATCTTCCCCTCGTTGGCCACCAGCAGCGGGTCCAGCCCAAGGATCTCGCAGGCCCCCTTGACCAGTTCGGGAACCGGGACGGCCGCTTCTTCGAGCAGGATGCCGGTACGGGACGCCTCGGCGATCTCGCTGAGAGCCGCGGCCACACCGCCGCGGGTCGGGTCGCGCAGGCAACGGGGACGCACCCCTGCGCGATAGACGGTGGCGACCAGCTCTCCCAGGGGTGCCGAGTCGCTCTTCAACTCCGATTCGAATGCCAGTCCCTGGCGCAGCGACATGATGGCCATCCCGTGGAGGCCGATCGGGCCGGACAGGATCACGACATCGCCGGGTTGGACGGTCCGTGGGTCGGGGGGCGGGTCGGCGAGCAGCAGTCCCACTCCGGTCGCGGCGATGTAGATGCCGTCTCCCTTGCCATGCTCCACCACCTTCGTGTCGCCGGCGACCACCTCGACCCCCGCTTCCTCCGCCGCACGGGCCATCGACTCGACGATCCGCTCCAGCTCAGCAAGGAGAAAGCCCTCCTCAAGGATGAAGGCAGCCGACATCCAGCGTGCGCGAGCGCCACAAGCCGCCAGGTCATTGACCGTGCCGTGCACGGCCAAAGAGCCGATGTTTCCCCCTGGAAAGAAAGGCGGGCTGACGACGAAGCCGTCGGTCGTGAATGCGAGCTTCTGCGCTCCCAGGTCGAGGTAGGCGCCGTCGTGCTCGCGGGCCAGTTCAGGGCTGAGCAAATGCTTGCGAAAGACATCTTGAATGAGCCGCCGCGACATCCGCCCGCCGCCTCCGTGCGAGAGCAAAATGCGATTGCCTGTCGCCGGAGCAAGGGGGCACGCAAAGGTGAGCAGTGAATCGGTGGAATCTGACATCAGATCGATCACACCTCGAGAGATTGCGGGCGGCGATATCGGAAGAACGCCGCACAGGCGCCTTCCGCAGAGACCATCGTCGCTCCCAGGGGATGATCGGGATCGCAACGCGTCCCGAAGGCCGGGCACTCGCTGGGCTTCAGCCGGCCGGTCAGGACCTCGCCGTTGCGGCATTCCTCGGGCTCGAGAGCGGGTGCGGCCGTTTCGGGATAACGCTCGCGGGCGTCGAAGCGGCGATAACGAGACTTCAGGGCCATACCGGAGGCCGGAATCGGCCCGATCCCTCGCCAGGGGTAATCGACGACCTCAAAGACGGTCTCGATCGCTGCCCGGGCTGCCGGGTTGCCGTGCGGGCGAACCAGTCGGGAATACTGGTTCTCGACCTCGGCCCGACCGTTCTCGAGCTGCCGGACGGCCCGCCAGATCCCTTCCAGAAGATCGACCGGCTCGAAACCCGTCACGACGATCGGTACATGGTATCGCTCGGCGATCGGATTGTACTCCTGGTAACCCATGACCGTGCAGACATGCCCGGCAGCCAGAAAAGCCTGGACCCGGTTGCCCGGCGAGCCCAGGATGGCCTCCATCGCCGGCGGCACGCGAACGTGCGAGACCAGGAGCGAAAAGTTATGCAAACCCTGCCGGTCGGCCTCGAGCACAGCGCCCGCCGCCGTCGGAGCGGTGGTCTCGAAGCCGACGGCAAGGAACACCACCTGCCGGTCAGGGTTGGCGCGGGCCAGACTCACGGCGTCCAGCGGCGAGTAGACGATCCGGACGTCGCCGCCCCGGCTCCGCACCTGGAGCAGGTTTTCATGGCTGCCGGGCACGCGCAGCATGTCGCCGAACGTGGCGAAGATCAGACCCGCTCGGGCCGCGATCGCCATCGCCCGGTCGAGCGTCTCCAGCGGGGTGACGCACACCGGACAGCCCGGCCCGTGAACGAGCTCTACCTCTGCCGGCAAGGCGCGGTCGATACCGAACTTCATCAGGTTGTGGGTCTGCCCGCCGCAGACCTCCATCAGCGTCCACGGCCTCGTGACCGTCCGCCGGATCTGCTCCAGGAGCGCGCGGGCAGGCCCCGCGGAGCGGTATTCATCCAGGTATTTCACAGAGCAACCCTCCCTGGCCGACATCCGTCACGGCCGTCTGCCGCGGTTGCTCCGCGTCCAGCGATTGATCCAGCTCCGCGAGCGTCGCGAAGATCTCGCGCGCCCGTTCCTCGTCGATCAAGTCGAGAGCGAACCCGGCGTGGACGATCGCGTGATCGCCAACCTTCGCCTGCGGAACGAACGCCAGGCAAACCCGCTTCCGGACTCCGCCGAAGGAGACGACGCCCTGCAGCAAGGCCCCCTCCTCCGCGGGCTGCTCGATCGCCACGATCTCACCGGGAATTCCCAGGCACATGGCTTCCCTCCGACCTCATACTGAAGCAAGGCGCAACGTCGCCGCCCAGATCTGGCCGACGGCCAAGCCGCCGTCGCCGGGAGGCACGCGGCGATGTGTGAGAACCCGAAAACCATCGCGCACCAGCAAGTCGGTCACGCGCTCCGCCAGCAACCGATTCTGAAAGCAGCCGCCGCCAAGCACGATCGTTTCCAGGCCGGCCCGCCGGGCTATATTCAGACTACCCACCGCCAGCGCGTTGTGAAAGCAGGCCGCCAGAATCGAGGGGCTGTGCCCCTGAGCAAGCCGCCGCCTGGTCTCGGCCACCCAGGGTCGCCAGTCCAGGCGATGCAGCGGGGCTCCGCCGGCCCCTGAATGCTCGACGATCGAGACATGAAAGGCACCCTGCTCCGACCGGTCAGCCACGTCCTCCAGCCGCATGGCCGCCTCGGCTTCGTAGGCCGAGTGTTGCGCGATACCCAGCAGCGCCGCCCAGGCGTCGAACAGCCGGCCCGCGCTGGTTGTGACCATCGCTGCCCGTGGCGATCGCAGCGCCGAGAGCAGCAGCGTATGCTCGGCCGCCGAGAAACCCAGCTCGCCCGGAATCATCTCCCCCGCCGCGAAGCAGACACCCGCGGCCGAGCGCCGCGGCTCGCGGGCGGCGCGATCGCCGCCAACAAGAGGGAACGGCCAGAGCGATCCGATCCTGCGGTAATTCGGTCCATCCACCTTGAGGAACTCGCCGCCCCAGATCGTGCCATCATCACCGTAGCCCGTGCCGTCCCACGCAATCCCCAGCGCGGGGCCGTGCTCGCCGTGCTCGGCAAGGCAGGCCATGATGTGGGCGTGATGATGCTGCACAACAAGACAGGGCAATCCCCGTTCCTCCGCGTAGCGCGTCGTGAAGTAGTCGGGATGGGCGTCGTGTACGATTCTTGTGGGCTCAACTCCGAACAGCCTGGACAGGTCGGCAACATTTTCGACATAGCGCCCGCGCGCACCCGGCGTGTCGAGATCGCCGATGTGCTGCCCCAGGAAGAGCTCGCGGCCCCGGGTGAATGCGACCGCCGCTTTCAGATGCCCGCCAGTCGCCAGCAGCGCGGGCGGCTCGATCGGCAGCTCGATCCGGACCGGGGCCAACCCGCGGCCGATCCGGATCGGCACCGGTCTGCCACCGATGGTCCGGACCAGACTGTCATCGGCATGCCGGAGAATCCGGCGATTGTGGACCAGGAAAGCATCGGCGATCTGGCCGAGCTCGGCGCGGGCCGCGTCGTTGTCGATGGGCATCGGCTCGTCGCTTGGATTACCGCTCGTGGCAACCAGGGGACGGTGCACCATCCGCACCAGGGCCCGATGGAGCGGCGTGTAGGCGAGAAAGGCTCCCACCGTGGAGAGCCCGGGTGCAATCTCATCGGCCAGAGTCGAGCCGGCCCTGCGCCTGAGCAACACAATCGGCGAGTCGGCACCAAGAAGCACCTTCCGTGCCGCTTCATCGACTTCGGCGTGGCCCGAGACCTGCTCCACATCCAGGAACAGAACGGCCAGCGGCTTGCGATCACGGTGTTTGCGCTCGCGAAGTTTCCGAACGGCCCGCGCCGAGGTTGCGTCGCAAAGCAGATGAAAGCCGCCCACTCCCTTCACAGCCAGGATCTTGCGCTCCCGCAGCAAGCTGGACGCCTGTTCGAGGACCGGCAAATCCGTGGCGTTTGCACTGGGGTATCCCGAATGCGGCATGGCACCGGAGTCGCCGCTCAGCTCCAGACGGATCCGCGGTCCGCACCGGGGGCAAGCGATGTTCTGGGCGTGAAAGCGGCGGTCGGACGGGTCGGTATATTCGCGCAGGCACTCCGGGCAGGGAGGGAAATCGACCATCGTGGTTCGCTCGCGGTCGAACGGTGCCGAAGTCTGGAAGCTGAACCTCGGCCCGCAGTCCGTGCAGCCCAAGAGCGCGAAGCCGTGGCGGCGGTCGTCGTCCGAATCAAACTCGGCGAGACATGCCGGACAGACCGCCAGGTCAGGCGTGATCACCACACGAACATGCGGAATCGCGCCGGCTCCCCCCGCATCATCCACCCGCTCGCTCGGCCGGATGGTGAACCCGACACAGCCATTTCCTTGCTCTTCTTCGACCATGATCGCGTGAATCTCGGCCGCCGGGGGAATCTCGCAAACCACGCGTTCGCGAAAAACGGCGAGCCGATCCACGGGCCCCTCGAGGTGGATGACCACCCCGTCGGGCGTGTTCTTGACCCAGCCGGCCAACTCGAGGCCCGCGGCCAGCCGAACCACGAACGGCCGGAAGCCGACGCCCTGCACCCGACCCAGCAGCCGCAATCGCACCGCGGCAAACCCCGCGGAGGCGGCTGGACAGCCAGTCGATTCCGGGCCGTCAATCCCGCCCCCGCCAACCATGTTCCGGTCCTCCCCGATGGAACCTGAGGCGACAGCCCGTAAGATGGTCGCCGCAGACAAATCCAGCCCTCTTGCGGAGACAACGACCATGGTACGACGTTTTTCCACTTTCTGCCTATGCTTCTGTGCGTTCTTGCAGGCAGCTCAGGCTCACGCCGAGATCCAGGTCGGCGCGGCGTCGAGGGTCATCACACCCGATCCGCTGCTGCCGATCTCGGGCGGGATGGGAGTGCCGAAGCCGGCGAGCGAGAAACGCGGGGACCTGACGGCCCGGGCCATTGTCCTTCGCAAGGCCGATGTTTCCGTGGCCATCGTGTCGCTCGATCTGCTCGGGTTCCCCTCGGTCCTGGGCGACCGGGTACGCGCCAGGGTCAACCGGATCCCCGCCGCGAACATCCTGATCGGCTCGACCCACACCCATAGCGCTCCGGAATGCTACGCCTTCCCCGATGGCAAGGGGGGACACACCGGCGACCTCAAGTACATGGATCTCGTCTCCGACCAGACCGCTCTGGCGATCAACGAGGCCATCGACCGCCTCCAGCCCGCGTGGATCAAGATCGCCACCGGCGAGGCCCATGGCAGGATCGCCTACAACTACTATGCGCCCGACCTTTACGACCGGCGCATGAACGTGATCCAGGCGAAGAGTCCGCAAGGCAAAACCATCGCCACGCTGGTCAACTACGCCGTCCATCCGGAAGTGCTCGGGAACGATATCGGGATCTGTAGCCCCGACCTGGTCGGCCCGCTGTACGAGCAGCTCGAGGCACAAACCGGCGGCATGGGCCTGTTCATGAACAGCGCCCAGGGGGGCATGGTCACGGCCGATAACCGCAGCCTCGACCAGCCCAAGGACACCCAGCCCGGCTACTGGCACGATGCCCGAAGCTGGGAGGAGTGCGTGCGCATCGGCAAGCTGATGGCGGGCGAGGCCCTGCGGATCGTCAACGACGCGCCCGAACAGAAGGACCCGACCCTCTTCTGCGATTCGCTGGCCGTGCGGTTTCCCGTCGAATCCGACCAAATGTGGGCCGTGGTCACGGGCTCGCCCCTGAAGTACCCGCACAACGACGATCGATCGATCACCGCGCGGATCAACCTGGTGAACCTGGGCACCGCGCAGATCTTGACCATCCCCGGCGAGGCCCTGCCCAACATCGGCTTCTACCTCAAGCGCAAGATGCACGGGACGCAGAACCTCCTCTTCGGCCTGACCAACGACGCGTTCGGCTACATCCTCACGAAGGTCGATTTCCGGAGCTTTCCACGTTACGACTACGTCTCGCGGACCTCGCTGGGCGAATTGACCGGCGAGATCCTCATCGACCAGGCACTCGAGTTGGTCAAGAAGTCGCCAATGCCGGATCACTGAGATCCCGGACTGCTGGGAAACAAAACTCTTCCGGGGTCGGTCCCTTGACCCGGATCGCGAGGCAGGGTACATAAGATCAGGAAGCCGCGGCAATGAGTCGAAAGGCGGTGGGAAGTGAAGATCGACGAACTCAAGAAAGCCAAGGATCAACGGCCGTTCCAACCGTTCCACGTTCGCATGGCGGACGGCCGCGAAATTCAGGTTACCCACCCCGACGCGGTGGCCTGGCATCCAGACACCCCGCGTATCGCCGTGTTTATTGTGCCTGGTGGCGGGTGGGAAATCGTGGACGTCGCTTTGATCACTTCCCTCGGTGGGCAAGCTCGCGTTGAGCCTATCGAGGAAAATGGCCAGAATCCCAACGGCGGGGAGTGAGCCCCACTCGACCAGGGCGGCGGGGCCAGCTGGGCGCATAAAGAAACTCCGCGGCCTCAGTGGCCAGACCAGGCGGCGGGGTTGGTCCGAATCGCAACCGGCTCGGGGGCCATCTCGACCGTTACATCGGGCAATTCCTTCGGATCGCGAAGGCCGAAGGACTGATAACCGCCCAAAGGGCCGCAGTGGATGGCACCTTCGAGCCCTCACGAGCCTCGCGGCATACTCTGATCGACGACCGGACCCTGGAGCTCAAGACCAACTTCTCGGAAGCCCACCCCGGGCACCCCGCCGATTGGGGGGGCGATAGGAAGCAGAGTCACCGTGGTCGGAAGGCGATGCAGTGTCATCGTCATGTCCTCGCGTCACGCGATCCGGAGGGTGATTCCTGGGTGATTCACGACTCGCGAGCCGTCTGGCGGCCAGCCGCTCGCCCCGGCCCGGGCCATGTTCCCCTGAGCTCGAGGACGCCAGGCAAGAAGTATACTTGGGAGTGAAGGTAGCGAAACGTAGCAACTTACTGTACACGATCCGTCCCCGGCGCGGAACAGTTTTTCGGGCGCCGGCCGGCGAGAACTCGCCGTCGTAGGAGCGCTGAGGTTGTTCTTGCAGATTCCTTCGCGTACAGTAAGTGTGCCTTTCTGCCATTGACCCAAGGTATTCCAGATCGTTGAGTTACAGTATCGATACCGGAGTCGCGGCGCGATGAGCTCGAGCGTGCAGCATGCCACCGGACAACAATCCTCGTCCTTCTTAGCCCAGCCAGGTTTCCGGCCTCTTTCCCCCTTGCCCGCGGAGTGGCGTTCGCTAGCTCACGCCTTTGTCGGCCAGGTTCGACGGCACTGGTCCGACGAGGCGATGTGCGATGGGACCGGCGCCAGGCTGACCTACGGAGACACCCTGCTGCGCGCCCTCGTGCTGGGACGTTGCCTTTCACGAACGGTCGCGGCCGATTCCTATGTGGGCGTGCTGCTTCCACCCATTGTTCCCGCCGCTGTGGTCAACCTGGCGCTCGTGCTTCAGGGAAAGATCCCGGTCAACCTGAACTACACGGCCGGTCAAGGCATTATCGACTCGTCGATCAAGCAGTGCGGCATCCGCCACGTCATCACCTCGCCCCGAGTGCTCGATCGGTTCCAGATCGCTCCGGATGCCGGCTTGCTGATGCTGGAAGAGGTAGCCAGTCAGGCTCGATGGAGCGACAAGCTGTCGGGACTGACCCGATCGCGTCTGCTCCGGCTTGGCATGCTGGAGCGGCTGATTCCCGGGTTGGCGGGGCCAGACCTGGACTCGATCGCCACGGTGATCTTCACCTCGGGATCGACGGGGGATCCCAAGGGAGTGGTCCTCTCGCACCGCAACATCCTTTCCAACGTGCTTCAAATCGAAGAGCAGGTGCATCTGCAGCCCGATGAGGTCCTGCTGGGAATTCTGCCTTTCTTCCATTCGTTCGGCAACTGCGTCACCATCTGGACGGCTTTGTCGCTGGGCAAGAAAGTGGTCTACCATCAGAACCCGCTGGACGCGCGAACGATTGGCAAATTATGCCAGCAGCACAAGGTGACGCTGATTGCGGGCACTCCCTCGTTCTGCCGGTTCTACATCAAAAGCTGTCCGGCAGAGCAGTTCAAGACACTCACTCACCTGGTTCTGGGGGCTGAAAAGCTCAAGCCGGAACTGTACCGTGACATCAACAACTGGCTTGGCATCGAGCCGATGGAGGGCTACGGCACGACCGAGCTTTCCCCGGTCGTCGCGGTCAACGTCCCGCGCGCGATGCATCTGGCGGACGGACGCGCGGTGCACGGCAACCGGCCGGGCACCGTGGGGCTTCCCGTTCCCGGAACCATCCTCAAGACCGTCGATCCCGACACCGGCCTTGATCTTCCGTTCGGAGCCGAAGGGGTGGTCGCGGTGCAGGGACCCCAGGTGATGGTCGGCTACCTCAACCAGCCGGAGGCGACGGCCCGGGTGGTCAAGGACGGCTGGTACCTGACAGGCGACCTGGGTTACGTCGACGCGGACGGGTTTCTCAAGATCACCGATCGGCTCAGCCGCTTCTCCAAGATTGCCGGCGAGATGGTTCCTCATCTGGGCGTCGAGTCGGCGATCATGCAGATCACACAGGTCGACGAGCACCATGTGGCCGTCACTGCCGTCCCCGATCCCAAGCATGGCGAGCGGCTCTGCGTGATTTACACCGAGCTGGGCATGTCGGCCGATGAGATCCACAAGGCGCTGATGACCAGTCGCATTCCCAGGCTCTGGATCCCTTCCGTGCGCGATTTTATCCAGGTACCCGAGATTCCCATCACCGGCACAGGAAAGGTTGACCTCCGCCGCCTGCGTGATCTGGCCCAGCGGGAACCCGTTGCTTGAACCCGCCTTGTTCAGGCCCCAACCTTCTAGCCGAGACGATCCGCCACGCCGTCTGTCCGGCGATTGTCCTTGCTCTTGGGGTGCCGGCTCCACGCGAAGGCAGGTCCGTTTCCGTGATGTCAGGGTTTAATTCCTGGGACGATTTCTTAAAATATAGAGTAGTCTTCGAGTTCCGTCAGGGGGTAGGGAAGGATGAATATCGTCCTTCGTGTCATCTCAGGTCCGCACGAGGGCCAGGAACACCAGATCAATCGAAGCGGCAGTTTCATCGTGGGGCGAGCGTCTCGAGCGGCGTTCCCGATGACCGGGGATCTTGCTCTGTCCCGCGAGCACTTCCAGCTCGAAAACTTTCCACCCCTGTGCCACCTGGTCGACCTTGGAAGCACCAATGGCACCAAAGTCAACGGACTGAGGGTCGAACGGGTCCTGCTCCGCGAGGGTGACCTGGTCGCCGCCGGCGACAGCTCTTTTGCTGTCCACTACACCGGCAGCGGGGACGACGCCAGCTTGCCGGACACCTGCGCCGGCTGTGGGGTCCAGCTCGAGAACGGTGTGCCCTTCACCTCGACAAAGCCGGAGGAAGTGACGTCGGTGCTGACGGCTCCGCGGCCGTTGATCTCCTCCCTGCTCTGCGCGGATTGCGAGGCCAGGCGGAAGCAGTTCCCCGAGACCAATCCCGACTACCTCATCGAGGAAGTGATCGGCGAGGGGGGCATGGGAACCGTCTACCGGGCATGGCAGATCTCCCGCAACCGGCGGGTTGCGATCAAGATGATCATCGCCAACAGCACGGCCGGCGAGAAAGCCCTGAACTACTTCCACCGTGAGATCCGCGCCCTGCGCGACATGCTCATGCCCGGCGGCAAGTGCCACCCGAGCATCGTCGAGTTCTACGAACTGTTCCAGATCGAGGGCCACTTCCAGCTCGTGATGGAGTACGTGGACGGCAAGAACGCGCTCGATTGGGTCCGGGCGCTCAAGCAGCCCATGCCGATTGCTACCGCCGCGCTGATCGGCCAGGACTTGCTCTCAGCCTTGCACTTCGCGCATGGCAAGGGTTACGTCCATCGCGACATCAAGCCTTCGAACTTGCTGGTGATGGGCCCGGTCCACCGACCGCGTGTCAAGCTTTCCGATTTCGGCCTGGCCAAGAGCATGGTGAACAGCAGCGTCTTCACGAACCTGACCCGTCAGGGCGAGGTCGGCGGCTCGATCGGCTTCCTCTCCCCCGAGCACATCCGCCAGTTCGGCGAGGTCAGGGAACCGGCCGACATTTACTGCGCGGGAGCCACGCTGTTCTACCTGCTTACCGAGAAATACCCCTATCTTGGCTTTGATCCCGGGCGGCCTGACTCTTACGAGATGATCCTCGATCATCCTCCGGTCCCGCTGCGGGCCTACCGGCCCGATGCACCGGAAGGACTGGAGCAGATCTTGCTCAAAGCTCTCAGGAAGCGGCCGCACTCCCGCTGGAAGTCGGCCGAGTCCATGTGGCAAGCCCTCCGCGCGTTCCTGGTGCCAGGCCAGTCCTGATCCGCGGGTCCCCACCGGATGACTGCCCGAATCGGATGTTCGGTCTCGTTTTGGCGACGGGGGACTTGTAAGATAAAGATTCCATGAGGGTTCGGGTCGTGATGGAAAAGCTGGACTCCGTCGAGAGGGAGCCGTCTTGCAGCGCCTGGAAACGGTGGCGATCGTGGGCGTGGGGTTGATCGGGGGCTCCATCGGGCTGTCGCTCCGTTCGCGTGGTCTGGCCGCGCGAGTCGTCGGCGTGGGCCGCGATCTGAAGACGCTCCAGGAGGCGCAGGATCGAGGGATTATCGACCAGGCCACGACCGACCTGGAAGCAGGTGTTGCCGAGGCCGAGGTCGTGGTGGTCTGTACCCCGGTCAGCCGGATACCGCACGACGTGCGCCGGGTCGCCCAGGCCGTACCGGCAGGGGCCCTTGTGACCGACGCCGGCAGCACCAAGCGGCAGATCGTCGAGGCGATCGAATCGCAGCTTGCCGCGTCCGAAGTCTTCGTCGGAGCGCATCCGATCGCCGGTTCCGAACGCGCGGGGGCGGCCCATGCCCGCGCTGGGCTCTTGCACGACCGCGTCTGTGTGCTGACACCCACCCCGCGGACGTCGGCCGCTCGTCTGCAACGGGCCCGCGACTTCTGGGGTGGACTGGGCTGTCGCATGCTCGAGATGAGCCCGGCCGAGCATGACGAGGTACTGGCCTACACGAGCCATCTCCCACACGCGTTGGCCGCGGCGCTCGCCTTGTCCGTGCCCGCCGAATGGCTGGCCCTGGCAGCCGGGGCATACCGCGACGGCACCCGCGTCGCGGCTGCCGACGGCGGCCTCTGGACCGCCATCTTCCGCGACAATCGAGGCCCGCTCCTCAAGGCCCTGGGTACGCTGGAGGAACGGGTGGCCGCCTTCAAGTATGCTGTGATGACCGATGACGAGGACGCGATTCGCCAATGGTGGGACCAGGCGCGACACCGCCGGCGTCTTTTCGAAGCCCGACAACCCAGCGCAAACCAGGACGATTGATTGACTGACACCGTTTTCCAACGACCCTTGACGGCCCGCCCAACTGCTCTGCTACGCCTTGGAAATCCATCCCCCTGGCGGGTCATTGAAAATTCTTGATGAATCTGAACATTATTACCCCGGCAAGGAAGTAGGTCAGGCTTTCCAGCCTGACCTACAATGCGTTTCTTTCGTGCCGTGGTAATAATCCTTGAACCATGATGGCTAAGCATGCTTTGGCACCTTGAAATTCATCCTGCCCCGGGTTATCCCGACCTGGTTGGAAAGCGATTGTCGGTCGAGGCGGCCGAGTCCGGGATTGCGGGCCCCTGGACGATCGCGGCCAGTCGCGGCTTTCTGGTCGAAGGGACGCTCCGCCAGGAAGACATCGATCGCGCGGCCCGGCAGGTGCTGGCCGATCCGGTGGTCGAGTCGTTCCAGATCCATCCCGTTCCGTCGCCCGCCGTGGCGGACCGGTCGGTCGTCCACGTACTGCCCAGGCCCGGTGTGACCGATCCCGAAGCCGAAAGCGCGCATGCGCTGCTGTGCGAGCTTGGCTTCGCCGTGGAGGGAGTGCGAACCATCCGCAGCTACAGGATCGACGGACCGGCCGAACAATTGCCGCGCTTGATCCAGCGCGTGCTGGCCAATGAGGCGGTCGAGCAGTCCGCCCTTGGCTCCTTGCCGTTCGATCATCTGGGCCAGGGGCAGCATTACGAGTTTCGGCTGATCACCGTGCCGCTCCGCGCGATGGATGACCAGGCACTCCTGAAGGTGAGCAGATCGGGACAGCTCTCGCTCAACCTGGCCGAGATGCGGACCATCCAGCGGCACTTCACCGGGCTCGACCGCGACCCGACCGACTGTGAGCTGGAAACCCTGGCCCAGACCTGGAGCGAGCACTGCTCGCACAAGACGTTGAAGGGCAAGATCGAGTTCGAGGGGCGGACGATCGACAACCTCCTCAAGCAGACCATCTTCGCCGCGACCAAGGAGCTGGGGCTCGACTGGCTGGTCAGCGTCTTCACCGACAACGCTGGTGTCGTTCGCTTCGACGACGAGCACGACGTCTGCTTCAAGGTCGAGACGCATAACCACCCCTCGGCGATCGACCCCTATGGTGGGTCAAACACGGGAATCGGCGGAGTGATTCGCGACGCCCTGGGCACGGGCCTGGGGTCCAAGCCCATCTGCAACACCGACGTCTTCTGCGTGGCCCCTCCCGACCTGCCGGCCGACCGGCTTCCCGCTGGCGTGCTCCATCCCAAGCGCGTGCTCAAGGGGGTCGTGGCCGGTGTTCGCGACTACGGCAACCGGATGGGCATTCCCACGGTGAACGGGGCGCTCGCGGTCGACCCGGGCTACCTGGCCAACCCCCTGGTATTCTGCGGCACCGTGGGCGTGCTGCCCCGGGGCAAGTCTTTCAAGAAAGTTGAGCCGGGCGACCGGATCATCGCCATCGGTGGACGGACCGGGCGCGACGGAATCCACGGGGCCACCTTCAGCTCGGCCGAGCTGACCGGCCAGAGCGAGTCGATCTCCGGCGGCGCCGTGCAGATCGGCAACGCGATCACCGAGAAGATGGTCCTGGACGTCATCCTCCAGGCGCGTGACCGCGGGCTCTTGCACGCGATCACCGACTGCGGCGCGGGCGGGTTCAGCTCGGCCGTCGGCGAGATGGGCGCCGAACTCGGCGCCGTCGTGGACCTCGAGCGCGCTCCGCTCAAGTACCAGGGGCTCTCTTACACCGAGATCTGGATCTCCGAGGCCCAGGAGCGGATGGTGCTGGCGGTGCCCCCGGAGTCCTGGCCCGCACTCGGCGCGCTCTGCGCGGCGGAGCAGGTCGAGGCGACCGAGCTGGGCGAGTTCGTGGCAACCGGCAGGCTCATCCTGCGCTATCACGGCCAGGTCGTGGCCGATCTGGCGATGGAGTTCTTGCACGCAGGGCAGCCCTCGGTCGTCCGGCAGGCCAGCTTCACACCCCCGCCTCAGGAGGCCCTGGAACTGCCCCCTCGAGGCGATCTGACGGCCGACCTGCTGGCCCTGCTGGGACACTGGGACGTTTGCAGCAAGGAGTGGATCGTCCGCCAGTATGACCATGAGGTCCAGGGCCGGACCGTCATCAAGCCGCTGGTCGGCCGGTACGACGACGGGCCGGGAGACGCCGCCGTCATCTTGCCGGTCCGCGGCTCGTTCCGCGGCCTGGCCGTCGCGTGCGGCATCAACCCGCGGTATGGCCGGCTCGACCCCTTCGCCATGGCGGCCTGCGTCATCGACGAGGCCGTCCGCAACTGTGTCGCCGTGGGAGCCCATCCCCGGCGAATCGCTCTTCTGGACAACTTCTGCTGGGGCAGCACCGAGCGCCCGGAAACTCTCGGATCGCTCGTGCTCGCCGCCCATGCCTGCCACGACCTGGCGCTTGCCTACCGGACGCCGTTCATCTCGGGCAAGGACAGTCTCAACAACGAATACGCCCACGAGGGAAAGAGCCTGGCCATACCTGCAACGCTGCTGATCAGCGCGCTCGGCCAGGTGCCCGACGTCCGCCGTTGCGTCACCATGGACTTCAAGGAGCCGGGAAATCTCGTGGTGCTGGTCGGCATTACCCGTCACGAGCTGGGAGGCTCGCTCTGGGCGGCGATGCAAGGGCAAGAGGGAGGCAATGTGCCCGGCGTCGACCCCGATCTCGGTCAGAGGGTGTTCCGGGCCGTCTACCTGGCGATCAGCCACGGGCTGGTCCGGAGCTGCCACGACTTGAGCGATGGCGGATTGGCCGTGGCCCTGGCCGAGATGGCCATGGCAGGCGGCCTGGGGGCGGACATCTCACTCCGCGACGTCCCGTGCGAGGACGACGCCGCGCTCGACCTCGTGCTCCTGTTCTCCGAGTCACCCAGCCGGTTCCTGCTCGAGGTTCCTGCCCAGCATCACGCCGCCCTGGCTGACCTGATGGGCAACTTGCCGTGGGGCCGCCTGGGCGAGGTCGGTTCCAGCCCACCTGGACCAGGAACCGCGCCCCCGCGGCTGGCCGTCACCGGGCTCGATGGATCGGTAGTGATCGAAGCCCCGATAGGCGATCTGAAAGCAGCCTGGCAGCAGCCCCTGCGCTGGTGAAAAAGGCGAATTGCGGGAAAGCCAGGTCGTGTTCCGGCACCCTCTTATCATGGCTGATCCGAGAAGCTAACACATAATCGAAAGGGAATTTCTTATGGTAAAATTTGTCACGTTCGTGGATGGGTCTAACCTGGATGGAGTGTTGAAGCACCTGAACTTGCGCGTCGACGATTACGGGGCGTTTTATCGTCACGTGTTCGAGCAGAGCGTCCATTACTGGGGCCGCACCTTCGCGGAAGGCGCCGACTGGCCGACCGCCCAGCACTCCCGAATCTACTGGTACGTCGTGGGCAAGATGGACGAGTGGGACCTGAACGATCCCAAGGCCGAGACCCGCCTGCGAGCCCGGTTCGAGATGAACCCGAGGCTGCGCGACGCCTACATCGAGGACGTCAGCCGCAGGTCGCCCGAGCTGCCCGCCGACCGCCGGATCGAGGAAGCGTGGAACCTTTGTTTCGGTGAGACCCGCGACTGGTACGACAACAAGCGCCGGGCGCTCGAACGGAAGAAGCGGTTTTACCACGGGGTCCAGTCGGCGACCGACTTCGTCGAGATCCGCCAGGAGGGCCACTGGAAGGTCGACTTACTGCACCACACCGTCAACGAGAAGGGACTGGACACGAGCCTGGCGGTCGACATGGTGGCGCTGCAGGACACCTACGACATCGCACTGCTCATATCCGGCGACGCCGACGGCATCCCCGGCATCAACTACGTCAAGGGACGGTCCAAGCACGTCGGCGTGGCCGAGTTTCGTCGCGGTTCCCCGGCTGACTTCCCCGCCAAGGGCACGTCGTCGCGGCTCAAGATCGCGGCTGATTTCGTGGTTCAGGTTTACGAGTCCGAGCTGATCCGTCGCAACCTGGCTTACCGCGCCGAGCCCGATTACCAGGCGGGCTTCAACCCCGGCGACGGCGGGTTCTGATCATTCGATGGAGTGGGTGAAGCCCACCGATGCATTTTCTTGTTACTCATTGATTGGTGGGTTTGCCCACCCCAGGTTGAGCCCACCATGAGCACGATCGCCACCCCCCGCGTGCTTGTTTTGCGTGCCCCCGGAACGAACTGCGACGAGGAGACGGCGGCTGCCTGGGAGCTTGCCGGGGCCCGTGCCGAGACCTGGCATGTGGGCCGCCTGCTCGAGGCACCCCAGGCGCTTGATGGTTTCCAGATCCTGACCATTCCGGGCGGTTTCTCCTATGGCGACGACCTGGGCGCTGGCCGGATCCTGGCCACGCGGCTGGGTCACGCCGTGGGCGACGCCCTGCACAAGTTCCACGACCGCGGCGGCCTGATTGCGGGCATCTGCAACGGCTTCCAGGTTCTGGTCCGGTGCGGCCTCTTGCCTGGCGGATCGTTCCCTGGGGCGGCGACGCTCGCCCACAACGATTCAGGACGCTTTGAAGCGCGCTGGATCCGGCTCTTGCCCAGGCCCGGTCTCTCACCTTTCGTCGCCTTTGCAGAGCCCATCGAGCTGCCCGTCGCTCACGGCGAAGGAAAGTTCCTCACGGCCGATCCCCGGGCATGCCAGGCGCTCGATGAGGCCGGCCAGATCGTGCTGAAGTACGCCGACGAGCACGATCGACCGACCATGAACTACCCGGCCAATCCGAACGGTTCGCTGCTTGCCGCCGCGGGCGTCTGCGACTCCTCGGGCCGGATCTTCGGGCTCATGCCGCACCCGGAGCGGTTTGTCGCCGCCATTCATCATCCGCGGTGGACGCGGCAGGACGGCAAGGACACTTCGGAGGAGGGCCAGGGCCTGCGAATCTTCCGCAGCGCGGTCGCGGCCCTGGCCTGAATGAGCGGCGGCGACGCTCAGGTCGTGTAATCCGCATTGAGCCGGACATACTCGGCCGTCAGGTCGCACGTCCAGAAGCGAATCTGGGCGTCCCCTCGGGAGAGCAGCAGGCGAAGGTCGACGTCCCGGTTGGCTCGTAGTGTCGCCGCCAGTGCCGGCGCATGGAAATCGGTCGGGACACCAGCCTGGTAGACGGCAACGCCGTTGATCCAGAGTGACAGCTCCTCTTCCGCGAACGGAACTCCCGCATATCCGGCGGCCGAGACGATCCGGCCCCAGTTGGGATCCGCGCCGTGGATGGCGGTCTTCACCAGGGGGCTGTCGGCGACGGCCCTGGCAATGCTCCGCGCCTCTTCCCGGGTCTCACATCCCTCGACGTCGATCGTGATGAAGTGAGTGGACCCTTCCCCGTCGGCGGCCATCATCCGTGCCAGCGCCTCGCAGGCCGAGCGCACCAGCGCGGCGAATGCCGTCAGATCGTCGCCGCGGAGGACGGGTTCGGTCGCGGCCGTGCTCGAGAGGATCAAGACCGTGTCATTGGTGCTGGTATGTCCCTCCACGGAGATGCAGTTGAAGCTGTTCTCGACCGCCTCGGAGAGGATCGGCTGAAGGTCATTGGGCCAGACCGGGGCATCGGTGAGCAGAAAGGCGAGCATCGTCGCCATCCGCGGGCCGATCATAGCCGCCCCCTTGGCCATGCCGAAGAGTGTGAACGTGCCGCTCTCGCCCTTGTGTTGCAGCGAGACGACCTTGGCGCGGGTGTCCGTCGTCAGGATGGCCCGCGCGGCGGTCTGGAAGCTGCTCTCAGCGGCGGAGAGCTGGTTGGTGACCTGCGACAATCCTTCCTCGAGCCGATCCATGGGGAGCTGGTGGCCGATGACGCCCGTCGAGGCGACCAGAACCTGCTCGGGCCGGCATGCCAGGAAATAGCCCGCCACCTGGGCGGTCCTGGCGACGTTGGCCGCGCCCTGGGCACCCGTGGCCGCGTTGGCATTACCGGCGTTGATCACCACCGCGCGGATGTCGTCGGCCGGCAGGTGATCGCGGCACCACCGCACAGGAGCGGCACACACCCGGTTGGTGGTGAACGTCCCCGCCGCCGCGCACGGACCATCGGCGGCCAGCAGGGCGAGGTCCAGTCCTCCCGAGGGCTTGATCCCGGACTTCACGGCGGCTGCCCGGAACCCACGGGGAATGATAAGATCCTGTGAACTCTCCATTCGCATCGCTCCCTTGTTCCTGGAAGCTCAGACCTTCTCGCAGTCCCTCAGCATAGCCCGGTCCGGCCAACGGCAATAGAGCCGTTGAGTTTGTCGATCACAAGCCTGAAGCGCAAGCGAAGGTCATTCCAAGACTTGGAAAAGGCCTTCGCTTGCGCTTCAGGCTTGTCAATACCCGCCAAGCCAGAGAGGCGGAGGCTCGATCCTGATCTGCGGCTTTCTTGCCCTGCTTCGGGCCCTCGATCACGGTGCGCCAGCTCTTGCCGGTCGGTCCGGTCCCGACGACTTTCCGAGTCGTACGGAAAGCACCAGTTGAAGGCGTGCCAGCGGTTTTTCTGAAAGCTCAGGCGGTTTACGTGACTGACGTAGCATCTAGGAAAAGATTGCTTTTTGGGGGGTTTGGACTACTGGGAAATTTGGAGAAAGTTCTTGAAGCCACTGGCTTTGGCGTGTCGAAGTCTATCTGTGAGTTGGCGGTTCCGAACCAGAGGCGGAGTCTCATGGTCCGTGGATCGATGAGCGCCGAAGTTCGTCGGGAGTGTACTCGTGGAGCGTCCGATGTTGAGAAAACTACCGTTGGTTGCCCTGATGGCCCTGGGAATGGGGCTGGGGGTTGCCGCGCGCCCGGCCCAGGCAGCGAGTTATGCTGGTGGTGCCTCGTTGCGTATCTGCCCAGTTCCCCAGGAGTGTGTCTGCCCAGTTCCCCAGGAGTGTTGTGGGCATGTCCAGTATCAACTCCAGCGTCAAACGGTTCTCCAGAACGTGCAGGAGACCGTTTATGAGACGCAACAGATACAGTGCGTGCGGACCGTCTGCGAGACGGTTTTGCAGCCAAGGATCATCACGACGACCCGAAATGTGGTCGAGCAGCACGTTCGCGAGGAGGTCTACACGGTCAATCGGCCCGTGTACCGCACGGTGAGCCGCGAGGTTCAATACACGGTGCAGCGACCGGTGACCCGAACGGTCTGGAAGGACGTCTGCTATACCGTGTACCGCCCGGTGCGCGAGACCCATTACGAAACCAAGTACTACACGGTCAATCGCCCGGTCCGGGAGACGACGGTCAAGACCTGCGTCTACAACGTCTGCCGGCCGATCCGCGAAACCTCGTTCAAGGACGTGACCTACACGGTCTGCCGTCCGGTGAGCGAGACGGTTTTCCGCACCGTGAACGAGACGGTCTGCCGTCCGGTCCAGGAAACCTGCTACAAGACCGTTTGCTACACGGTCTGCCGCCCCGTCCAGAAGGTCTGCTATCGGACCGTGCCCTACACCGTGCAGGTACCGGTGCAGACCACGGTGCTGCAAAGCCAGCCGACCACCGTGATGGTGCCGGTGCGCCAGACGGCCTACAAGCAAGTGCCCTACACGGTCTGCCGCCCGGTGAGCGAGACCGTGATGAAGGAGTGCCGCTACACCGTGCAGGTGCCGGTCCAGCGGACCGAGATCAAGACCTGCTCGTACACGGTCTGCCGCCCGGTGCGAGAGACCGTGCTGAAGGAGTGCCGCTACACCGTTTGCCGGCCCGTCCAGACGACCACGATGAAGACCGTGTGCAAGACGGTCTGCCAGACGGTCTCCGAGACGCAGTATCGCGACGTCTGCGAGCAGGTCTGCGTGCCCCGGACGGTCACCAAGCAGGTCACACGCGAGTGTGGCGAGTGGACCGTGCAGCAGACCTACATCCCCGGCAAGACGGTCTGCGTCAATGGCTGCCTGGTCCAGTGCCCGCCGACCTTGTGCGAAAAGAAGGTGTGGTGCCCGAAGACGGTCGTTGAGAACGTGAACTGCACGGTGTACGAGACCCAGACCATCCGCAGGCAGGTCCCGGTGACGGTTTGCAAGCAGGTGCCGACCACGATCACCGAGCAGGTGCCCGTCACGACCTGCACGATGGTGGCCGAGGAACAGGTCAAGCAAGTTCCCGTCACCATCTGCCGGACGGTCCAGGAAACGGTCACCAAGCAGGTTCCTTACACGGTCTGCGAGTACGTCGCGCAGGAACAGGTCAAGCAGGTTCCGGTCACCGTCTGCCGGATGGTCCAGGAAACGTGCGTCAAGACCGTGCCCTACACGGTCTGCACGACCGAGGCCCGCACGGTCAACCGGTGCGTGCCGGTATGCGTGACCAAGATGTGCAACAGGACCGAGTATCGCCAGTGTCCCTATACGGTGACCAGCTATGTGCCCGAGCAGCAGGTCAAGCAGGTACCGTACACGGTCACCCGGACGATCCGCGAGACCCGGTGCAAGCAGGTCCCCTGCACCGTCACGCGAATGGTTCCCCAGACGTGCGTCAAGCGCGTGCCGGTGACCGTTTGCCGGATGGTGACCGAACAGCAGGTCAAGCAGATTCCAGTGACCACCTGCCGGAACGTCTGCGAGACCCGGTCGTGCCAGGTTCCGGTGACCACCTGCCGGACGGTGGCCGAACCGTGCGTGCAGAAGGTCTGCCAGACCGTCTGCGAGATGGTGACCGAACCCTGCGTGAAGACCGTATGCCAGACCGTCTGCGAGATGCAGACCGTTCAGTGCGTTCGCAAGGTTCCCTACACCACTTGCCAGCAGGTCGTCGAGTCCAAGACGATCATGTGCCCGGTGACCGTGCAGAAGCAGGTGCCCGAGACCAAGACGATTTGCGTGCCCAGGACGATCTGCAAGCAGGTGCCGGTCGAGGTCTGCGTCCGCGTGCCCGTGACGACCTACTGTCAGCCGGCGGCCGTGCTGCCCTCGTCCCAGAGTGTGGTCGCCTCGAGCCAGTCGCTACCGGTGACCACCGTGCCTCCGTGCGACCCATGCGACACCCGCCACCCCCTCTTCGGGCGGTTGGGCTTTCTGAACCACTGAGTCGCAGGCAATCGCCTTCGACCTCGTGATCAATCACAGTTCTTCGGCGCTCCACAACGGCAAGCGCCCTCCGGGTTCAAATCCGGGGGGCGTTTGTTTTTTTCAAAATCCCCCCAGGGCGATGTTTATCCCTCCATGGCGTTGCCCTGAGCTGGCATGTTGCGGCCCCTTCGGGGCGTGGGACCGGGGCAACGCCATCCCCCCAGGGCGTTGCCCTGGGCTGGCATGTTGCGGCCCCTTCGGGGCGTGGGACCGGGGCAACCCCCTGGCACCATGTTCAACCCCTCAGGGCGTTGCCCTGGGCTGGCATGTTGCGGCCCCTTCGGGGCGTGGGACCGGGGCAACCCCCTGGCACCATGTTCAACGCTCTGGGAAGATGTTGCCCCGAAGGGGCCGGAACAAATTAGCCCAGGGCAACGCCCTGGGAACGGTTGGGAACAAAACCGATGTCGCAGTCACTTGTGAAAAACCTGATTCATCTCGTGTACAGCACCAAGTACCGTCGACCGTGGATTGCCAAGAACTATCGCAATGCCTTGTTTGCGTATCAGGCCGGCATCTTCAGAGAATGGGACAGTCCGGCGATCACGATCGGAGGCGTCGAGGATCACGTCCATGCGCTGTTCGACCTTTCGAAGAATCATCCGCTGAAGAACATCGTCGAGGAAGTGAAGAAGGGGAGCTCGAAGTGGACGAAGACCGACGGCCCAAGGAATGTTGAGTTTCACTGGCAGGCGGGATACGCCGCTTTTTCCGTGAGCCAGTCGAACCTGGACGAGGTAAAACGGTACATCGAAAACCACGAGGAACATCACCGGAAGTTGACCTTTCAAGAGGATCTCCGAGCGTTCTATCGACGTCATGAGATCGAGTTTGACGAAAGGTATGTTTGGGATTGAGAAACGCCACGGAAAGGCACCGCCGCGAAGTGAGCCATGGGGCATGGAGATCGTGTCGTGGTAGAGTCGAGATCATGGCCAAACGTCTCTCACTGGATGACAAGCTCGCCGCGGTCCGCCTGCTGCGTGACCGTGACCCGTCTCCGGAGCTCACTGCCGAGCTGAAGACCGCCATCGACGACCGATCGAACCTGATTGTGGCCGCCGCGGCGGCGATTGCCGGCGATCAGGGTCTGGTCGAGCTCGCCCCGGCGCTGGCATCCGCCCTCGATCGTTTCCTGGTCGATCCCCTCAAGACCGACAAGCTCTGCCGGGCGAAACTGGCGGTCATCCAGGCCCTCGACAAGCTCGAGCATGGCGCGCCGGAGGTTTTTCTGAAGGCCGCGCGCCACGTGCAACTGGAGCCGGTCTGGGGCGGCAGCGAGGATACGGCCGCACCGCTCCGCGCCGCGGCCCTGCTCGCGCTGGCTAGAATCGACGTGGACGGTCTGCTGACGCTCCTCGTCGATGCGCTCGTCGACCCGCAGAAGGATGTCAGGATCGCCGCGGCCCAGGCCCTGGGCTACTACGGATCCGAGTCGGCCGGCCTGATCTTGCGGCTCAAGGCGCGCCTGGGCGACCGCGAGCCGGAGGTTCTCTCCGAGAGCCTCTGCGGCCTGCTTGCCTGCGCTCCGAAAGCAGCCATCCTCGCCCTGGGGCGGTCGCGCCTGCCCGCAGCTTTCGGCGTGCTCAGTGCGTTCTGGAATCGTCAGCCACCTGTCGTATTGCGGGAGACTGTTCTCCTTGCCATGGTCATGCTTCGCCTTCCCGTTGCGACCGAATTCCTGATCGAGCTCGTCGCCACCGGTCCCGAGGCCGCCTCGCTCGCCGCCCTATCCGCGCTCAAGATCCATTCGCATGATACAAAGCTCCGCCAGCGGATCGCGGAAGTGATACAGCAAAGGAACACGCCTGCGCTGCGGGCAAGGTTTGAGAAAGACTTCCGCATTCCTTGACCTGTTTGCCGTGGTTCCGTGGTTCGCCGAATGGGGTTATTGTGTATGCGTTCCGCACTTCTGCGTTCCATTCTGGGCTTGGTCGTCAGACAGCCGGAAGGGTGTCTGGAGGCGAAGCGCCCGGTTATCATGGGAGGCGGAGGTAACTATGCGATACAAGGTCTTACTCCACCGCACCGACGAGGGCATCAGCGTCTCGGTCCCCGGCTTACCTGGTTGCTGGTCCGAGGGGGATACTGAAGAGGAGGCGCTCGAGAACATCCGAGACGCCATCCACGAGTATGTGGCCGCCCTCGAGGACCAGACTCGGAGTCAGGATGTCCGTGAAGTCGAGGTCACGATTTAGCTCATGGCCGGGATACCAGGTGTCAATCATCAAGATGCCGTGCGTGCTCTGGCCAGAGCGGGATTCCAGGTCGTTCGGCAGGGCAAGCATATCGTCATGAGCGATGGGAACCGCCAGGTCACTATACCCAGGCATAATCCGATCAAGTCCTTCACGCTGGGCGGAATTGTACGTGATGCCGGGCTGACGGTCGAGGAGTTCCGCAGGCTCCTCTGACGTTCGGCTTGACGCTCGCTGCTTCGGACCGCATGACGGCGTCAGGTAGACTTTCGTGTAGGGTGACGCAGGGGATGGCTGAAAGCGACGGCCGAGTCATCGAGTAAACGCTAGCGCGGTTTGCTCGCGCGTTGTATACAGCGATCAAGAAAGGCCGTGGCGATCCTACCTTCTCCCCGCGGGAGAAGGTGCCCCGCAGGGGCGGATGAGGGATGAGATGCTAGCCTTGGCCCGCAAATTCCCCTCATCCGGCCGTT
>JBEKTN010000055.1:0-44890 GCA_049516015.1 Isosphaeraceae bacterium | reverse complement strand
AGGCGCAATTTGCCTTCTTGGCACTCATTTTCTTGGGTGGTCAGGCCGGTTTTTCCACGGCTGCGATGGCTCGTTCCCCAGAACTCGCGCGCCTGTTCCAGCAACCGGATCTGGAGAACCACCGGGTACCGATGCGGAACCGGGCCCTTCCCTCAGTGAAGGCGTTCGTGGCCCAAGCCACCCACCCGGCGGCTGCTCTCTTACGCGACCGCCAACCTGCTGCGTGACGAGGCCGAGAGCGTGGTCCCGAACATCGATCCTGGACAGGTTCGCAAGCTTGCTGGCTGGGGGCTGACGCAGAACGACATCGCCAGCTTCGTAGGCTGGCGTCCCCAGCCTTCGGCTGTGGGCCCAGTCCCTCATCAGCCTGGGTTTTTAATCGTCTTATGACTATAGGCGTCTGGCATTAAAAACGGGATTGAACAAGGTCATGGGACGCAACCTAATCGCTTGGGTATGAAAGACTTGTGGCCATCGGCAAGCCGATCCGGGCTAACGGCCATTTCGCTCTTCTGAGCGACCAGGGGGACCGATACGCACTGGAAAACCGCCCATTACAAGTGTCGTTCTAACACTTCGTGGTCCCAAGCACCACGAGCCCGCACGCCCACCTTGCCCGCAGTCCAGTGGGACTTGCAGACAAGGTCTGGCTGCAAGCCGTGGGCCGCGAGCCAGGCGAGAACAGCCCGTGGTATCGCTCGCACGCTCTGGCGCAGCGGCCCAAACTGGCCACCGAGACATTGATCCTGCAAGAGTGGCTGAATCTTGCTCTCAGCGACGCCACCGCGGCCGCTGTGCAGACGCTCCGAGCTGGCGAGCCGATTGGCAAGGTCCGTCTTGGCTGTGACGTGGGCGAAGGCGTGGGCCGTTCCCAGAGCGGATTGGGGATTGGATGGGGCCACCCACTCTCTGGTACCAAGGGATTGGATGGGGCCACCCACTCTCTGGTACCAAGGAAATGTGAATGGCCTGTCCAAGGAAATGTGGATGGCCCCTTTCGTCTTGTCGGCGTGATTGCCTTCCGGTTGCAGAAGAGAACGAAACCCTTGAGCAAATCAGGTCCACGTCCTGAGCCGTCGATCATGGATACGAAGGAATGGCCCCCGGTCGCGAACATCTGAAACCGATTGAACACCCAGTCGGTTCCGGTCAGACAGATTTTCTACAGTAATTCGCCCGTTTTCGACGTAAGTCCTTTCGCGATGGGCCGGGATTCGTCATCGAGCTGGGATCCTGGTGCCACGTCGTAACCGATTTCCCTCTTGATTGAGGCGCGGAGCGCACCTGCGTCGACCAAACCTCGGAGTGTCGAGTCAAGTGTGGACATGGGTAGGTGGGTGGGTGAGGTACGCTGGTTAACTTCGTCCGTTATAAGTCGAAGCCTCCAGAGTTTCCCGATGGGGCAAAAACATGGCGAAGCGGCAAAACTCATTTCTTCCCGAAGACATGCCGGCGTGTTTAACTGCCATATATAGAATGGCCGCTGTGAATCAACCGATTAAACTGTATGAGGGCGATATTGAATTGGAACAGGGAACGAAGAATGCTTCAGGAAAGGGTTTGGTTCAGTTCGTATGGCTTCCCCGACCTGGGTTGAGTTTTTTCATAGACTTACCACCGACGAACATGCATTGGCCAGAGCTCGAAAATTGCACACTGCACATGCCGGGCATGAACTGGCACGCAAAGGCGGCAGTGCTCGGAATCTCCGTCTCCTCAAGCAAGGGCGTCCACAAGGCAACAGGAGCGGTTGAAGACTTCGAGATTGGGCACGATCAGTATGTAACTTCAATAATAGTTCATATTGTCAATTTTACGGACTACATCGGCCGTAGTGTATGTGATGAGAAAAGAACAAAAGCATGGAAAGGCCGAGGGGTTATAGAAGCTGGTGAGTGGCGTATAACACTTGATAAAATTGAAGCGGCCAAGCAGCTTTTCGAGGAACTAAAAGCCATTGGGGGATTTGCCATTACGCACGTTGGAAAGCTTGAAAGGTTGGACGGTAAGAAATTTGCGGCCAAGAAGTCGGCGAAAGTACTCGACGCTCTGTTCAGATACCTGTCGTTCTGCCATGGGGCGTGGGTTGCCCCTATTTTACCAGTTGGGTTCGATGAGAACGGTGACCGTGTTTGGGAGAAATGGCGGAACTGGAAAATCGAACGTTGGAAAAATGTAGATAGCTGGTTCAATAGTCATAGCGAGGAAGGATTGTCGAAGGGGTTCCCTGGGTTTTACGAGCAATGGCAGAATGAGAAATGGAATGAGCCGCTACTGTTGGCAAATCATTGGTACGTCGAAGCGAACATGTCAGCCGGTGGGGTAGAAGGCTCCATAATCCTCGCTCAGGCCGGGTTTGAACTGCTCGGATGGACCCATTTGGTCGAAGAGAAATTGGCATTGAGTGAGAAAGGATATGAGAAGCTTGACGCTATGGACAAGCTGCGGTTGCTCCTCGCGATGTGCGGAATTCCGGTTGCCATTCCGGCTTCGCTTCCTACGCTTACTACCTCAGCCAAGGCCAGGGGGAATCAGTGGAAGGACGGACCCCAAGCTCTCACCGACGTGCGAAACGCTTTGGTTCACTCAAGCCCAGCGAAGCGTAAGAAGGTGTTCGATGAGCACCATGCCCTTGTGCATGAGGCTTGGGAGCTTAGTCTTTGGTATTTAGAACTAATAATTTTGCGCATATGCGGTTATAAAGGAAAGTATTCAAATCGTGTCGCGGGAGCTCGCTGGAGAGGCGAGGAAGTCGAGGCGGTTCGAACCGGAGTGGCCCCCAACTTCCAGAGTCATGGGGTCGGGTTTTAGCCGCGGGTGGGGGCTCTGGGGTCCTCCCTATTTACAAGTTAAC
The DNA here is from genome assembly GCA_049516015.1 of Isosphaeraceae bacterium. Lineage (GTDB taxonomy): Bacteria > Planctomycetota > Planctomycetia > Isosphaerales > Isosphaeraceae > Aquisphaera. Next base: position 42,036 of record JBEKTN010000055.1, on the reverse strand, counting down.
TTGAAAATCGGTCTGACCCCGCGAGGCGGACCCCGCGAGGCGATGTGAACGCACCTGTGGCAAAAGGGGATCGGAGAAACGACCTGAGGCGTAACCGTCCTGCCCACGGCCGGCGGGAATCGGCTTTCAAACAAAGGTTTCTCCCGCGGCATCGGCCGCGACCGTTCGTTGAGGTCCCCGAGCTGCGCGTTGACTTTGCGGTATTCGTCTGGCACACATGGATCACACAACGACGTGATTCGATGGCCTGGGTGTTCGGGCGATGGGCCGAGGCTCGAACTGGTCGCTGGAGTGATGCTGCCGACAAAAGGCGGCCGTGGTATACTTTCCTTTGTTACTGTCGCCTTTATTGAGAGCAAGGACTCGGCCGTGAACCACATCGCGCTGGACAAAGAGGACGAAGCCGTCAGGCGGTTCGTGCTGTCGCTGCCGGTCGATGCCAACGGCTCCGTGCTGGAACTGGAGGGCCGAGCCGTGGCGTGCGTCGTGCCGGTCGTCGAGGAACCGGTCGAGGCGAACGGCGCCTGGAGCGAAGCGAAGAACGCCCGCCGCTGCGCGCTGATCGACAGTGAGATCGAAGGCAGGCTGTCGGCGGGAGAAGCCGTGGAGCTGCACCTGCTGCAACGCGAGATGTTGGCCCATCGCCACAAGGTCGCTCCGTTGCCCTTGGCTGAGGCGCGTAAGCTCCGCCAAGAACTGCTGGCGAAGGCCCGCCGCCGGCCGAGCGAGTAGTGCATGACGCCCTTCACGTATTCACCCGAGCCGCATGTGCGCCGACACGGACCGCAAGGCTACGCCGACGCGGCCAGCTACCGGCCTTGGCTGCGCGACGAGTTCACCTTTCGCTGCGTCTACTGCCTGTTCCGGGAGCAATGGGGAAGGCTGCGAGGCACGTTCGACGTGGAGCATTTTCGCCCGATCGCTTCTCAACCGGGCGACAGATTATCCTACGACAACCTTCTTTATGGGTGCACGGCCTGCAACACCGGCAAGGGCAAACAGTTGGTCCCGGACCCGCTTACGGCCCTCGTGTGCGGCGACGTCTGGGTGAACGAGGACGGCACCATTGAGGGCCGTACCCGGCAGGCGCGCCGGCTCATTCGCGTGTTGGGGCTGGACGATCGCGAGTACACCGAGTTCCGACTGGTGTGGCTGGACATTGTCGGTCTGGCAGCCCGAGAGGACCCGGAATTGTACCGCAAGCTGATGGGCTTCCCCAACGACCTGCCGAACGTCGCCCGCCTGCACCCGCCCGGCGGCAACAGCCGGCCCGAAGGAATCGAGCAGTCGTACTTTGTGCAAAAGCAGAAGGCTATCTTGCCGGAAACGTATTGACGGCCACACTGACCTAAGGCGCACCCGTCCTCGCCACGCGGAAACCCGTCGTCGGAGCGCGGGCGAAGAGGTGCAGCCCTCAGCGTGTGTGCTGGATGTGATAGACATGGGACTGGAATCGAGGACACGCCCAGAAGGGGACGTCCCTATTCACGGCGGGTCTTTGGAGGGTTTAGGAAAGCATCGATTGCTGGCCCTTGGTCTGTTCACCTGGGAGGTCCATCATGCTTTGATCTGCACGAGCGTCGCTCGGAGGGTAGTGCTGTCCCATGAAATGCTACGGGAGCAAGTCCGCCACAGCGATCTGGCCGACAACCTGCCCGTCGATGATGACCGGGATGGCTTGACCGGGACGGTAATCGACGTGGTTGCCGTACTGACCCGCCGGCTCGGGACCGGTGTACACCTCGACCTGGCCCGCGCGTAGGTTGATGATCCAGTAGACTGGGATTCCGGCCCGCGCATAACCCGCCAGTTTCTTGCCCTGGTCATCGGCGAGGCTTCTGTCCGCTACCTCGACCACGAGGCAGCAATCCGCGGCAGTCGCATCGCGCGAGGAGTCGTACTTTAGTTCAGCGCGGATCACCGCCACGTCAGGCTCGGGTTTGCTCCGCGGCTTCATGACGACCGCCTCTTCCTTGGCGACGTGCCAGACGGGCGGGATGACCCTCTCGAGCGCCTCGGCCGTCTTCCTCGTCCCTACCCGACGACGTGGATTCTTGGGCATCTTCGGCACCACGGCCCCGTCCCAGAGCTCGACATGGTCATTCTCGCCAATGGTTCCGTCCTCGATCATCTGATCGTACTCATCGACCGTGACCGGTTTCGTAATCGTGCTCACTTCCCACCCCCTTCCAATTCCGCTCGATCCCGGCGGACCCGTTGCAGGATCGCCATGCGGATATAGGCCGCAACGCCCAGACCATTGGAGCGAGCGACTTCCTGGACGGCCGTGTAGTCATCGCCAGGCAGTTCAATCCTGGCATGCCGGATGACTTCCTTCTTCGCTGTGGCTTGCACCTTGCGAGCCCCCGTCTTCTTCGTCGCCATGGTCGCTCTCAGTGTGATCGGACCCACCGCACCATCCTACCCGGAGACGATCCGCACCAACATTGTACACCGGTTCAGAGGCAGAGGGAGACGCCGCCAGTCCCGCTCCGACGATGAAACGGCCATGGGCGGTGCAACGGGAGCCGGAACGGGGACCTAGCAACGGGGGTGGGCAATACCTTGCAGTACGGTGTTGTACGCGGATGGTCGTGTTTTCGCCGAATTGTCCAGTTAAGATCAATAAGGTCCAGTCCGCTGCAAGCGTGCCCATGTGGCCTGGCTGACCGGTGCGATATGTACAGGTGGGACTGCGGGTCTTCAGCCCGCCGAGATGGCGTCCGGAATCTTTTCGTAGCCCAGGGCGCGGAGAACCTCGAGAACTTCGCTCCAGGTTGGGAACATCCGTCCACTCTTGTGCTTGTACTCATTCATGGCGAGCATGAACTCCAATTCCGCCTGGGAGTAATCGCGCTCGCACGTTGTGGGGTCCACGAATCGCCTCCTTCCACTAATCTGCCTGGCCTTGGCGGCGCGGGTCGCTTGCTCGCTGGCGCGACGATTCGCCCATTCCGGGCATGAGTCCACTGTTCCTGTTGCGCTGGGTGCTGCTTCGGTCTGTCCTGTTGCCTGATACATCCGATGTCACTCCTGATTTCGCCCGCTCTGGGGCCTCGGTGGGCCCCGTCTGGCTTGCCCTTGGAGAGGATCTCATCCTGCGGCCTCAAGGCACCACGCTTCGGTCTTCTCGCGGATCGAGATTCCAGCGGTCGGGTCGTCGCCGTGAGCGACCCCACGTAGAGCAACGTAACTCTCGCCGGTGACACCATGCGTGTCACACTCAAATTTAATGGGCAAGAATTTCGCGTTTCGGGGGAAAACTGACGGTCAAACTGCACCCGGTTCATGACGGGACCTGGCCATTGCGCATCGTCGCTGGAAACCCCGCCTGGCTGCGAAGGCCGATGGGTATCGAGCCGGCGAACCAGGGGGTGTTGGTGTTTCCGGAGAAAAACGAGCCGCAGGGCAGTGGTTTCACAAAGCGTCCGATCCGGTAAGATAGACGGAGTTGTGTTCCAGGTTTCGATACCGCGCCAGCTTCCGGCACCCGACCGTCCGGCCTCTTCTTGCTCCTCGTGGGCCAGGATGTGCTCGCCATGCCCCAGATTGATATCGATTCACTGGTCGATCAACTGACGCTGATCGGGCTGATCTCGCGTGAGCAGTACCGCGACGCCCGGGCTGAGGCCGAGGCCGGCTCCGGGGAGGCCCTGTTGCGGGTCTTGATGCGCAAGGGATGGCTGACCAGTTGGCAGCTTGAACGACTCAAGAAGGGCGACCCCTCGAGCTTCTTCTTTGGCAACTACCGGGCCCTTTTCCATCTGGCCGAGGGAACGTTCGCCCGCGTCTATCGGGGGCAGCATAACGAGACCGGCGCGCCCGCGGCGGTCAAGGTCTTGCGGCAGCGCTTCGTCTCCATGCCCGACGCGGTGATGTACTTCCACAAGGAGGCCGAGGCCGGGATGAGACTGCGGCATCCCAATATCGTTCGGCTCGAAGATCAGGGGCAGCAGGACAACCGTCACTATATGATCATGGAGTACGTTGAAGGGATGAACCTGCGCGAGTTCCTCAAGCTGCGCATCCGTCTCAAGGACAAGGATGCCTTGCCGCTGTTGCTCGGGTTGGCTCGCGGCCTTGAGTACTCCCACGACCAAGGCGTCACCCACCGCGACCTCAAGGCGACGAACATCCTGATCTCCAACTCGGGGGTGGCCAAGCTCGTCGATTTCGGCCTGGCCACCATCGATGGCGACGAGTCGCGGCACGGTTTGGTCAGCCAGCGGACGGTCGACTACTCGGCCCTGGAGCGAACCTGCGGTAGCGGCAAGGGAGACCCCCGTTCCGACATCTACTTTCTCGGCTGCGTGTTCTACCACATGCTGACCGGCCAGGTACCCCTCGAGGATTCCGAGAGCAAGGATCCCCTCAAGAAGATGCTCAAACGCTCGTTCGGGGTTATCAAGCCGATCAGCGAGCATCGCCACGCTCCCGAAGAACCACTGGCCAGAATTGTAGAGAAGATGATGAAGATGGAGCTCAAGACCCGCTATCAGAACATGCACCAGGTCGTGGCCGACCTCGAGGAATACCAGGCCTCTATTGATCCCGCGGCCGCCGAGGCGCGGGCCATTGCCCGCAAGTATGAGAGCCCCCAGGAAATCGAGGAGGAGAAGGCCGAGGTTGAACAACCCGGCAACGAGGTTCTCACCGAGGAGCGCGGGGAGGTCTTCGATCCCGTCCAGCATGAGACCAAGGCGCTCTTGACCAGGAATGTCCTCTGCGTCGAGGCCCAGGCCGAGATCCAGGATGCGCTGCGGAAGAACCTGACGCTCATGGGCTACCGCGTCCTGCTGGTGGGCGACGCCGAGCGCGCGGCCGAACGGTACAGGGAATCGCCCACTGACGCCTTGATCTTCGATGCCGACGGGCTCGGGTCCGAGACCATCGAGGCGCTCACGGACATGCATGAGAAGGCCCACGAGGACGGCCATCCCCTCGTGGCCCTGGTCTTGCTCGGCCCCCGCCAGGACGCGATCAAGGACAAGCTGCCGACCGGCGACCGACTCATTGTACTGGTCAAGCCAATCAAGCTGAAACAGGTCCAGGACGCGATCACCGAGCTCTTGCCCTTGAACTGAGTCTGGTCCGTTCGCCTCACCACGGGTCCAGCCCTGCCCAGCGCGTCCGGGTCGAGGCCGTGGATCGCGATCTCGCGGGCAGGGCGATGGGCGCGAATGGCCCGAAATCCAAGAAAAAGACGGGAATTCCCAGGGGTAATCTCGAACCATGCATGGAGCCGCATGTTTCATGAGACTCATGGTTTTTCCTCATGTTCGGCGTCGGGCGTCTCGACAAGGCGATCGAGCAGTCGCCCCCACTTGCGTGGCATCTTGCTCCGGCCGAACTCACCCAGCCGGGGAACGAACTGGTTCCAGGTCAGCACGGTCAAGCAGCTCGAATCCTGGACGATCGCCACCAGGGCCCGCTGGGCGTGGACGGCCAGGACGGCGATGGCACCGTTCTCCGGGTTACGGCCCAGCCTCCTGGTCCGCGACAAGACCCTGCGCAACAATTCCCCGGCCGATTCGGGCTCGACCCCGAACCGTTCCACAAAACGCTCCAGCGCGTGCCGCGAGAGCCGGATCGAGCTGTAATCGCGCTGACCTGCGGGAAGCACCTTGGCCAATCCACCTCGCTGACCTGGCACGACTTGCGATTCAATTCTCTACCGCGTGGATCTGCTTCATTTGTCGAGATACTCGGATCGGGGAAGGAGCCGGACCTTCGGCTCCAGGCTCGCTTGAGGCTCGCCGTTTGCCGTCGCCGCCCAGATCACACCCCGACGCAACCAGGCATGGAAGTTGGGGTCGGACATGGCCTTGACGTCGTGGCCCAAGGCGTTGACGTAAACGCGTCCCGGCCGATTTGCACGTAGTAAAACGGCAAGTCAGGCTGATTCAGGTCGGCTCGCACCGAGGCGATGAAGTCGGCGAAGACGCGATGATAGATCTTCCAGGCATCGCCGCCCATGGCATCGCTCTCCCCTTGGTACCAGAGCACGCCCTTGACCTTGCCGCCGGCAAGCTGGATTTGCCGGAGGAGTGACCCGTAGAGGCTATTGCCCCCTTCGTTCTTATGTGCCGGGTTCCATTGTTCCATGCTGGTGCCGCCGTGGGCGCAGGCAACAAGACCGATCGGCACGCGCGTCTGCTCGACCAATGCCACCGCGAACGGCAGGCCCAGTCCGGCGCCCTTGGCACGCGACCTGTGCTGCTGGGCCGAGCGTGCGGCGCGATCGTTGGGATTTCCCGAGTGCACCGGGTCGGGCGAGTCAACCAGCCAGTGGAGCGGCTCCTCGGCCCTGGCCCACTTGCCATTCATACCCAGGTTCATGACCATCGGATGGGGCGGAGTGACGTCGATCAGGTCGCCCACGCCCTCCATGTTCGACTGCCCGGCCAGCACCCAGAGGTCGCCAACGAACACCGGCCCGACCACCTGCCTCACTTGCCTGTCGCCTTTCTTGATTGTCAGGTTGACCCAGTAGGGGCCACCGACGGGTACGCCGACAAGCTTGCCTTCGAAGAAAGTAACCCGATCGGCGAGCTGTTTGTTCGCGGTCGGATCCTGGTTCTCCGCGACGACGGCTGCGTCCACCACCGTGGCGTCCTTGCTGGATTCATCGAGCGCGATGGGGATCACCGCGCGGCCGTTGACGTCGCGCTGAAAGACCTGCGAGGCCACTGGCGACTTGATCTTGATGTTCTGAGCCACGACGGTCGGACCACCAAACTGGGCAAGCGCCACGGGCGGCGCCGCCAGAGCCAATCCCACAACAGCGAACGCAACGATCAGGGCGCCTACCCCTCTCGTGCTTTGCATGGACGCGAATGGGCGTGACCGTGACATGGTGGTGTGATCTCCTTGGACCCGGGAAACACGCTCGGCCGAGGCACGACTCTCCGTACCCGTCGCCGGCAGTCGCTTTCGTACAATCCGCACGATCGTTCTCATCGTAACAAGGCGCCAGGTCGCGACGAAAGGGACTGAGAAGGTATTGAGGTCGATAGGTGGAAGCGCGGCTTGGACCAGTGGCGGGTGGTGAGTGGCGAGTGGCGAGTGGCGAGAGAACTGTTGAGCTGGTTCGGTCAGGGTCTCTTGACCCCGCCGTTCGGCCGACGGTCTCCAGGTGACGCGCCGAGGGTCGGGGACTGCGGTCGCAGAGAACGGGCTGGTCAGGAGACCACTGCCCCAACCGGCTTGCAACTTGTCTAAAAAGTCCGAGAAACGCGCGCGAAGAAACGGGGGACATACAGGTTTCTTCACCGGCTCCATGGGCTCCGAGCCAATAAAGCGCTATGTCCCCCTTTGTCATTTGACTCTGAACTACCGAACGCCTAGTATGAGGAAGCATCTGGTGACCTTTATGTGAGAGATCACGACTGAATTGAGGTCTTATGCAGACAGCGACGCGCTGGTATCACTATATCGCTTACTTCTTCGGCGGGGCTTTCCTCGCAAACACGATCCCACACCTGGTGAACGGCATTTCGGGTAGCCCGTTCCAGAGCCCGTTCGCATCGCCACCCGGGCAGGGCTTGTCATCGTCGATGGTCAACGTCCTGTGGGGAATGTTCAACCTGGTTGTGGCTTACGTACTGGTGGCCCGCGTTGGCCGGTTCGAGCCGCGCCAGACGAGGCACGTGGTTGTCCTGGGGCTCGGGGCACTGCTCATGGCACTCATGCTGGCACGGGAATTTGGAAGGTTTCATGGGGGCAACCTCTGACCAAAAGCCCGGGACGACCGACCTGTCGAGTTTGCGTCGGTCGTCGGGAGGAAAGTCTCGTCAGACGCGAGCCAAGCCTGGAACCGCGAGCACCGGGGCGGTGATCGGACGGTCAGCTCGTGGTTGAAAGCCCCGTGACGTGAAATCGTACATCAATCCTACTTGACCGGGCATACCTTGCCCTCGAAGACGGTTCCCCAGATGGCGATGTCCTTGAGCTTCATGGGGTCCACCGTCATCGGGTCGTCTTCAAGGACGGCGAAATTGGCGACCTTGCCGGGGGCGATGGAGCCCATTTCCTGCTCCATCCGCCACGAGTAGGCCGCGTCGATCGTGATCGCGCGGAGGGCCCGTTCGACGCTGATCCGCTGGTCCTCGCCGGCGATCCGGCCCGAGGCCGTGGTGCGATTGACGGCGCACCAGGCGAGAAAGAGCGGGCTGGCCGGGGCGATGGGCAGGTCGCAGTGGAGCGAGATCGGCACGCCGCGACGGGTCAGCGAGCCCAGCCGCACCATCTGGTCGGCGCGCTCGGGACCCAGGCCCACCTTGCCGTAGCGGTCGGCGAAGGCTGTCGGGTAATACGGGTTGGCGCTCACGATGGCCCCCAGGCGGGCGATCCGGGCGACCTGTTCCTCGGTCGAGTTGGCGAAGTGGACCAGCACCGAGCGGTGGTCGTACCGCGGATTCTCACGCATGCAGCGCTCGAGCGCATCGAGCACCACCTCCAGGCCGAGATCGCCGTTGACGTGGATATGAATCTGGTAGCCGGCGTCCCAGTAGAGCTTGGTCGCCGCCCGGATCTCTTGGGGCGTCGCGATCCACTCCCCCTTGTGGCCGTCCGTATATCCCCCCTTCATCTGCATGAGCTGGGAAAGGATCGCGCCGTCGGCGAACAGCTTGATCTGGTTGGGCAGGAACGCAACTTTTCCCGACGGCGCCAGCGCGACGACCTTCTCGGTGGCTGAGATGGAATCGTCCTCGCCGTAACGCTCGAAGATCGACCGTCCATCGGGGATGAAGAGCGACGAGAATGGCGTGTTCTCGGCGCCCAGGACAGACTGGTAGAGCACCAGCAGCTCGGTTGTCATGATCGCGCCCGGCTCGTTGATCGTCGTCACGCCGCAGCCATGCAGGTACTTGACCAGCATTTCCAGGCCTGCTCGCAGGCGCTGGGGCGTGGCCAGCCTGGGGAGCAAGGGCTTGGTGATCAGCTCGAGCCCCTTCTCGTAGAAATGGCCCGTGTCCCAGTCGCACTGACGGCTCGCCTGACCTTGCCCTTCCAGGGACGCCCTGGTGAGGCCCAGCGCCGCGAGCGCGGCGGTGTTCAGAAAGAACTCATGCCCCGAGCGGTGCCAGACGACGATTGGCCGGGTGCCGCTGATTGCGTCCAGCTCCTTGCGGGAGATTGGTCCGTGCCAGAGCTGGTGGTATCCCCAGGTGAAGAAGAATTCCTTGGGGTCGGGGAGCGCGGCGTGGGCCTGGCGCAGCCGCGCGAAGTATTCGTCGCGGGTCGCGGCCGCCTTGATTGTCCGGCCGGGCAGATCCCAGTCCTCGATCGCGATCACCTCGACCGAGAGGCAGAGGGCGCCTAGCATCGGGTGCAGGTGTTGCTCGATCAGACCAGGCATCAGAATCTTGCCGGCAAAGCGCTCGTCCAGGCTGAAGGGGCGGTCGGCCAGGGCCTTCTTCACTTCCTCGAGCGAGCCGATTGCCAGAATGCGGTCGCCCGCCACGGCCACCGCCGTGGCCGTCGGATTCGCTGGCTCCATGGTCAGGATCTTCCGCGCCGTGAACACCCGGGTGGGAACGTCGGCCGCCGAGGGTGCGAAGAGCACGTTGAGGTCGCCCTGGGCCAGCGCAGAGCCGGCACCGATTCCCAGGAGCAGGAATGCGCACGCAGGCGGCACGTGAAATTTGAGACCCATGATGTCTTTCGTCCCGTGGCAAAACCCCGGCGCGGTCTTCGGAAGTCGAAAACGCCCGGGAACACGATCGATTCACTGACACGTCAGGGTAACGTGTCGCTCCGAGGGTCGCCAGAACCCACAGTGTGGTCTCGGCGCTGGACCCCGGGCGAGGCTTGGTTACAATGTCGCCCATGAACGTCATCGTCGTGGTCTGCAACAGCTTGCATCTGGGGTTCCTGGGTGCTTACGGCAACGCCTGGATCGAGACGCCCAACCTCGACCGCCTGGCGGCGGAGGGGACCGTCTTCGATCATCACTTTCCCGAGAACCTGACCACGCTGCCCACGCGGCGAAGCTGGTGGACGGGGCGGTATGGCTTTGCCGACGCGGAGCAGGGTTGGACACCGCTGCGCTGCGACGAGCTGATCCTGCCCGACTTGCTCTGGGACAAGGGCGTGAGCACGGCATTGATCTCTGATGTTCCCCTGCTGCGCGAGGCCGGTCTGGGCTACGGCCGAGGATTCGACGACGTGCTCTGGGTGCGCGGAGGGGGATACGACCCGTTGATTCGCGCCGACGACCCCCGGACCCGGAAGGTTCAACTTCGTGACGAGCCGGGTCTGCGGCTTCCTGCCGACGACGACCCCAACCTGGATCTTTGGAAAAAGCGCTGGGAGCAGTTCCTCAGGAACCGGGCCGTGCTGCGTACGGACCTCGAGGCGAACACGGGAGTTGCCAGGACGGTGCGAACGGCCATTGACTGGCTCGAGCGTCGGGCCGGCCAGTCAGACCCGTTCCTGCTCTGGCTCGACCTGTTCAGCCCGCACGGACCGTGGGACCCGCCCCAGCCCTATCGCGACCAGTACGCCACCGTCGATCCCGACGAGTTCGAGGCCGGTGACGAGGGCGACCTGGTCGAGGAAACGGCCGATGACGACGAGGAGATCGATATCGAGGATGTGCAGGTGCTGATCGACGTTCCCGCCGGCGCCGTGGGCGACGTCCTCAGCGAGGCTGAGCTGTTCCGTCTGCGACGCACGTATGCCGGCACCGTGACCCTGGTGGACCGCTGGCTGGGCGAGCTGTTCGAGGCCTTGCGGCGAATGGGCCGGATGGACGATACCCTGCTCATCTTCACCAGCGACCAAGGCGAGCCGCTGGGCGAGCATGGCTATGTTCGCCGGTTTCGCCCCTGGCTCTACGAGGAGCTCATCCACACGCCGCTCGTGATCCGCCTGCCGGGCGGCAAGTTCGGCGGCGGCCGGCACCAGGCCTTGGTTCAGACGGTCGACCTGCTGCCGACCATCCTCGGAGCTCTCGGCGTGCCACCGGGAGACAATCTCGATCAGCCGATTCACGGGCATGATCTGCTGCCGCTCATCCGGGGTGAGCAGACCAAGGTGCGCGACTATGCCTGCATGGGCATGGACGTCGAGGAGTTCGCCATCCGGACCCACCACTGGCACCTGATCGTGCCGGTCGTGTCCGACCCGGACGAACCGCGATCAAGCGAGCTCTATCGCAAGCCCGAAGACCGATGGGAACAAAACAACGTCATCGAGCAGCATCCCGAGATTGCCGACCAGTTGGAGTTGGCGCTAAGGCGCTTTGTCGAGGCCCTGGGACGCGATGCGCTCGAGGACCTGGTTGCTCTCCGCGAGATCGCGCGATACGGGGCTCCATGAGCCCAGCCCGGACTGGCTGCAGGGCAGCACCGGGCTCGAGCTGGCCTGGGGCGAGGCCGCAGGCGCAGCGGGTCCGCCGCACTTGCTCGCACAGCGCTTGCAGTTCCCCCACCAGAGTCGGAACTCGGAGTCGTGGCAGTGGCACGCGCAGCCGTGTCGCCAGCTTCTCACCTTGGCGAAGAAGTCCGAAGCCATTCCATAGTGAAACCATGAGAAGCACGACGCTTTCGGGGCCTTCCTGGTGCAGGAGCAGGGGAGTGGAGTGGAAGCTTGCGGAGACTGCGGAGCCGGTTGGACCCATCCGGCCACCGTCTGGCCGGTCGGCCAGGGTCCGGGCATGCACGTCTGATAGGTCGTCGGGAACGTGACCGGGGGGAGCTGGCAATTCGGCGGCGGCGCCGGCTGGTGCAACGAGTGAACCCAGTCCAGCAGCCAGCAGCTTTTGTGAGGTGGCTTCGCCGGTTTTCCGGCTGAGCGGACGCTTGCTTGCGGCGACGGCCAGGCCTGAGCCAAGGCCTGGCTGCCCTGGCCACTGGCGGCGGGGGCCGGGGAAGCAGCAAGACCCTGGCCCGCCGGAACAGGGGCTAGAACCGGCACGGCCGTCACAGGCAGTTCAGGTCCGAGCGTGGAAGGCGCTGGCTTGGGGCCCGGTTCGGCGGTCGGTACGGGCTCGGGTACGGGTACAGGAAGAGGTACGGGGAACCACGGTGCCGGCAGCCTGGGAGTCACCGGAGCCGAAACCGTCGCAGGCGACGGTGAAGTCGCGGGCCCCAGAGGAGGGGGGGGAGGACCCGTGGATGGCGTCGCGGGCCCCAGAGGAGGGGGGGGAGGACCCGTGGATGGCGTCGCGGGCCCCAGAGGAGGGGGGGGAGGACCCGTGGATGGCGTCGTCGAGGGGGCCGTCGTTGGGGGTTTCGGGGTCGTGGGCTTGGGCTGCTGGCTTACGGCTGACGGAGCGGGCCGCGTGCTGGATGTGGACGGTTGCACAAGCTCGTCCCCGCCGGTTGTCGTCACATCGGCCGCACTGGCAGCGGTCGCAATCATGTAGGCCTCACGCCGCGGCCGCTTTCGGGCTGGCTCGCCCGGCGCAGGCTGCCCGATCTCAGGAAGTTCCAGAATCGGGCTGGCCGCGAGATCTCTCGGGCTCGTTCCCCGGGTTGCCTCATCACCCTCGTTCAGATCGGCGGGCTCAACCTCGAGCGCGACCGCCCCGCGGGTCTCCGGTCGGTCGTGGCGCTTGACCGGAACCGGGACGGCGATGGGGTTGGGCAGAAGCTCGGGATCATCTCCCTGGGCGGGACTTGCCGCCTTGGTCCGCGCCGCCTGCCGGCGAGTGGACGCTTCCTCTGGAGTCTCCTCTCCACTCACGGGCCTGACCTGGCGATCATTGCTTCCGCGCGGCGTCGCGGCTGGTGTGGAAAGGAACGCGAGGGTGGGGTAAACATCTCCGGCCGAGGCGGTTTTCTTGTCACTATCCCGATTCCCGAGCATTGGAAAGAGCCGCGAAAGCCCGGAGGATCGTGGTCCGGGCCAGATGTCCGTCGCGGGCGCGGTGGGTCGGGCAGTCTCGACGTCGGGTGTCACCGCGGTGCTGGCGGCCGAGCTCGCCGAGGTTGGCGTCGGCCGCGCCCAGAATTTCGACCCGAACCAGCCCGAGGAGCGACTCGGGACGGCTTCCTCTGGATTTCGCGCGGACCCGTTCATCCGCGACTGGACCGCCGCGCAACCCGAGGCGCTCAGCAGCAACAGCACGACCCCGCATAGTCTTCGCGACGGTCTCATGGCGACTCCCTCCGCCGGCGCAAACTCGATCGCTCTGTCCGTTTCCGCACAGCCGGGCGGTTTTGGACAGCTTCCTTGCTGCTTTCAATCGGCAGGTCACGGAACAACATCCGACGATTTCGACTGGTCGGATCGGCTCCGAACAGACAGAATTCCTACACCCGGCAAAGTCCCCTCAATTGCCGTGTTCCAGGGAATGCGAAGAATGAGAAGAAGGGACGCAGACCGGCCCGGGGATCGTCGGGATCTGGATTGGTACCCTGATCATGAACGGCCAGAACCTTTTCGTGTGCGGTCGCGGTTTGACCGGAGGTGCAGAAGGCGTCGCGTTCTTGACCCCGGAAACAGCTCGAGGAGACTGACCCATGATCAACGAGGAAGCGGCCAGACGGTTCATGACGGCACCCTGGCTGGTGGAAGTTGACCGCGAGATAAAGCTGGCGCTCCTGAACGCCTTGGCCGAGGAACGAGCCAAGGCCGGAGCTGTGCTCCTTGCCCAGGGGCAGCCGAATGACCACTTGACCTTCCTCATCGAGGGATCTGTAGAGCTTGAGAGGACATTCAGCACGGGCCGGAAAGACATTGTCACCACGCTGACAACACCGGCCGTCTTTGGTACCACGTCGTTCTTCCAGCCCAAACCCCCCACAGTAACAGCTCGGGCGATTACGGATGTCTGGATGCTCACATTGCATCATCCGGCGCATGACAGGTTGCGGCGGGAGAATCCGCGCGCTGCCGAGGAGCTGGCGCTTGCGGTCGTCCGCACGCTCTCGGAGCGATTTGATCTGCTCGACAAGCTGTTCACCGATTACATCGCTCATCATCCCGATGCGCCGGGCAACACGGCTTCCGAGTGGTCGCGCTTCCGCGCGAGCCTGTTCGAAGAGCACAAGATCTGATTCACCTTTGCGGAATGCGGAATGCGGAATGCGGAATGGGGAATACGGAATGCGGAATGGGGAATACGGAATGCGGAATGCCGAATGCCGAATGCCGAATGCGAAACTAAACAATGAGACGACACGGGGCTAAGAACGCCGATTATCGCGGAGGCATAACTTGCCTCTATGACACCCAACTTCCCGGCGCCTGCTTGCATCCGAGTGCGGTGGCCGCTCTCGCCCCCAGGCCTTCAGGGGCATGCCAGACGTACCAATCGCCCCCCCAGCCACCGGGCCCCCGGAGGGGTGGGCGCCTGTCGGCTTTGTCAGCAGTCGGTGAAATCCACGATTGCTGGCTCCCTCCCAATCGGGGTGAAGCGGGTTTCCTGGGCAGGGCGTGGGAAGTAATCGACCCGTCAAGCCGAAACCTCGTTTAAGGCTTGCGCTTGGGTCTTCAGGTGAGCAGTCAGGACAACTGCTTTGGGGTCATCTTGAGGTGGCGTCCCCATTGGTAGCGAATCCGGTTCGCTCCCCCCGCGTGGACTTCGCCCCTGTCCTTGTCGGGGTCCGGGGGCCGGACTCGGATCGCGCTGGCAGGAACCTTGGCGGCGGCTGAACTCCAGCGGGATCGGCGTCCAAGTCGCTCCCCTCGAGGGGGAAGCCACTCCAGCCAGATCAGCCAGGAACTTGACGGCGGTCGGGAAGTCGCACTTGTTGACCTTCTTGACCAGCTCGGCGGCGTCCCCTCCAATCGCACAGACCCAGCAACGCCACGTCTTCCGGTTCCAATCAACCTGGAAGCTTGGGTCATGGTCATCATGGAACGGGCAAGGCCAGAGTAGGCGGGGTCCTTGACGCTTGGCGGCGGGCCCCAGCAAGTTGATTGCCACGGCGGCTAGATCGACCCGGTCCTTGATCTCGGACCATTCAGTCCGGGTTCCGGGGACGGCCAGGACGCAGAAGTCAGAAACCTTCACTCCCGTGCATGCAGTCCAGGTCAAAAGGTCCCAGCTCAAGGTCAACAACCTGCTCCCCCATTAGGGTTTTGGGGTCCGAGGAAGCGGGACAGAAGCGGGACAGGTCCGATACTGGGGACAGCAGCAGAAGCGGGACAGGTCCGATATTGCTAAGTCAGGCGAGTTTTTTGCTTGCCCATATTGCCAAAAGCGGACCTGTCCCGCTTCCCGCGTCTCCGAGATTCGTTGCGTTACGTACTGGGACCGAACCGGCCGCTGGTGATGCTTTGCCCCCACGCCGACGATGGAGCGATCACTGGCGCCTGTTTGATTCACGAGTACGCAGTCCGTCGGGGCTTGCCGGTGATCGAGGTACTGGTCTTCGCCGGCGAGCGCAACGTCGCGGCGCCCTGGCTCAACGATCAGAAGAAGATCTCGGTGCGCGAGGCCGAGTTCCGTCTCGAGTGCAACGTCCTGGGGGCCGAGGCGGTCTGCTGGGACCTCGAGGGTTACCGCATGCCAGGCTACCTGCCTTCGCGGCGCGACGTGGAAAAGGTGGTGGAATGGTTCGGCAAGCGGCGGCCGGGCGGGTTGATTCTACCCCCCGCCAACGATGCGCACGCCGCCCACCGCGTGACCCGCGTTCTGGGCGCTATCGGCCTGCTGGGCGCGGATCTGACCGACACCCTCGTTTTGACCGGGTGGACTCCCTGGGGGCCGCTCGCCCATCCCAATGCCTACTTCTGCTACGACGGGGAAGCCGAGCGCACCAAGGAATGGGCCATTCACTGCCATGCCTCGCAGGTTCTGCTCACCGATTACACACAATACTGTTCGCACCTGGGGCGCGCTTACGCCGCGCTCACACGCGAATGGGCCGAGGGTCACAGCCTGGCCGGCCGGGCGCACCGCACCGACGATCGATTCGTGGGCGTTGAGCTGTTCCAGGTCGAATCATTCGATGCCCAGCGGTGCAAGAACTATCCCTCCGACCCCATCCAGATCACACTGGGGCTGCTGAGTGGCCAGCTTGCCGCGGAGACCTCGGCGGGGGCCAGTGCCGAGCGCAGCGCTGTCGATCCAGGCGAAAGCCTGAAGGCCGCCGCGGTCGCTCCACTCTGACCGCCGGTCGTTTCTCTGAGCGATCTTGACCCGCCTCTGATTCTCGAGCCTTGACGACAACAGCTCCCGGAGCGTCCCTCTCATGCTCAGCCCCGCCCGAACCGTAGAGCGTGCCGGGGTGTCGATCCTGGTGTACGGAGATGCGGGTTCGGCCGGCCGGGCCGCCGCCCTTAGGATCCAGTCGACTGTGCACGCCGCGGTCGCGGATCGCGGTCGCGCAGTGCTCGGCCTGGCGACAACACCGCGTGATCCCGCGAGCCCTGACCATGGGCGTGGCCCTGATCCTGGCCGCTCGGTCGATCCTGATGCTTGCCACCGGGGCACACAAGGCCGACGTGGTTGCCCGCGCCCTGAACGGGCCGATGACGGCCGGCTTGCCGGCATCGCTGCTCCAGGCCGGGGCGCCCAGGGTCACCTGGATGCTTGACGAGCCCGCCGCGGCCGGTCTTTTCTGATACGATGCCCCGGGGCGATGCGCCCCGGCCGGAAGGCTCATCCCGTTGTTCTCTTGCCGGCAAGAAAGGCCCCAGGCACCATGGTCCCGCTGAACGAATACGAGGCTCGCCAAGCTGATGAGATTGCCGCCTGGAAATCCGAGCGTCCCAGCCTGGTGATGGCGGCTTTTCGAGGGTTGAGCCGGCCGCTTTCCCGGCTGGCCGCCAGGGTCGTTCCCGACGGAACCATCCGGGCGCTCGTCGCCAAGGCCGAAGCGATGTCGGAGAAGTTCGGCGGCCCGGCAGAGATCGCCCGCATGGCGGGCGTCCCCGACATTCGAGAACTGCGCGAACGGACACTCGAGGAATGCGACCGCCTGGCCGTGACCATCAGCACGCCCGCCCAGCGGCAGGCGATGATGGAGGGGGCCATCGCCGGACTCGGCGGAGTTGTCACCGAGACCCTGAACATCCCTGTGCTCTTGACCGCGGCGCTGCGGTCCATCTACAGGATCGGGTACTGCTACGGTCATCCATTGGATACCGAGATCGACCGGTTCTTCGTGCTGGCGATCCTCGAGCTCTCGACGGCCGATGAACCAGCCCGGCGGCAGGCTCTCTTCCAGCAGCTCAAGAACCTGGGCACGCCCGCGGCCAACGGCCAGGCGCCCGCCAAGCCGGTGAGCCTCGACGGCGTTGAGGAGGACCTGCTCGAGGACCTGGCGTTCGGCGCAGTACCGATCCTGGGCGACCTGACCTCGATTCTGATGGATTACGATTTCATCCGCCGCGTCGACATCACGGCCCGCCGCGTCTTCCAGGAGCGCTGGCTCAAGGACCACGGCAAGCTCGACGAGATCCACCCCGCGCCCGCGAGCCAGAGACGAAGCTCGCTCGAAGGCGGGATCGATCTGGTCGCGCAGCTTGTCTACCTCGGCAGCTTCGGCATCGCCTTCGGTGTCGCCTTTCCCCTGACTCTGGTTGCACGGGGAGCGGGAGGGTTTGATAATTCGCTGGTCCGAGGTGTCAAGCAGGGCGCGGGCGATGCCGTCCGCGACGCCGATCGTTTCCGGTTCCGGATCCGCTCGGCAATGGCCTCCGCCGAGTCCGCAGCCGCGGAATCGCCTCCGGAGCTCTCCGTTTCAGCCGCGAGTCTCCGCAAGAGTAAGGCCTTGCAGACCTTTCAGCTTGATCTTGGTTCGGAAAGGTGAATTCTATGTCGATGCTGCGTGTGATCAGGTCCACGCTGGGTTGCGCCGGCCACTGGATTGGTGAAACCTACTGCGCCGTCAGTCAGAAAATCGCAGAGCGAATCGAGAAAATCTCGGACACCATCGCCGAACAGCGCCATCTGGCCGAGCGCCCCGCCGTGCAAGTGAGGACCACCCATGTTCCATCACATCAAGTGATCGATATCAGGGGGTATCGTGTAGTCAACGGTCACAGACATCTCAACTGAAGCGACCGGAGCCACGGAATAAGTGAAACAGACGAGATCGGAGAAAGTGTCCCCTGGTGTGAGAGTTGCAGCCACCCACGGCTATACTGGGCTGGTGAAAAGTTGGTCTTGCACAAGCTGCGCTTTCATCCCGATTTCGTTGCGCCCTTTTCCCCCCCTTGCTGTTCGGACCGGAGACATGGGTAACAGTCGTTCGGGGACATGGGTGACAGGTTCACGATACTCGATTCTGCTCCTCCGTGTCGATCGCGGCCAGGATTCAGCCACCTGAACGGCTGCCAGGCGAATCACTCGGCCCACTGGTCCACTTTCTAGCCAGTCCGGCTCCACCGCGCCGGTCTCCGCTTCCCTGCTCCCATCCAGGGGATCGCACCGTGGAACTGCTCGGAGAGACCTCGTTCTATCAATAATAAATAATGATATATAGACTATTATTATATCTAATATCTTAATGTAATCCAGATATGCAAAGTGAAATTCGCGGAGAAGTTGCGGCTCGTCGCTGAGCTGGAACGATGCATCAGACACGGCCAGCGCACCCGCCTGCAAAAAGGGGGGGGGTGTCAGACTTGGTTGTTGGTCTTTTGTTGAGTCCCTCGCTTGAATGAGCTCTACTGGGGAAATGTCCAGACGACTTCGCATCCAATTTGAGGGCGCCATCTATCACGTGATGGCCAGTGCGAGCCCGTCCCCAACTGGCCGATGAACTCCAGTAGATCATGGCACGGATCGAGCCGGGAACCAAAAACCAAGTCTGACACCCAGACCTGAGCACCCAGACCTCAGGCCGGCATACTACGACGCTGTTATTTCTCCAACACATACCTGCCGGGCGCATCCCCCAGCGGCGGATGGGCGTCGCTGCCGAGCGGCGGCGGATTGACCATGCGGCCGGACCGCTGGGACAGCCAAGCCGTCCAGTCCGTCCACCAGCTTCCGTCGTGGCGGGTCGCCGCCTGGAGCCATTGGCGCGGGCCGGCGGCCTGCGGGCCGGGCCCCGTGACCCAGTAGGTCCCCTTGCCGCCCGGCGGGTTGACGATCCCCGCGATATGACCGCTGGAGGCCAGCACGAAACGCACGGCGCCGCCGAAGAGCTGGGTGATGCGCCAGGCGGCGTCCCACGGCACGATATGGTCCTTCTCCGCGCCGACCGCATAGGCGTCCAGTTGGATGCGGCCAAGGTCGATCGCCTCGCCCTTCAGGCGGACCTTGCCGGGCTTGATCAGGTTGTTCTCGAGATACGTATTGCGCAGGTACCAGCCATGGGCGGACCCGGCCATCCGGGTGCCATCGCTGTTCCAGTACAGGAGGTCGAAGGCCGGCGGCTTGTTGCCCATCAGGTAGTTGTTGACGACGTTGGCCCAGATCAGGTCGTTTGGGCGCAGCAGGTTGAACATGTTGGCTGTCTCCCGGCTGTCGAGGTAGCCGCGCTCCAACATCTGCTGCTCGATGAAGTCGATGGACAATTCGCTGATGAAGACCGCGGTGTCACCGACCCTCGAGAAGTCCTGCAGCGAGACCATGAAGGTCGCCGAGCCGAACCGGCCGTCGCCCCGAGCGGCCAGCCAGGCCAGCGTCAAGGTCAGCAGCGTGCCGCCGATGCAGTAGCCCATCACGTTCACGGTGTCGCCGCCGGTGATCGCGCGCACGACCTCGCTGGCCTCCAGCGGACCGAGGTCCATGTAATCCTCGATCGTGATGCCGGCCATCGACTCGTCCGGGTTCTTCCAGGAGATGATGAAGACGGTGAAGCCCTGCTCGACCAGGTACCGCACCATGCTGTTCTTCGCCTGCATGTCGAGGATGTAATACTTGTTGATCCAGTGCGGTACGATCAGCAGCGGGGTCTCGTGCACGGTCTTTGTCGTCGGCGCGTACTGGATCAGCTCGATCAGCCGGTTGCGGTGGACCACCTTGCCCGGCGTCAGGGCGAGGTTGCGACCCGGCGCGAAGGCCGTCAAATCGACGATGCTGAGACGGCCTTCCTTCAGGTCGTTCAGCAGGTTGCGCGCCCCATCGGCGAGGCTGGCCCCGCCGGTCTCCATGGCCCGGCGCAGGGCGTCGGGATTAGACACCAACAGCAGCGCCGGGCTCATGGCATCGACGAACTGGCGCAGGTGGAAGTTCAGGCGCTGCCGCTCCGCCTCATCCATGCCCTCGATTTCGCCCTGTTTCAGCAGCCAGTCCGAGGCCAGCAGGTACAGCTCCTTGAGGGTGCGGTAGATCGGGTTGTTGCGCCATTCCGGCGCCGCGAACCGCTTGTCGGACGGGGCCGTCGCCGGTTCTTGGGACTGGTCAGTGCCGGCCTTGCCCCACCAGCGCTGGCCCGCCTCGTTCCAGGCGTCCATGGTGGAGCGCCAGAGCGTCATGTACAGGTTCGCGCCCGAGGCCATGGCCTTCTCGGGCTTTCGCAGGGAGTGCAGCCAGACGGTGCGCAGCGCACGAGTGATCTCCGCCCAATCGATCGGCACGACCTTGCGCAGCGGATTGGCGTTCCACATCTGGTCGATGGAGCCCAGGAGTGGGTCCTTGGCGATGATGTCGTTGAGCTGCTTCACGCCACCGGCCAGCATGTTGTCGATGAGGTCGTAGGGCGTCACTTGCCACCAGGGTTTGTCGGAGTCGATCCAGTCCCGGGCGGCGCCGAAATATCGCTCCATCCAGGGTATCCACAGGCCCAGCATCATGTCGGGCTGCGGCGGGCCGGAATCGGCGTCGCTGCTCCCCTGTGTCCCACCTCCCGACGGAACCTCGTCCTGCCGCAGCATCTGCTGCCGGCGTCCCTCATTGGTCCTCTCGGTAGCCATGACGTCTCCTCCGAATCTTCGTTCGCCATCCCCGCCGGTGGACTCGTGCGTTGCGCACCCTCTCTTGTCCTTGACAAGTTGAGTTGGCGATGCCGGCGAGGTCGCGAGTCTGGCTCAGATAGCGATCGACCAGGGTGCCATTATGGTCGATCGCCCAGCACAGATAGCCCGGATTTCTTGCCAAGGGAATCGCGCTGCCTTCTGTGTCATCGGTGGAATTGCTCCAACCCTCTCCGACACCAACCGAAGGCAGCCCGATGACCCCACAGTGTAACCCCTTTTCCGCACATCTCCGCAAAATTATTGAGTCCAAAGGGGTTGTGAGGACCCTGTTTTTGCGACGAGACGCGCAAATTGGCACCGATATCTTATGTGGCACAGGGACTTGCGGCACGATATTCGCGCGAGATGTGCGGAAAAGGAGGTGTAACTCGCCTGTCGGCACCCAAGCGGATCGGCCGTCCCTACCGCCTGGCCGCCTTCAGCACAGCACCGGGTTTTGACACCCAAGCCTGGCTGCCCGGCGACGTCATGGCCACGTTCTTTCAGGCGACGTGACGCGGCGAGAGTGCAAAATAGCTCCGCAGATTTCGTGCAACTTATCGATGAAGATTACACTACTTGAGGGCCGAGCGCACGCGCCGCACCACCTCCTTCAACACCTTGACCCGCGCCCACTCCTTGTTGTTCCCCTCCACCAACATCCACGGCGACGACTCCGTCCCCGTCCGCTCGATCATCTCGCACGCCGCCGCCTCGTAGGACGACCAGCGGTCCCGGTTCCGCCAGTCCTCCTCCGTCAGCTTGTACTGCTTGTACGGCGTCGTCTGCCGGGCCTTGAAGCGGCGCAGTTGCTCCTCCGGCGTGATCGCCAGCCAGAACTTCGCCACGATCAACCCGAATTCGGTCAACTGCTCCTCGAACGCGTTGATCTCCTCGTAGGCCCGCCGCCACTGCTCGGGACGCGCGAAACCCTCGACGCGCTCGACCAGCACCCGGCCGTACCACGAGCGGTCGTAGATCATCACCCGACCCGACGGCGGCAGGTGACGCCAGAACCGCCACAGGTAGGGGTGGGCCCGCTCCTCGTCCGTCGGCGCCGCCACCGACAGAACCTGGTAGTCGCGCGCGTCCATCGCCGCCGTCAGCCGACGGATCGCGCCCCCCTTGCCGGCCGCGTCCGGGCCCTCGAACACCAGGATCAGGGACCTTTCCCTCTTGCGGAGCCGTCGGCTGAGCAGGCCGAGCTCGCCCTGCGCCCGGAGCAATTCTTTCTTGTATGTCCCCGGGTCCAGGGCCAGGCCCATGTCCAGACGGCTGATGACGTTCACCGAATCCGGCGGTAAGGGGACAAGGCGCGGCTCCGACGCGGGCGACACCGACCTCACCTGCTCCAGGCGACCGAGCAGGGCCTCCAGCAGCACCTGCGCCACGGTCAAGTGGCGGTAGCGACGGTCCGTCCCCTCGACGATCGTCCACGGCGCCTCCGCCGTGGCCGTGCGGCGCAGCACGTGCTCGCTGACGCTGCGGTGGGCGTCATAGCGCTTGAACAGCCCCCAGTCCCGCTTCATCACCCGCCAGCGCTGGCGCGGGTCGGCCTCGAGGGCCTTGAGCCGCTCCTTCTGGGCATTCCTGGACAGGTGCAGCCAGAACTTCACGAGGAGGACACCCTCGCGATGCAGCATCCGTTCGAACTCGACGATCCGATCGATCGCCTGGTCCAGTTGGGGGAGAGTGATCCGGCCGACGGTGCGGTCGAGGATCGGTCCGGCGTGCCACGCCCCGAAGAAGATCCCGATCCGACCCCGGGGCGGCAGCTCTCGCCAGAACCGCCACATCGCCGGCCGTTGCCGCTCCTCGTCGGTGGGTTCCCTCATGGCGTGGGTCTCGATGCCGCGCGCATCCAGCCACTCCAGCAGGAGGTCCACCGTCTCGGCCTTGCCCGCGCCGCCGACGCCCGCCACGATCACGATGACCGAGAGGTTGGCCTCGGCCAGCTCCCGCTGCGCCTCGAGCAGGGCCGCGCGGAGCCGGGGCGCCTCCCGCTCGTAGGTCGGCTTATCGACCCGGTGACCCAGTTCTGCGTTCTCGAACATGGGGCTTCGGACTCCGAACCTGGCCGGAGAGGACCGTCGGCCGACCCTCGAGGAGAGGGAGCCCGAGGCCGCTGTCCACCTCCTCGTCAAGCATATCAAGGGATGGGGGTCCCGGCGACCAGACCAAGGCCGGCGCGGCAGAGGGCAGGGGGTGATCGTGATCACGGCCGGGTCATCCGGCCCGCCGGCCCGTGCCAAATAGGGGTCCCCGAAATCGCCCCGCGCCGGCCCTGCGGGACACGCCCTTCGGCGCATCCCCGGCCCCTGCCCTTTGGGTAGGCGGTGATAATCCCCTTTCGGATACGAAACGGGGCAGGATTTCATGCCGAATAATGTCCTTTATTTGGCATGAAGGCAAACGTTAATTGAGGGAAGGGGGAACCGAGAGCGTCCGGTCAATTGTTAATGGATGTTCACCGATGGCGAGGCAACCGCCGGCATCTTGTTCAGGAAGACGACGGGTCCTCAACGTCGTCGTCCCCTGAACCGTGCCAAATAGCGATGAAGATTTAGTGCCATTTATCTCTGAAGATGACAGTCAAGGTGCGTGGGTGGATTTTTTCGTGTTGGGGAGGGAGAGACCGGGCGGGAGGTTTCGACGAACCGCGGGCGTTTCAGGCCGTGGAAACCGAGGCTAGAGGGAGGGTCGGAAGCACCCTCGTGTGATGATCTCTCGCGATTGTGGGGACGACGTCGACCTGAATTCTCTTGAATTGTGTCTTCCGCTCGATTCGAATGTGGCTTCGGATCAACCGGATGAGGCCGTCCAGCGGGTCGGGGGGCTCTCATCTGAGAAATCGCAGTTTAGAAAAGGAGGGTGCCAAGGTGCCGGAATTTCGGATGAAGGTTGCGCCTGACACAGTGGCGTATGCTGACGGGGAGAACCACAAGCTAGTAGTGGAGTTCGCCATCCCAGGAGCGCCAACGAATACCATCGATGTGAAGATACTGGAAGACAGCGTCCACCTGACAGCGCCTGCAAGGGACATCGAGTATGTTGCATCACTGGCTTTAGGTTGGCCGGTGAAACCTGACAAAGCCGAAGCGACCTACGAGCACGGTCTGCTCCGAATCGAGGTGCCCTTCAAAGATCCGATGGAAGATGCTGTGAAGGTCGCCATCAAAGCAGGTGGCGCGGAAACCAAGACCAAGTCGATCGACGTCTGATGACCCGTTAAGTCGTTAGGCTTATAGACGAGACTATCCGGGCTTGTTGTCCGGGTTATCTCGTTTGTGGGTAGGCGAAGGGGACATTCGTGATTGTTTTGGTAAGTTGAACGATGCAGGCAAACCGCTCTCCGCAGACTGGGCATCTTGCCGCAACAATTAAGAACGTCCCCTTTGATTCCCCGCCGACCGCTCAAACCAATTGAGCCGTGTCCCCCTCGGTTACCCGACTCGCCGATGTGGATCGTCTGCTGCCCCGTGTCGATGCTCATCGCGGGTCGCAGCCGGTATGCTTATGGGCGGTGGTGAGTGACGATGATTCAAGGTCGATCTGGTCCGACCTTTTGAATCGCTCTCGCCGTGAGAGCCCGATTCTCCTTCAGAGCGTGGCTCGTGAGCTTGCTGTTGTCATTGTGCTCGTAGAGGGTGGACTGTGAATCGCGCTGAGCTGATTTCGAGGATGAACGAAGTGTCGACCGAACTGCTTCGCGAGAACGGGTATATCAGCTTCGTCGACGTTCTGCTTCGGATGGGCAAGCTTGCCAAGGAAGATCACGAGGCGTGGCGGTTGGGAACTATTCCGTATCTGGAACGAGCGATCAGGCTCAATCTGAGCCAGCTCAAACACATGCTTCACACCCTCAAGGACAATGCAAGGAAGGGCGGTCTGCGACCGAGTAGGACTGTTTACGTTTCATGGGGAAAAGGTCCGAGAAGACCGTTGAGGTTCAGCAAATCGGGAAACCCAGGGATTGAACAGGCCTACGCGACCCACTTCGTGACCCCGAGGGAGAGCGTGTCAGCAGCGGCCGGGGAGTGAGCCATTATCGTAAAGCCAGTTGAGCCAGAAATTAAGTATGGTGTCCCTGGAACTAAGACCCACGGCCGGCCGAACGGCGGGGTTGGGAGACCCTCGCCGAACGAAACAAATTCGCAACGAAAGCAGTCGGGATCAGAGAGCGGTCAAGACTAACTTTGCAGCATGCCAGGCTGACGCTCGCACCCCATAGAGGGCTCAGACGGCCTCCCGGACGGCCTCCTGGGCGGCATCCTCAGCGGAGGCAATCTTGGCTTCCTGGGCATCCACTTGCTGCGCAAGACGGCGATCAACGACGCCATCCGCAACGGGGCGACGATGCACGAGGTGCGGGAGTTCGCCGGCCACGCCGACATCCGGACGACCGAAGTCTACTTTATCCGCAAGGAAGAAGACGCGGAGGTGGCGGCGCGGCGCATCCAGATCCGCCTCGCGGGGTCCAGGGTCCAATGAGTCGGTCAGTCTCTCACCACGGAGGTCGTCGAATCGGTGCTTGCCAAGGACATCAACGAGCCGGAGACAAAGCTGACGCGGCATGGCTACGGTAAAGGCAACAAAGAGCGACTAGGCCTTGCCCCAACATCGCCCCAAACCTTCGCAGCAAGTTCAAGATGTCACAATTACAGGGCCGATAAGCCTTAAAGACCAAGAGTTCTTACAGATTTCTTGACGGTCACCGGATTTTTGCCGTATAAGGTCAATAGATCGCTGGACAGAAGGGCGTGTGCATAGCCAGCCCGGCTTGGCCTCACGGTCAAGTCCGTCCCGGACGGGTCGGATGTGCCCGGCAACGGGTAAGAGGTTCGCCCCAAGACACCGGATTCCGGCGTCGGAGTAGGCCCGAAAGGGCCTATTTTTTTGCCCTGACCCTAGGTCAGCCTTGGGCGAGGGCGGTGCCTGTCGAAATTGCGGTTCGGACGCTTGCCTTGCATTCTCAAGGTGACCAAGTGCGGGAACCGCACGTTCCCATACGTCATGATCTCCGTCGCATCACATGGGTAGGCAGTCCTAACTCGCATATCAAGGTCCACAGGGAGTTTCTTCACCCGGTCCAGGCTGAACACGATACCATAAAGCATCTTGTTTCCTTGATGGTCAACCGTCGAGATCGTGGCGAAGTTCCCTCCCTCGATAATCCATACCTTCCCCTGCATCGCGTGGGCGATGTGCCCTACAAGATTCAATGATAAACGATATCGCTCGATGCAGAAGTATCCGGTCGGACGGGTGCTATGGAGGTACTGTAACGCCGGATCGTCCTCGCCATTCGGCTCCCTCGTAAAGCAGTGGTCACTGAAACTGATGGCTATTCGCCGGGTCGCTCCGCCGGACTCGGTTACCTCGCGACGTCCGCCGACGCTCTTCTCAGGCGACCAGTCGGTTTGACGGCATTACGGCACACCGATGCCTTTGCGTTCGAGCCGGGTCCGGCATCATGGAGGCACGCCCCCACCCTCAAGCGCTGCCCCCGCCCAGAACCACTTGGGCGAAATCGGCCACCCGCGTTTACTCTGTGCTACAAAGTAAGTAGCCTATCCGCGGTCCCTCCGCGGTTTCAGCCGGTGGACCCGATGGAAAGAGATGAAACTGATTGAGAATCGGCAGAACAAGGCCGACTTCTCGGTGTTTGTCGTTGTCAAATAACTACTGATCGGTGCGCAAAGAACGTCAAGTCGAGAAGCCTTCATGGCCCGCAATTTCAGGGAAAAGCTGAACAGAGAACTTGGTCTCCTTTGCGCACCGATCAGTAATTATGAAAAAGAATCGGAAGTCCCACGGGGGCCTTGAGCGCCGCCGAAACTTCAGGAACCTCAACTAATCTGAACCGGACGCCCGTCCAGTACCGGTGAAAGTGGACCCTGTACAAGCTGACGTTGGTGCCACAAAGTGGGTGGCCCCAACCAGTCCGAAGCCGATCGGGCATTGATCGGCCGGGAGTTTAATCGAAGCGGCCAGGCTGATGCTGGCACCCCATAGAGGGCTCAGACGGCCTCCCGGACGGCCTCCTGGGCGGCATCCTCGACGGGGGCAATCTTGGCTTCCTGGATTACCTCGGCCAGGTTCGATGTCGTGACGACCAGCGTGGTCGGGCCTGCCTTTGATAAGATTCCGTCAATGAGAGAATCCACTGTGTCGCGCTCGGCTTCCTTGGGAATTGCCAGATGGGCGCCCACATTGGCCACTTTGGACTCATGTACTGGGAAAGTGCTTGCACAACCCTGTCGATCGAGTCCGCAGGCAGCGGCGCCAGCCCAAAGAGACGAAGCTCCTCGTCCTCATTTACGAAGTCGAGTGACTTGAAAAGGTAAACTCGCTTGCATTTCCCACAACGAATCAGTCCCTCCTCGGGGCCATCGCACCAACCCAGGATGAGAACTTGGTCGAAGGGAGATCTTTCGGGCAGAGGATGGCTGGTGTTTTCCCAACAAGGACTTTCGTCGCTCATGTTTGATTACTCCCGCCCGAAACCTCCCGATCTCCGACTTCGCGGACGTGGCCGCGTTCCTTGCGGGTCTGGATGGCGTTGACGGCGTTGATGTAGGCCAGGGCCGAGGCTTCAATGATGTCGGTCGAGGCGGCGCGGCCGCGGAAGCTGCGGTCGTCGCTTTCGACCTCGAGCTCCAACGTCACCTCGCCCTGCGCGTCCTTGCCCTGGGTCACGCTGCGGACGACGAACTCGTGCAGGTTGGCATGCACGCCGGTGACCCGCTCGACGGCCTTGAAGATGGCGTCGACCGGGCCGTCGCCGATCGCCGCGTCCTGGACGACCTCGCCGTCGGGGCGGCGGATCGCCACGGTGGCCGTGGGCAGGACGCTGGTGCCGGCCGTCGTGTGCAGGCTCACGAGCTGCCAGGGGGCGGGGATGTCTTCCATGTGCTTCTCGACCAGGATCTCCAGGTCCTGATCGTAGACCTCCTTCTTCTTGTCGGCCAGCGTCTTGAAATCGTTGAAGAGCACCTCGAGCTGCTCGTCGGTCAGGGTGTAGCCCATCTCGGTCACGCGGTCGCGCAGCGCGTGCCGGCCGGAGTGCTTGCCAAGGACGAGATCGGTTCTCGGTACTCCCACGTCCTCGGGCCGCATGATCTCGTAGGTCGATCGCTCCTTGAGCATGCCGTCCTGGTGAATTCCCGCCTCGTGGGCGAAGGCGTTGCGGCCGACGATCGCCTTGTTCCGCTGCACGAGCAGGCCGGTGATCGTCGAGACCATCCGGCTGGCGGGATAGAGACGTTCGGTTTTGATTCCCGTGGTCAGCCCGAAGTAGTCGTGGCGGGTCTTCAACGCCATGACGATCTCCTCGAGCGCGGCGTTGCCGGCGCGCTCGCCGATGCCGTTGATCGTGCACTCCACCTGCCGCGCCCCGGCCTCGACCCCGGCCAGGCTGTTGGCCACCGCCATGCCCAGATCGTCGTGGCAGTGCGTGCTGATGATCGCCCGGTCGATGTTACCGACGCGTTCCTTCAGCGTGCGAATCACGGCGGCATACTGGGTGGGCGTGGCATAGCCGACAGTGTCAGGGATGTTGACGGTGGTCGCACCCGCCTCGATGGCCGCCTCGACGACTTCGCAGAGGAAATCGAGCTCGGTCCGGGCAGCGTCCTCGGGGGAAAACTCGATGTCGGCGCAGTAGCTCCTGGCCCGGCGCACGCTGGCGACGGCCCGCTCGACGATCTGCGCGGGGGTCATGCGCAGCTTGTGCTCGCGGTGGATGGCCGAGGTTGCCAGGAAGACGTGGATCCGCGACCTCTGGGCGTATTTCACGGCCTCCCAGGCGCGGTCGATGTCCTTGTCGTTGCACCGTGCCAGGCCGCAGACGGTCGAGCCGGTGATCTCGCCGGCAATGGCCCGGACCGCCTCGAAATCGCCGACCGAGGCGATCGGGAAACCCGCCTCGATGATATCGACCCCCAGAGCCGCCAGCACCCGCGCCACTTCGAGCTTTTCACTCAGATTCATGCTCGCGCCCGGCGATTGCTCGCCGTCGCGCAGGGTCGTGTCGAAGATCCGGACCCGGTGCGGGTCGAAGGCCGGTGGAACCAATGTGGCCGTATCGGGCGCGGTGCTCATGGCTGGGCTCTTTCTGAGTAGGGTGGGTTGCACCCACCATATCCATTTTCATAAAATGGTCTTTTGGTGGGTTGCACCCACCCCAATAAAAAACCCGAGATCCACCGGTCGAGGCGGGTCTCGGGGCTTCGTTGTCTTGCTGGGAGGCACGGACCTGACGAACCCTAAGACGCCATCCTCACCCGGCCCGTAAGGCCGAGGGAAAGAATGAGTCGCAGGATTGCCAGCACGGAACGCATCGGGATTCTCCGAGTCCTTGAGCCTCGTCAAACTCAAATCATACGCTTTGGGGCAGTTCCGGGTCAACGGACAAACTTGGGTTCCTGCAAGCGTGCAAGCGCCCCGACGCAGTTGGCTTGTGGAGTGGGATTTTCAATCTCGCCTCAGCGACTTTCGCAGATCCATAATCAAAACGCCGCCCGCACCAACCCGTTCAGTACCAGGTCAGGAATAATCCGGGCGTGCTCGCCACAGACCAATCGGGCCAGCCGTCCGGCGTCGCCGCCGGTCCAGACGATCCAGGGCTTTTCGTCGTGCTCGAAGCTCTGCCGGGCGAGCAGCTCGCGGACCGAGCCGACGGTGCCCCAGAAGACGCCGGCCTCGAGTGAGGGCAGGGTGCCGCGGCCCCAGGAAGGCGCCGACTGGTCGGGATGGACCAGGGGCAACTGGGCGGTGAACAGGTGCAACGCGCGGGCGCAGAGGAACAGGCCGGGGGCGATCACCCCGCCCTGCCAGACGCCTCCGGCCGTGACCCGCTCGATCGTGATCGCGGTGCCACATGAGACGACCAGGCCCGGCTGGCCGGGGGGCATGTGCGCCAGGGCTGCCAGGACGGCCAAGGCCCGGTCGGCCCCGCCGGTCTCGGCGCCCTCGACGTCCATCTCGATTGGGACCTCGGCGGCCGTATGATACCAGGTGGCCTGGCGGACGTGACGTCCCTGAAGAAAGGCCGCCAGACGCTGCGCGACGGGGGGATTGACCGACGCGATCGCCCAGCGCGAGGGCTGCCGCTGGTCTTGGTGCCAGTCGTCCCAGAGCGCATCCCATGTCAGAGGATCATCCGGCGGCAGGGCGCTCGAGGGTGTAAGACGACCCTCCTCATCAAGCTTCGCCCACTTGAGCCGCGAGTTTCCCAGGTCGGCCACGATGCGCAACATCGATTATGCGTCCGTGGCCGGTACGGGAATCTGCATCTCGGTCTCCACGTCCGGAAGTGGGGACGGCGGCGGCTCAATGCGTCGCTGTTCCTCGAGCCGTTCGTGGATCGCCTGGAGCAGGGGAGGGATGCCTTTTCCAGAGACGGCCGAGATGGCCATCACCTCGTGGCCCAGCTCCCGAGCGATCCGATCGCGGGCAAGCTCTGCGCCGGTCAAGTCGATCTTGGTCACGACGATGAGCTCTGGCCGTTCGGCCAGCGTGGGGCTGTACTGCTCGAGCTCGCGGCGAATCATCCGGTAGTTCTGCACGGGAACCGATCCGTCGATCGGGGCCGCCTCGATCAGGTGGACCAAAAGACCGGTCCGCTCGACATGGCGGAGGAACTCGTGGCCCAGGCCAAGCCCCGCGTGAGCTCCCTCGATCAGGCCAGGGATGTCGGCGACCACGAAGGCGTTTTCCGGATCGACGACCACCGTTCCCAGGTTCGGGTACTTGGTCGTGAACGGGTAGTCGGCGATCTCGGGATGGGCTCGCGAGATCCGCGAGAGCAGGGTGGACTTGCCGGCGTTGGGCAGCCCGATCAGGCCAACGTCGGCGATCACCTTGAGCTCCAGGACGATCCACCGCTCCTCGCCGGGAAAACCGTGCTCGTGCTGCCGCGGAGCCCGGTTGGTGGCCGACTTGAAGTGGGTGTTGCCATGCCCTCCCCGGCCGCCGCGGGCAACGACGACGGATTCTCCGGCGGACTTCAGGTCGCGGAGTACGTTTTCGCGGTCACGGTCACGGACAATCGTCCCCGGAGGAACCTCGATCACCAGGTCGTCGCCCTCGCGGCCGAAACAGTTCGAGCCTTGGCCGTGCTCGCCGCGGGCGGCCTTCCAGTGCCGCTGGTGCGACAGGTGGGCAAGGTTCGAGTGGTTGTCCGAGGCGCGGAGCACGACGCTGCCGCCATGCCCGCCGTCGCCCCCGTTCGGGCCGCCGCGGGGCGCGTACTTCTCACGTCGAAAGCTGAGGCAGCCGTTGCCCCCGTCGCCACCACGCACGAAGAGCGTCACTCGGTCGACGAACATGGGATCTTCCAGGCAGTGAGGGCAGCGTCCGCATCGGAGTCGCGTCAGGTGGAGCAGTCTGCTGACTAGTCTCGTCGATTCCCGTCGTCCAGCAGGCGACTTCACTTCACGAGAGCCTCGACCATTCCTCGAGGGTGATTTCCCGACCGATCATCGCGTTCACTTCACGAAGCATCATTCGAAGCTGGGGAACGGTGTATTCCGAGTTTGAGGGAAGCGTCAGACGATTCTGACCTATCACCATGAACTGATGCTTGGACCCCGAGTACACACCCTCAAACCCCAGTTGACGCATGCGGCGTATGAAATCCTGACGCTTACACGGACTCCAATTCGGCATGCTCCATGTCCTTGTTCAGATCGATCCCTCCGACGACCGGGAGTCTGTGATTCAGTTTCAGTCCCAGGAGCAACCACTCCTCGAGGACCGACCGAAGCTCACGCTCGCAGTCCCTGAGCGAGCTCGCGAAGGCGATCACACCGAGACAAATGGGAATACACCCCAAGTAGGAGCCGTCTTCCAGCTTCTCATACTCGGCCTTGTCCAGGGCTCCGTCGATGTATTCGCTGAGAATTCCCTGAGTGCTCACAATGTTTCGATTCTCCAGCTTACCGAGAATTCGGGGTCGTCCGGCTTACCGTGGTTGCGGCGAGGATAAAGCCGGTCCCTGTTGGCCACTCGCTACTCTCAACTCTTGCCCGCGGCTACGGCTACAGGCAGCACGTTGATCCGGCGGCCTTCCTGATCGAAGGTGACCTGGCCGTCGATCAGCGAAAAGATCGTCCAGTCTCGGCCCAGGCCCACATTCTTGCCGGGGCGCCACTTGGTTCCTTTTTGACGGCAGATGATGCTGCCGGGCTTGGCCGTCTGGCCGCCGAAGAGCTTGATTCCGAGCATCTGGGGATTCGAGTCGCGGCCGTTGCGGCTCGACCCCTGACCTTTCTTGTGAGCCATCTCTGATTCGTCCTCGAACTCGTTTTGATTGCTGACCAATTCGCGTGTTAAGCTGTGCGAGCTTGTGCGAAGCGCAATAGCCCACGCCTCGGCCCGTGCCGATCGACTTCCGATCATAGCGAAGCGGCTCGTGTCCGGACAAGTCCGGACAAGTCCGGATCGACGGTCAAAGGCAGAACTCGTGTTCAGAAAGGCACTTTGGACGTGAATCTTGAAAAACGACCGGCGGTGGTGCTGCTCAGTGGCGGGCTTGACTCGGCCACCGCGCTGGCCGAGGCCAGGATCGCGGGTTTCGCCCTTCATGCCTTGACCGTGTCTTACGGCCAGCGGCACGCGGTCGAGATCGAGGCCGCTCGCCGGGTGGCACGATCGATGGGCGCCGTTCGCCACGTCGAGCAGGTCATCGATTTGCGAGCCTTTGGCGGCAGCGCGCTGACCGCGGATCTCGAGGTCCCCAAGGACCGGCCCGCCGAGATGATGGCCGCGGGGATCCCGATCACCTACGTCCCCGCCCGCAACACGGTCTTCCTGTCGCTGGCACTGGCCTGGGCCGAGACGCTGGGAGCTTTCGACATCTTTGTCGGGGTCAACTGCGTGGATTACTCGGGATATCCCGACTGCCGTCCCGAATATCTTGAGGCATTCGAGGCCATGGCCAACCTGGCGACACGCGCCGGAGTTGAGGGCCGGGGCAAGTTCCGGATCCATGCACCGCTGATCCGACTGACCAAGGACCAGATCATCCTTCGCGGCCTGGAGCTCGGCGTCGATTACGGCTTGACCCATAGCTGCTACGACCCTGTGCCCGATGGACGTGCCTGCGGCCGTTGCGACTCCTGCCAGATTCGCCGAGCGGCGTTCGAGCGGCTGGGACAAACCGATCCCGTCGCCTATGTCGAAGGCGGCTGATCGATGGTCAGTACAAGGTCGCCGCTATCGCTCAAGATTGCAGGACCCTATAATCGTTTCGAGAGGTCTACAGTGTAGGAATCCGCTGCGGGTCAGGAGATTCGGCGATGCCTCTGCTCGACCATTTTCACTCCCCTCTGGCTCCTCGCCGGCACTGGGAGTCGTTCCACGTCAACTGGGCGGGGGCCATGGCTGATGCCCTGAACGAGCATCTGTTGCCGGAAGGGTACTTCGCCGAGGAACATGCCCAGATTGGCGCTCGGGTCGAAATCGACGTCGCGACGTTTGACGATTCGCGATCGTCCTCTCCCGGCGGGGGCCCGATCACGACTCTGCCGGCCCGGGTCTGGGCGCCGCCAGCAGCCGCGATGGTCATCCCGGCGGCGTTTCCCGACCGCTTTGAGGTATTGGTCTTCGAGAGCGAAGGAGGCGCCCAACTCGTCGCGGCCATCGAGCTGGTTAGCCCCGCCAACAAGGATCGCGATGCACATCGCCAGGCGTTTGCGATCAAGTGTGCCAGCTATCTCTGCCAGGGAATCAGCGTGATCGTGATCGACATCGTGACCAGCCGGCGAGCGAACCTGCACAACGAGATGATGCGGTTGATGGGCCATGGCGATGCGTTTGCTCTGCCGTCCGAAGAGGCTCTCTACGCAGTCGCTTATCGGCCCATCGTGCGCGTCGGGAACGAGCTTGTCGAGGCATGGCCGAGCCCACTCGCCGTAGGTAAGCGCCTACCCGTGCTGCCGCTCGCTCTCACCGCGGAAGTGTCTCTCCCGCTGGATCTCGAAACGACTTACACCGTCGCCTGTCAGCGCCGTCGCCTGGGATGACCTGGAGCGATTGTCGTTCTCAAGGCCCCTTCGATGAATCTACCGATCCTGAGAGTCATCACGATATCTTTTGGGTGCACGAGTCTTTCTTTTCTGCGCGCCAGCGGTTAAGTTTGTGCGATGATCAATGCAATTAGTTCCCTTGTGGAGCCCATCAATGCCTGAATCCGTGGTTCACTTCCAGATTCGTATGCCCCCCCAGCAGCATGAGAAGCTGGCGACCTGGGCGAAGGAAGACAAGGTGTCGCTGAACCTGCTTGTGGTCGGGATCCTCGAGAAAGCGATGGAGCGCCACCACGCAGAGGCGGGGACGGCGAAGAGCAGTCCTGCCCATCCTCACAAGTGATCTGCCTTGAGCAACGGGGGGTGCCCGCGATCTCGACATTGCCGAGGCGCGGGCGTTCCCGGTCCGTGCGCCTCATTCACGACATGTATTCAATCGCGTCAAGGCCGGGCGAGTCTGGCGCTGACGAAGCGGAAGTCGTCTGGATCACCAGTAGACCCATTCATAGACGGGGTCGTTGAATTCGATTTCCTTCTCGCTGATGTTCCGCTCGTCGCCGCGGCGGATGAAATCGATTCGCAGAGTCTTGTACTTGACGATCGGCTTGCCGCCGGCGGGGTTAGGAACTTCCTTGTAACCGTCGGAGAGACCGCGGACATAGATGCTGAAGCGATCCGACTTGGGATCCCAGTTATCCCACACCGCGGCGCCGAAGACGGCATCATCCACGCCTTCCTTGGTGCTGGGCGGAATGATGCCCATGACACTGACCGCTCCCAGGACCGGAATGGTGGGATCTTCGCGGGCCTGGATCAGCGGTATGGACTCGGGAATCACCTGGTCCTCGAACTTTTTCCCATCTTCGTTGACCATGGTGAACTGGGGTACGAACATGCGGGGCTGTCCGGTCCGGTTGACCACCTTGTAATAGAGATAGTGGACGGAACGCCGGCTCTTGCCGGGGATTGGGACGGGCCGGATCCGCAAGGGCTTGAACGCGAAGTCCAGTACCCAGATGCCTTCCTTGTCGCGGGGCAGGAGGGCGGTGTTGATCATTTGATAATTATAAGATCGCCTGGCTTGGTCGCGCCGGACCGGGATCGTCCGCAGGGCCGGAACCAGCTTTTCCTCGGGAACCGGCTTCGGAGGATCCAGCGCATCACCGCCCGCTGGGCCTTGGATGGCCTTCTCCTGGGGTGCCGGCGTTTTGTCGGGTTCCTGGGCCTCGGCTTTGTCCGTCTTGGCGGCCGCGTCGGACTGAGCTTTCTCCTGAGCCTGATCCTGACCCTGGCAGTGGCGCGGCTGGCACGCCATGATCGCCAGTACCATGGGCAATACCGGCACGAAGATCCGCTTCACGAGGATGGACACGGGACAGTCTCCCCAGGCCTGGGTGAGCCGAATGTTCGATGAGGCGTTAGGAACCCGGTCAGACGGATGTGATGAAACAGGGTGTCGCGGCTTCGGAAACATGCGCGAATCGCCAATGCCCGTCAAGCTGTCTTCCTCTTCATCTGATAAGCTAGCAAATCTTGGCAATTCGTGCAAATTTGTA
This sequence comes from Isosphaeraceae bacterium, assembly GCA_049516015.1. Taxonomy (GTDB): domain Bacteria; phylum Planctomycetota; class Planctomycetia; order Isosphaerales; family Isosphaeraceae; genus Aquisphaera. The sequence continues at coordinate 6,638 of JBEKTN010000055.1, read as the reverse complement.
TGAGGAAAGTGGCGCAATCGGGCGCGTAATCAGCGTGTGGCCAGGGTTGAAAGGATTGCAACGAATTTTACAATGGTGCTACGCTAAGGGAAATGATTCCTTAAGGTATCTTGGCCTTTCATGTAACGGATCGAGGGCCGATGGGTTTGCTGAGAGTGGTTGCGGCTGCGGGTCTGGCCTGGCTGATGGTGCCGTTCGCATCGGCTGCCGTGTTCGAGACCTTGATTCTCAAGGATGGTCAACGGGTTACCGGCGAAGTGGTCGCCGAGAAGCAGAACGCCCTCTATGTCGACCTGGGCTACGATCTGCTCCGGATACCACGCGACCAGATCGTTCGCCGCGCCAAGCTTGACGAGGCCCTCCGTGCTGCTCCGGCGTCTCAGGGCATGGATATCGACCCGTCGGGCTTTTTTTCGTCGCGTATGTTGAGACCCTCGCCGGTCAAGGAACTCGTGTCCAAGTTTGGCGAGGCCGTCGTCTCGATCGAGACACCTTCGGGCAAAGGATCGGGGTTTGTCATCAACAAGGAAGGATTTGCGATCACCAACGCGCACGTCATTCAGGGTGAGACCCGGATTTCGGCGATCCTTTACCAGAATGTTCCCGGGGGACTGACGCGTCGACGCGTCGAAGACGTCGAGATCGTGGCGATCAACCCCTTCTTTGACCTGGCGCTGATCAGGCTGCCGCTTCCCGCCGACCTGAAACCGAGCCACGTGGTTCTGGGTAATGGAGAAGATGTCAATACGGGCGACTCTGTGTTCGCCGTGGGCAACCCGCTGGGTCTGGAGCGATCGGTGACCCAGGGGATTGTCAGCAGCAGCAGCCGGAACCTACAAGGCCAGTTGTACTTGCAGACAGACACGGCGATCAATCCGGGGAACTCGGGAGGCCCGCTTTTCAATCAGCGCGGAGAGGTGATCGGGGTCACCAGCCGGGGCGCCCGGGCCGACCTGGCTGACAATCTCGGCTTTGCCATCCCCGTCAGCTATGTCAAGGACTTTCTCCGGCACCGCGAGGCGTTCTCGTTTGACAAGACCAACCCCAACAGTGGCTACCGTTACCTCGACCCGCCGCAGCGGTTGCGTTCGGGTTCTCCTCAAGGATTGATCCCCTCTCGAGAATCGCAGCAGCCGCAATCTGGCGCGACCGGCGCGTCCAATGGTTCTGCGGCTGGGCCGCGAACGAACCGCTGAAATCGCACGAACTCTGGATCTGCCGGAGCTTCCGGCTGCCACGAACCCCAAACGTGTTACCGAAAGCCTATGGATGGCTTGCGTACGACCTGATGAACAAGAGACGAGCTCGCCGGTCACCGTCGGCGACGTTCCAGGCTCGGAGCCTGGACAGCCATTGACGCCGCCGACCCGGTGTGTCGGCGGTGAGTTTCCGTTCCCACGGCCGGTGAGCCGCGGAGTGCCTGGATTGGAGTGTCAAGTGATGCGTATGGCGAAGCGGGCGATTCTTCGCCTGGCCCTCGTTGGATGGCTTGGTCTGAGTGGTTTTTCCGGACTGACGGCGAACCTCGCCCAGGCCGCGGCACCCCCGGAACGGGTCCTTCCCGACTCCACCGTTTTCCTGGTCAAGGTGGCCGACATCAAAGCGCTGCGTGAGTCGTTCCTGCAGAGCCAGTATGGACAGCTCTGGAATGACCCAGCACTCAAAGACTTCCGCGACGACATCGCGGGCAAGTTGAAGGAGACGAGCAACACGCTCAAGAAAAAGATCGGCGTCACGCTCTCGGAGCTGTTTGACATCCCCCAGGGATACCTGGCGATTGCCGCGGTCAGCCAGGATGACCCGAAGCTGCCGGTTGCCCTGGCGATCATCGCCGATGCCGGCAAGAACGGCGAGCAAATGACCGATGTCCTGACGCGCAGCACCAAGCAGGCGGAGGATGCCGGTAGCAAGGTGACCACCGAGTCCTTCCAGGGCGGCACGCTGCATATCATTCAAGCCCCCCCTCCCAAGGACAAGGACAAGAAAGAGGACGAGGGCAAGTCCGAGACGCCTCGCCCGCCCCTGGTGTGGACCAGTGGGGGAAGCGTCTTCTACATCGGCAGCAACGTCAACCTGGTCAAGGACCTGGCCTCCCACGCCGATGGCCGCAGCACCGGGGCGCTGGCCAATGTCGACTCGTTCGCCAAGACCCAGTCCAAGACCGGCGCCGGCGACGCCCAGATTCTCTGGTTCCTCGACATCACCAAGGTGGTCAAGATCGTGACCAAGGCCAACGCCAAAGGGGTTGAGGCCCAGGCCCAGCAGATTGAGAACCTGATCCAGGAACTGGGGGTCAATGGTCTGAAATCAGTCGGCGGCACGCTCGCGCTCAACGCCGGCAATTACAACAGCCTGACCAAGACCTTTTTCCTTGCACCCACGCCGGTGCAGGGGCTGCTCAAGATCTTCTCGCTTCCTCCGGTAAGCCTTCGCCCCGAAGCCTGGGTGCCGGCCAGCGTCGCCAGCTATCAATCGCTGAGCTGGGATCTGGACAATGCGTACAATGCCATCAACGATCTGGTCAACAAGTTCCAGCCCGGCATGCTCAACGTGCTCGAGCAGCAACTTGCCGGCCCCGAGGGAGGCCAGCCTCTCAGTTTTCAGAAAGACCTCTTCGGCCCCCTGGGCGACCGGATCACCATGATCAGCGACTTCAAGAAGCCGATCAAGGAAGACAGCCAGCGGGTGCTTCTGGGTATCGCGCTCAAGGACAGCAAGGCGTTGCAGGGCACCCTCACCAGGGTGATGGAGTTGGCCGGAGCGGCTCCCAAGAAGCGGGACTTCCAGGGCACCACGATCTATGATTTCGATGTCCCGGTCCCGAACCTTCCCAATAACCCCAACGGCGGCAACCTGCAAGCGACGATCAAGGGACCAATCAGCCTGGCAATCGCCAAGGAGACCTTGTTCGTGACCACCGACACGACGCTGCTGGAGCAGATCCTGCGTCCCGGCGGCGTGCCTCTGGCCGAAAGCCCGACCTACCAGACTGTCGCCAAGGAAATCCCTCAGAAGGTCAGCGGCATGACCTTCGTCCGTCCCGACGAACAGGCCCGGCTCTCCTACGACATGATCAAGAGCGGACAGTTCGAGAAGGCCCTCCGTCAAGCGATGGCCGCGGGCCGCGGCGGCCAGGCACCGCCCGAGCTTCCCAAGATTATCAACCCGGACAAACTCCCCGATTTCTCGGTCTTCGCCAAGTATTTGACGCTGGGGGGAAGCTACAGCGTCGCTGACGAAGATGGCCTGATGTCGACCGGCTTCACCTTGCGGAAGAACAATCCGTGAGCGAGAGTCGGCGCGATGCTGGCCTTCCACGGCACCGTGCGACATGATCAATTCACAGCGGCGAGCCTGGATTCCCCCGGCTCGCCGTTTTTCTTGGGGATGGCTACCTCAACGAATTCATGAGACCGATGAGCCCTCTTCCGTGGCAGACCCTTCGTTAGCTGCTCCTGCTTCCACCATCCGGCTCCGCCAGGTCCGGACCCACAACCTCAAGGGCATTGACCTGGATTTGCCGCTGGGCAAATTGATCGTCGTGACCGGGGTCAGCGGCGCGGGGAAGAGCTCGCTCGCGTTTGACACGCTCTACGCGGAAGGCCAGCGGCGTTACGTCGAGACCTTCTCCGCCTACGCTCGCCAGTTCCTTGAGCCGCTGGAAAAGCCGGACGCCGAGCGGATCGAGAGCATTCCGCCGGCTATCGCGGTCGCCGGCCGCGAGTCGGTGCCCTCCACGCGGAACACAGTTGGCACTATCGCGGAAGTTCATGATTACCTGTGCCTGCTCTATGCCCGGGTCGGCGAGGTCTTGTGCCGGCGCTGCGGCCATCCCGTCGTCCCCGCCACTCCGCTGCTTGTCTCACGCGTCATCGACGAGCTTCCCGAGGGGACCCGCTACGAGATCGGGTTTCCCCTGGAGATGCTGCCGGGCTCGGACACGGCCGCGATCTTTCGCTCCTTGCTCGAAGACGGCCTGACCCGGGCCCGGATCGACGGGCAGCTCGTCGAGCTGGCGTCAGACGGCCTGCCCGCTCCCTCCGCTCTGACGGCGACCGTCGTTGCCGATGTGATCCTGGACCGTCTGGTTCGCGGTAAGGACTCTCCCCAGCGCAGGCTCGATTCGATCGAGACGGCCTTCGCTCGCGGCCTGGGCCGATGCCGGCTGCTCGTCGATTCCGGCGCGCGCACGTTCGTGCGAGGCTGGCGGTGCAGCCAGTGCGGGACCGATCATCTCGAGCCCGAGATCAACCTGTTCCGATTCAACAGTTCGCTGGGCGCCTGTCCCCGCTGCGAGGGATCCGGGTGGGGCATCGAGCTGGATCTCGAGCGCATCATCCCGGACCCTTCGCGGTCGATCCGCGACGGGGCGATCGCGCCTTGGTCCACTCCGGCCCACCGGGGCCTGCTCCAGGACCTGCTGCGCCTCTCCACCAGTCTGGGCGTCCCCGTGGACGTGCCGTTCGGTCAGCTCTCACCAGAGCAGGTCAAGATCGTGATCGACGGCCGGCCGGCCGCTGGCTTTCCGGGCCTGAAAGGATTCCTGGCGCGGCTCGAACGCAGCGCCTGGAGAATTCCGGTTCAGGTTTTCCTTAGCCGCTGGAGGCGTCATCGGCCCTGTCCCGATTGCCACGGGGCGCGCCTTCGCCCCGAAGCGCTGGCCGTTCGCATTGGCGGCGTCAACGTCGCCGAGCTGTCGGCCCTGACGATCCGCGAGACCCGTCAGCTCGTGGCGAGCTGGACGGCCCAGCAACGCGGCGAGGTGGCCGCGCGGATTCTCGACCAGGTCGAGAAACGGCTCGATTACCTGGGCCAGATCGGGCTCGACTACCTGTCGCTCGACCGGCCCGGCCGCTCGCTCTCCGGCGGTGAATTGCGGCGGGCGACGATGACCAGGACCCTGGGAACCGGTCTGGTCAACACGCTCTACGTCCTCGACGAGCCAACGATCGGCCTGCACCAGCATGAGGTGGGGCGACTGATCGCGGTACTCGACCGCCTGCGCGACGCCGGCAATACCCTGGTGGTCGTCGAGCACGAGCACAACCTGATCCGCGCGGCCGATCACCTGGTAGATCTTGGTCCCGGCGCGGGCGAGTCGGGGGGCCGTCTGCTCTACTCCGGACCAGTCGGCCCGTTCGCCGAGGTCAAGGGGTCGCTCACCAGCGACTTCCTCGCGGGCCGCAAGCGCGTGGAGATTCCCGCGTCCCGGCACTCACCTTCCAAGGGGTTTCTTACGCTCCGGGGCGCCCGGGGCCACAATCTGAAGTCGATCGACGTGGCCTTCCCACTGGGGGTTCTGTGCGTCGTCACCGGCGTCAGCGGCGCTGGCAAGAGCACGCTGGTCGAGCAGACGCTCTACCCCGCGCTCCGCAAGAGGCTGCATCAGGAAACGCTGCCCATCGCCGACTTCGAAGATCTCGAGGGAACCGGCGAGCTCCAGGACGCGGTCTTCCTCGATCAGAGTCCGATCGGCAGGTCGGGTCGATCCAACCCGGTCACTTACTTGAAGGCCTTCGACGAGATCCGGCGGACCTTCGCCTCGACCCACGAGGCCAAGCTGCGGAACTATGGCGCGGGCCTCTTCAGCTTCAACGTCGAGGGCGGGCGGTGTGGCACCTGCAAGGGAGACGGCTTCCTCACGATCGACATGCAATTTCTGCCTGATGTGCACATGCGCTGCCACGAGTGCCGTGGTACGCGCTATCGCCCGGAGATCCTCGAGATCACCTACCGGGGGCGAAACATCGCGGAAGTCCTCGATCTCACGGCGCGCGAGGCGTTCATTTTCTTCCGCCACCGCCGCAAGATCCAGGCTCGGATCCATCCTCTACTGGACATAGGACTCGACTACCTTCGGCTGGGCCAGCCCGCGTCGACGCTCTCCGGCGGCGAGGCCCAGCGGCTCAAGCTGGCAAGCTTCCTGGGTAGCTCGACCGCCGCGCTCAACCGCGCCGGCAACATCTCGCAGACGGTCTTCATCCTCGACGAGCCCACTGCCGGTCTGCACCCCTTCGACATGCTCCGATTGCTCGATGCCCTGAACGCCCTGGTGGATCGGGGTCATTCGGTGATCGTCATCGAGCACAGCCCCGAGGTGATGGTCTGCGCCGACTGGATCATCGACCTCGGCCCCGGCGCCGGTGCCGAGGGGGGCCGGATCGTCGCCGCCGGAACCCCCGAAGACGTCGCCCGGTCGGGGTCGCTGACCGGCGGAGTCATCGCGGCTGCTCTCGGAAAAGGAGGCCCCGTTGATCCAGCCTGAAGTTGAATCCGGCTCAACTCTTCATGAAGAGCCGCCTGCTGGCGTCAGGATCTGGGCTGCCCAGGCGGCTTGAGCGGTCGTCAATGGCGGGTCGATCGAATCTTCGCCATACCGCACCGCGCGGCGATAGGGGCCTGCGTCGTAGGCGCGCTGGAAGACCTGCTCGGCGCAACCGAATCCCCGCTGAAGGGCGGTGTTATTCCCACCCGGCTGTCCGTTCTCGTCGCCGTCCAGCAGCTTCCCGGCCTCGTCGGCGACCCCTGTCGCGGTCGAACCGTCGATCGTCAGTTTGTACCGGCGTTGCGGTTTCATCCGAGGTGGCGGGGTCAGGGTCAGCGCGTTCGTGGTTCGGTCATTGACTCCCGGACTGATC
>JBEKTN010000054.1:0-27590 GCA_049516015.1 Isosphaeraceae bacterium | reverse complement strand
GGCAAGGGCGCGCATGGTTTGGTCCACGGCCCCAACAGTTTGAACGCTACCTATATCCGCCAAGGCCGTATAAGCGACACACCAAGAAAACTGGCTAGGGACTTACGAAACGGACATCTAGGGAGTGTTGATGCGTCAAAACCCGACGAGATTCAAAACCCAAAACAACATCTCAAGCAATTGCTCAGGGAGCGCGCTTACACCGCTGTGGTTTCGGAAGAGATTGCGAGGACGCTCGATCCCCGGACAATCGACCAGCGAAGTCCGAGCTTCCACGGATTCGCCGAAGCTGTTAGAAACGGTCAGCTTGCTCCGCCGGCTCAGGCGGGGCGAGAGAGAGTCGGCCAGTAGTGGCCGCAGGTCTAGGTGCGTTCTCCGTCGAACTTCGAGGTTATGAGCCCGATTCACCCAACGTCCAACATCAGATCGTCGAGAAGTACAAGTACCGGAAGTCGCGCGGGTGCCGAGGAGAAGTGAGCTTACACCGGGCCAGGCTCACCAGAACCCGCCGAACCCGCCGGCACCGAATCCGTAGCCGAAGTGGGGCATGGCATAGTTGTCGATGTGGCTCTGGATCGAATTCGCGCGTGAGATCCCAATCTGCTGGGCGGCCATCTGCTCGGCGCGGCTGGGATAGGCGCCTCCCACGCCGAACTGGGCAACGCGCACCGGATCGCCCTGCACCTGGAACTGGTTTCCCGGAGGATAGTATTCCGCATACTTGCCCACGCCACCCGGATTGCGGAAACCGGCCGTCTCATCGTTGTTGTAATACGCCGGATAGGGGTAGGGATAGTGGTGGACGATACTGCGGCGCCGCTGAGGTTGATACGCCTGGGGCCGGACGTAGTCCGGTACCCCCGGGTAAGCCGTCTGGGCCCGTTGACTGGGTACGTTGTTCGCGGCCGGTGCGGCGTTCTGATTCACCGGCTCTTGACCGTTGGTCGAATGCAAGCTCCAGCAGAGAGTGCACAGCCCCAGAAAAAGGGCCAGGGAGAATCCCACGCCTCTGAGATGCGCAGCCATGAGTTGCGAGTCCTGAAAGAAAGGTCGGATTGCATCGAGTCCCATGACTCTGAAGCTCGACTTGCAAGCCTTATTCCACCTTACACCACGTTCGCCGCGTCAGGCGACTCAAATCATTCCAGAATTCACGCCAGCCGCGGGTTGTCGGAATCGTTTGCATGGCAACAAGGAACGATCGTCCGGCCGGGCCGCGATCGGCGCGCCCGAACCGGGACGGCTCAGGCCGGTTCGTAAGCCAGGTTCGGCGCCAGCCAGCGTTCGGCAACCGCAATGGGGATGGCCTTGCGGGTCGAATAGTTTTCCACCTGGTCTTTGGTGACCAGGTCAACGGCAAAGTAGCGTGCCTGGGGATGGGCGAAGTAGAGGCCGCTCACGGAGGCTGCCGGGTACATCGCGTAGCTTTCGGTCAGCCGGATGCCCGCGGTTTCTTGCACCCCGAGCAGGCTCCAGAGCGGCTCCTTCTCCGTGTGGTCGGGGCAGGCGGGGTATCCCGCGGCCGGACGAATCCCCCTGTACTTCTCGGCGATGAGGTCTGCCGTCGAGAGGCCCTCGTCGCGTCCATAGCCCCAGCTCACCCTCGCACGCTGGTGCAACATTTCGGCAAAGGCTTCGGCGAGGCGATCCGCGAGGGCCTCGACCATGATCACGCTGTAATCGTCATGGTCTTCCTTGAACGCCGCGACCAGCCGTTCGATCCCGCACCCCGCGGTGACGGCGAAGGCGCCCAGGTAATCGGCGCGGCCCGAGCCGGTGGGAGCCACGTAGTCGGCCAGGCAGCGAAAGTCGGTCTGCCCCTGACGTTCCCACTGCTGGCGCAGGAAGTGGAAGCGGCACCGCTCGGTGGTCCGCGACTCGTCGGTGTAGACAACCACGTCATCGCCGTCGGCATTCGCCGGGAAGAACCCATAAACCCCGTGTGCCTTGAGCGAACGGTCGCGGACCAGTTGAGCCAGCATGGCCGAGGCCTTCTCGAAGAGGTCGCGGGCCTCAGCACCGACGACCGGATCGGCGAGAATCGCCGGGTACTTGCCCTTCAGTTCCCAGCTCATGAAAAACGGCGACCAGTCGAGAAACGGCACGATCTCCGAGAGCGGGAAATCGTCGAGCGGGCGTGTCCCCAGGAATCCCGGAACGGCGATCTCGGTCGCGGCCCAGTCGATGGCGAACCGGCGCCGGCGCGCCTCCTCATAGGGGACGAGCTTGCGCTCACGGCGGACCGCGAACGACTTGCGATCCTTCTCCTGCACGGCCCGGTTCTGGAGGTCGAGCTCGGCCCGGGACTCGGGGCGGCTCAACCGATCGACGACGCCGACGCTCCGCGACGCGTCCTTGACGTGGACGACCGGCCCATGATATTGCGGGGCGATCTTCACCGCCGTATGCTTCGCGCTCGTCGTCGCGCCGCCGATCAAGAGCGGGATCGTGAAACCCTCCCGTTCCATCTCCTTGGCGACGTGCACCATCTCATCGAGCGACGGGGTGATCAGCCCCGACAGCCCGATGATGCCGACCCCTAGCTCCAAGGCCTTGTGCAGCACGTCCTCGCAGGGCACCATGACGCCCAGGTCGATGACCTCGTAGTCATTGCAGGCGAGCACCACTCCCACGATGTTCTTGCCAATGTCGTGCACGTCTCCCTTGACGGTGGCCATGAGAATCTTGCCACGCGCCTGGTGTTCGGCCACTTGCTCGCCGGCGGCGCGGGCCCTGGCCTTCTCGGCCTCCATGAACGGCGTCAGGTAGGCGACGGCCTTCTTCATCACCCGCGCGCTCTTGACCACCTGGGGCAGGAACATCTTGCCGGCCCCGAAGAGATCGCCGACGACGTTCATGCCCTCCATCAGCGGACCCTCGATAATCGACAGCGGCTTCTCATAGAGCTGGCGGGCTTCCTCGACGTCCTGCTCGACGTGATCCAGGGTGCCGGTGATGAGCGCGTGCTTGAGCCGCTCGTGCACCGGAGCCTCGCGCCAGGCCAGTTCCTTGGTCTTGTCCTTTTTCTGGGACGACTTGACCGTCTCGGCGAACTCGGTCAGACGGTCGGCGGCGTCGGGCCGGCGGTTCAGGAGCACGTCCTCGACCCGCTCGAGGAGCTCCCTGGGGATCTCCTCATAAACCTCGAGCTGGCCGGGGTTGACGATACCCATGTCGAGCCCGGCATGAATCGCGTGGTACAGGAAGGCGGCGTTCATCGCCTCGCGGACCACGTCATTGCCGCGATACGAGAACGACACGTTGCTGACGCCGCCGGATGTCTTGCAATCCGGAAAAGCCCGCTTCAGCTCGCGGACCGCCGCGATGAACTCGACCGCGTAGTTGTTATGCTCCTCGATCCCGGTGCCCACGGTCAGGATGTTGACATCGAAGATGATGTCCTCGGGCGGAAAGCCGACTTCTTCGGTCAGGAGCTTGTAGGCCCGCTTGCAGATGGCCGTCTTGGCGTCCCTGGCGACCGCCTGGCCGGTCTGGTCGAATGCCATCACCACCACCGCCGCGCCGTAGCGGCGGACCAGCCTGGCCTGGTCAAGGAACTTCGCCTCTCCCTCCTTCAAGCTGATCGAGTTGACGATCGACTTGCCCTGCACGCACTTGAGCCCGGCCTCGATGACACTCCACTTGGAGCTGTCGATCATGATCGGGACCTTGGCGATGGCCGGGTCGGCCGAGACCAGGTTGAGAAACCGGGTCATGGCCTTCTCGCCGTCGATCAGCCCCTCGTCCATGTTGACGTCGATGATGTTGGCGCCATTCTCGACCTGCTCCCGCGCCACGGCCAAGGCCTTTTCGTAATCGCCGCTCTTGATCAGCCGGGCGAACTTCTTCGACCCCGTGATGTTGGTCCGCTCGCCGATCATGATGAAGTTGGTCTCGGGGCGGATGACCAGCGGCTCCATGCCGCTGTAGTTGGACCAGTGAGGCAGGTCGGGAACCTGTCGCGGAGGCACCTCCTGAACGGCCGCGGCGATCGCCGAGGTCCACTCCGGGGTCGTCCCGCAACAGCCGCCGGCGATGTTCAGCCAGCCATTGCGGGCGAACTCGCCGAGAACCTGGGCCGTGTGCTCCTTGTCTCCCAGGAACCCTCCGAAACCATCGGGCATGCCGGCGTTGGGATAACAACTGATCCGGGTCCGGCAAATCGCCGCCAGACTCTTGACCGAGTCGCGCATCTGCTCGACTCCCACTGCGCAGTTCAGTCCCACGCTCAGGGCGTCGAAGTGCGCGACCGAATAGTAAAACGACTCGACCGGCTGGGCCGAGAGGGTCCTGTGGTTGTCGAAGATCGTTCCCGAGATCATGACCGGCAGCCGCGTGCCAGTCTCCTCGAAGAACGCGTCAATGGCGAACAGGCAGGCTTTCAGCACCAGCGTGTCGAACGAGGTTTCCGGCAGCAGCAGGTCGACTCCGCCCTCCACCAGCGCCCGGATCTGCGTCTTGTAGTTCGCCACCATGTCGTCGAATGTCACATCGCGCCGGCCGGGATCTTCGACGTGAATCCCCATCGAGAGCTGTTTCTTGGTCGGGCCGATGCTGCCGGCGACGAACCGGGGCCGATCCGGATCCTTGCGAGTGACCTCGTCAGCGACGTGCCTGGCCAGCTCAGCGGCCGTTCGGTTCAGTTCGTGAACGTGCTCCTGGAGACCGAACTCCTCGAGCGACAGCGCTGTGCCATTGAAGGTGTCGGTTTCGATGATGTCGGCGCCCGCCTCTAGGTAAGCGCGGTGGATTTCCTCGATCAGACGTGGCTGGGTCGCCACGAGCACCTCGGTGCAGTTCTTCAGATCGCGGGAATGCCGGGCGAACCGGCTGCCGCGCACATCCTGCTCGGTCAACTTGTACGTATAGATCAATGCACCCATCGACCCATCGAGGATCATGATCTTGCGGGACAGGATCTCTTCGAGCCGGGAGGATGTGGAATTCGCGCGTCTTGTCACCGTCACCTATCCGATATCCGAGTTAGAAAAAAGCCTTGACCTCGACCCAGCCGTCCTCGGCGGCCGACGCGTTGACCCAACAGGGGGCGAAGCAGTCTTCGCAAGTATGCCGTAAAGTCAAGTGGGGATTGATTATCGCGGCATTCGAACAGGCCTGTCAAGCGAGCCTGGGCTGGCTTCCGCGGCGATTCCCCTGCTGTTTGGGTCACGGTTATTCTAGAATGCAAGGGAAGCCCCCGTGTCGCGGCGACAGTCGTGTGTGCGGCGACGGGTGCCAGAGGAGAAACGGTCACAACGTGGACAACGATCCGAGATCGCCTCTGTTTGATCCGCACCTCGATACGTCGCACGAACTCTCCTCGTCGCGACTCCCCGCCCTGCCCATCGAGGCCATTGGCGAGCATCAACGGCTTGTGGTCAACCCCCTGGTGGCCATCCTCTGTAGTCTGGCGGGAGTTGCCCTGATCCAGCATGCCTTGCGGACCCGGAATGTCGTCCTTTTCTGCACCGCCGTTGGAGTCCTGTTCCTGTCATTACTGCTGATCCAGTTCCATTGCCGCGACTGCGGCGCAACCGGCTGGTATCTCCACGCCAGCCACCACGCCTGTGCCGCGATCGTGGCGCGGTGGCGGCAGAATCTCTCGGCGCGGTCTGGATTAAGAGCCAGAACTCAGCTTCTGATCTGGACTTACGTCATGGTCTTCAGCCTTCTCGGGTACGCGGTGTTAGCGCTTTCGCGGATGTAAGACGGGTCTGCGCCTGCTCCGAAAGGTGAAAGGTGACAGCCACCAAATGTGGAGAATCCACAGAGGTGAAAGGTGACAGCCACCAAATGTGGAGAATCCAGATAATACAGGTAACTGTGAAAAGCCTATGATTGGGAAGACCGAGGGGGACATTGTGAATTGTGAAAGCGGTCCAGGCAAACTGGGCAGTTTATCTGTGTCTTCCTATTCCCCCTACGCTATGGGGGCAATTCACTCTGTCCCTCTGGGGCCCCCCACCGGCATCGACCCCAACTCGGTGCTCGTCGGCAACTTCACCGGCCAGCCGGGGCAGCTCGACATGGTCACGGTCAACTCGGGCTCCAACGACCTCACGCAGTACCTCGACATCAATGGCGGCGGTAACGTGGCCCAGACGATCCCGTCCGGCGGCGCGGTGCCCGTCGCGGCCGTCGAGGGAGACTTCGGCGGCGAGGCGACCGACCTGCTCGTGGCGAATAATGCCGATGGCCACCTTGCCCTCTTCGTGGGGGGGGCCGGCGGGCTGAACCTCTCCAGTACGTTCGAGGAGGCGGGCCTGGCGAACCCGACGGCGCTCGCCGTGGACAGCTCCGGCTCGGTCTTCGGCGCCTCCGAAGGGGTCGCGGCCGCGGTCGCGGTGGTCCTCGGCCTCGGCCCGGAATCACCCTCGCCAGTCACCGTCGGGGGCGGGACCGGCACGGGCAGTGTCGCCCTGACGGCGGGGCAGGCCGACCAGCAGGTGGCGCTCTTGCAGCCGCTGTCCCAGGCCTCGCTGGCGTTGGTCGCAACGCTGCTCAGCGTGACCGGCGAGGAGCCCGCCGGCAACGACGCCGGCTCGGGCACGACCGGCGCGGCCGCGCTGCCAAACCAGCCCCAGCCGGAAAACGTCGAGGTCTCTCAGACGGATGGGGGCGGCCCGCAGGGCGAGGCCTCGGCCCTGGAAGCGCTGGTCACGAACCTGGGTCAGGCGATCGCGGCCGAGGTCGCGCGGTTCGTCTCCGGACTGGACAGCGCGCTCGCGAAGGCCCGGGTCAAGGCGTGACGAGACCGGCTCTTCGTTGACCCGGAGGGCAAGACCGGCACGGCGAACCCGGCTGGAGCGCCGGACGACGGCTCGGCGCGACGGCCACCGCCAGCCGGCGGAGTTACGCCAGCGGTGCCCGCCAAAGCGGACATCGGTGACGCCAGCACGGCCCTGGGCATCATCGCCGACGCCGCACCCCTTCCCGCGACCGCGGCGCAGGAACGGCCGCCCGCCGCGATCCCGAGTCCGACCCCAGCGGGTGCGGAACGGCTCTCGCCCGCGCAGGCGGCCCTCGTGGTCGGGACGACCTCGATGGGCTTGGTCGCCGTGACCCGCACGTTCGCCGACCTGGTCCTGGCTTACCCTTCCAGGACCCGCGTGCGGTCCGCGACCCCGGGTGCGCGACGGCGCCCTCGACCGTGAGGTGGCGCCGAGAGTGGTCATTTGTGGCTCAGCTCGATCACGTCGTAGGCCGTGTCGGGGGGGGACCGGAGGCACTCGCTGGCCCGGGCGAGCAGGGCGAGCGCGGGCTGATCGAAACCCTCCCGCCGACCCCGGAGGATCGGGTAGAGGGCGGCACACGCCTCGGCCCATTCCCCCTGCTCACAGCGGGAGAGGGCCGTTTCGTAAGCGTCGCGCGTCGCGAGCCATTCCGCGGTGGGGTGGCCGCCTTGGAGCTCGTACAGGTCGGTGGGGGCGTCAATCCCGACGACGCGGACCCGGGCGAGCCGGCGCGTGGGAAAGGAGTCGCCAATCAAGGCGCGGGTGGTGCCGGTGATCAGCAGGGGGACGCCGAGCTGTTTCGTCGCCCCCTCCACTCGGCTGGCGAGGTTGACCGTGTTGCCCAGCGGGCCGTACTTCAGCCGCCGGAGGCTGCCGGTGTTGCCCACGAGAGCGTCGCCGGTGTTGACGCCGATGCCCAGCGCCAGGGTGGTCTGGACCCTCGAGCCCCAGCACTCGTTGAGCCCGGGCAGTTCGCCGAGCATGGCCTGCGCCGCGCGGCAGGCGCGCGCGGCGTGGTCCGCCTGGGCCAGTGGAGCATTCCACATTGCGAGGATTCCGTCGCCGACGTAGTCGACAACCACACCCCCGTGCTCGTAGATCCGCGCGGTGAGCCGCTCCAGGATGTCGCCCATGAGGAGGCAGGTCTCGCGTGCCCCCAGTCGCTCGGCGATCCGGGAGAAGCCGCGGATATCGCTGACAAGGATCGACACCTCGCGATCCTGCCCCAGGAGGAGCTCCGGGTTGCGGTCGAGCTCGTCGGACAGCTCGCGGGAGAAGAACTGCTCGAACTGGACGTGGCGGCGGGCGGCCTCGGCCTCGGTACTGACCCGGGCGATCCCCGCGGCGGCTGCCGCGGCCAGAACCTGGACGAGCTGTGCGTGCAGGGGCTTCAACTGGGAGGGGCCGATCGCCGCCCCGAACACCGCCCCGATCACCGCCCCTCCCTCCGGGTCGAGGATCGGGGAGGCGACCACCGCAGTGATCCCGGTCAGGCTCCCTGTCGGGTTTTCCAGGCCGCCGCCTTGATAAAACGTCCGCCGCTCCTCGCGAACGCGCTCCAGGATGGTCCGGCTGAAGTTGACGCGCGGGGCGCCGGGTGCCGAATGCACCGCGACAGGCTCCCAGTTTTCGCCCTTACGCAGCAACACCAGCCCGTAATCCAGCCCGATCAGATCGACCACCGCCCGGGCGATCTCCTGGTAGAACTCCGGAGACGATGCCGCGGCACGCTGGACGCTGACGACCGTCTCGAACCAGCGCGTGAGCTGTGATGGGTCGGGGACGTCGGTGGCGGGGTCAAGCGTGAGCGCGTGTCGGAAGCCGGCAATGGCGATCGGCGGTGTGACGGTGCACAGCATCGTGGGGTCGACCGGCAACTTCCCACCCTTGCGGATCTCGATCGCGGTCTGGCCGAGCGTAAGCCTGAGCGGCGTCGCGAGCTCGCGAGCCTGGCCGACCTCGATGTGCGAGCCGTCCTCGAGCGGGACCGCAACGCGCTTACTCAGGTTGGCAACTCGAACCGCTCCGGACGGCAATTCTTCCACCCGCAGGTGGTCTTTGGACACGTATGGGTCATTGTCGAGCACGCACCGCTGGGTACCGGGCCGGGGCTCACGGCCAAACTCGAAAGGACCCGAGTCGTGGTCGAGCTGTTGCGATCGGTCCTTGCTTGACACGAAGAACTGCAACATCATGTCGACCCCTCCCGCCGCTGATCGTCGTCGCGGTGTCCGGTCCGGTTCGGCGGTCCGTGACGAAGGGAATGGTTCTTATCACCGGGCGTCGGCGCCTTTGCCCATCGTCTTGGCGATCCTACATTATTATCGACGGGACGTCACCGCGTACAGAGCGGAGGCGCGGACGCTCCCTTTCATATAATCCTCGACCCGGAAGTCGGCCGGGCGGTCGAAGGTCGCGCCCGTCGGGCACACCGGCCGGAAGCGCAGGACGGCGACCATCCGGATCGCGTTGCGGAGATGGCAGTCGCCGACCGCGTACCAGCCGTCGTCGACCAGGACGAGATCATACGGGTCGACCGCCCCCTTCGGTTCGTCTCATCCCGGCTCGTCGTCCAGTAGACCATCTCCACTCGGTGGGAGGAGCGAAAAAGGGACATCACTAATATCGACCGTTTGAGAGGGAAAGGAGCCTCGGGGGCATGCACGTAAACGCTTGATGCAAGCGGCTTCGGGGCTAAGGAAGCGCTATTTAGTGATGTCCTTTTTCCCCTCCCTGTCCGATTCTGATTTCCCGGAATTCGCCCAAGCAGTTAGGTATGGTGTCCCCGGAACTCCCCGAACTCCCCCCAGTCCATCCATGTATTGATGGTCTTCAGTGCGCTTCAGACTGGATGAATCGGCCCGGTCGGCCGATACCTTACGATGCGTATTATGCGAAAAGACGTCAGGGTCCGCCCAATGGCAGAACCGAGACTGAATGAATCAGCCCGGTCGGCCGATACCTTACGATGCGTATTATGCGAAAAGACGTCAGGGTCCGCCCAATGGCAAAACCGAGATGGAATACGGCCCGGTTTCTATTCTGGGGCTTGGTATGCCTACCTAGCCTCTCGGGCTGCTCGGTCCTGACCGAACATCGTTTCACCGATCCGGGGTTTCAAGGGCGAAACCCGAGTGAGGTGAAGATCTTAGCCGAGGTGGAACCACAGCGGATGTCCCTCAAACTCGCTCAGCTACGTGTACCGTCCGTCATCTCGCCATCCGCGAAAGCAGGCCCTTTCAGGGGCCTCAGCGAGACCGACTGCGTGGTCGCTGCGGCAAAAGCCTCGACATCAGGAAGACTCCTGGACGCGAAGGCTCAGGAATGCAGCCAGGGGGTCCCCCCGAGCAGCCCCCATTGTCGGAACCCTGCCGCGCCCACTGATCTGAGAACGGAGATCCTCCGCGTGGCGGCTCTTGAAGCCCGCAACCGTTCCGCGGCCGGGGGCCTGGAACTCTTTTATCGGTTGGAGTTGGCCCACGCCCAGCGAGAGGTGCTCCAGGATAGTCTCGCCACTGTCGCTGGCGCTCTTGAAGATCGCGATCGACTACTCGCACTGGGGATGACGATTCCGGTGCCACTCGATGAGCTGAGGCAGCAACCGTTCGACCTTCAGTCCCGGCTCGTCGCGCTCGACCAAGCAATCGTGCGGCTGTCCAACGAACTCAAAGACCTGCTCAGCCTCGGTCCCCAGGGAGAGCCCTGGCTCATCTGGCCGCTCGTCGAAGTGCGGGTCGACACCCACCCGATCGACGTCGAGGCGGCGGTCCAGATTGGTCTGGCTCGGCGACCCGAGGTTGGCCTGCTCCGGCGGCTCGACTCGATGCAGTCGAGCGACACTCTGCGAGCCCTTCAACCCGCTCTTTCCATGGTCAACCCGCTCCTGGGAATGAACTGTGGAAGCTCGGCCCTGTCTCGTCGGACCATGCCGCTTTTCCTGTGCAGCCGCGGCGATGAGAGCGAGGACCTCGCGTCGTTGCGCAACCTCTGGGACATTTACCGTCAGGCCCGCGAGCAGGAGATTGCCAAGGAGACGAGGTCGGCGGCACTTGAAGTCCAGGCAACCCTCGAGCAGATCATCGTCGCCAACGGGCGTCTGCGACACTGGGAGACCCGGATCGGCCAGATCAAGGCCAGGGAAGCGGGCGGAGTAATGAGTCCCCTGGAACAGACCCAGGCGGAGCTGAGGCGACTCGATGCCCTAGCTGCGCTCTGGAAGTCCATCGCCGACTGGCAGCTCGCGGTCGCGCACCTGCGGCGGGAGCAATTCACCTTGATGCCTTAGCGGCGCCCGGTTGTCACCTGCGTTGGTAGAAAACCTTCAAGAGCTGCTCCTTGAACGACGCCGTTGAATCGATTGCATCGCGGAACGACTTCTTGTCGAGGGTGTACACTTCGAGATCGTCAACGGCCACGATCGTGGCACTGCGCGGCTTGTCCTCCAGCAAAGCAATTTCGCCGAAGAAATCGCCCTCCTGCAGCGTCGCGATCTTGCGGTTCCCGCCTCCTTCATCTCTCAGCACGTCGGCGGTTCCTTGGTTGATGATGTAGAATTTGTCTCCCTCGTCCCCTTGTCGAATCACGGTCGACCCGGCGGCGAACCGCTCCAGCACCAGCTTGCCCGCGACGTTGGCCAGTTCTTCCGGCTTGAGCGAGGAGAACGCCGGACACTTGGTGAGGAACATGCAGACCCGGATGGTCTCGGTCGTGGGGGTGTTGGACTTGATCCGACCCTCGGCCATGGTGACGATGCGGTCGGCAAGGTTCAAGATCTTGACGTCGTGGGTGACAACGAAGATCGTGGTCTTCTCCTGCTTGGCGAGCTGTCTCATCAGGTTCAAAACGATCTCGGTCGACCGGGCGTCGAGGGCCGCCGTCGGCTCGTCGGCCAGGATCAGCTTGGGCTTGTTGACCAGGGCGCGGGCGATGGCCACCCGCTGCCTCTGGCCGCCGGAGAGGCCCTTGGGCTTGTAGCCGATCCGTTCCTTCAGGCCGACCTGGATCAGCGCCTCCTCGGCCCGCTGGCGGTTCCTCGCGCGGTTCGAGTCTTTCAGCTCCAGCGCCATCCGCACGTTCTGCAGAGCCGTGAGAGATTCGAACAGATTATGGGTCTGGAAAATGAAGCCGATGTTGCGCCTGACCTCGACGAGCTCTGCGTCGCTCAGGCCGGCCAACTCCCGTCCCAGCACACGGAGGCTCCCCTCTTGAACGTGGCGGAGGCTGCCGATGAGCGTGAGCAAGGTCGTCTTACCGCAACCGGACGGCCCGGTCATGATGACCAGTTCCCCAGGCTCTATCGTCAGATCGATCCCGAAGAGGATCTGATTGCGAATCTCACCCGTGCCGAAAGAGTGGTTCAGGCCGGTGATCTTCAGGGCTTCCCCATTGTTGTCGTCCGGCACCGATGGATCCCCCTACTTCGGAGGCAAACCCCTCGAGTTCAAAACAGGTCGGCCGGGGCCGCACTCCAGAGTTTCCTGATCGCGAGACAGGCCGAGATCAGACACATGAGTAAGGTGAATGCGAACATCAACGTCACGCGAGACGTGCTCAAGATAAACGGTATGCAGGTGAATTTCTGGTTCGCCGCATAGCAGACGAAGCTCACCGCCGTCCCTGCCACGAACCCCATGACTGCGAGGTAGAGGGCCTCGAGCAGCACGACCTGGACCAGGTCCACCCGCCGGTAACCGATCGCCAGCAAGGTCGCATATTCGCGGATGCACGAGGAGATCTCACTGAAGAGGATCTGGTAACAGATGACCACGCCCACGACGAAACCGAAGACCATGCCCAGCCAGAAGACAAATCCGACCGGGGTGTTCAGCAGCCAAAACTGTTTTTCGTTGTCAATGAACTGGTCTTTCGTGAAAACCTCGACGGACGGGGGCAGGGCCTTTGCGAGACTGGCTCTGACGCGGTCGGTTGTCCCCGGGCGGACCTTGATCAGCCCGATGTCGATGGGCAGGCTTTCGGGATCGGCACCGCGGCGGTCGGCGAAGTAGTTGAGGAAGTTGCGGTCACTCATCACGAGATTGCCGTCATTCAGGAAATCGGCGCCGAGGCCGAACTCGCCGACGACATGGAGCCTCCTGTCCGACAGCTCCGTGACGTCGCCGATCCGCGGCCGGCCGTAGAACCGGGCTTTGCCCGAACGGTCGAACAGGGCCGAGTTGGGCACCTGCAGCGCCGCCGTTTGCGCTTGGATTTCCTGGTCCGTGAACGCCTCGTCCGCGAGACGGAAAGCCACCACCCTCACCGGGATTTGGAGCCCCGAATCCAACACGCGCCAACGGGCCATTCTCGTTTCAATATAGATCGGGTTAGCGGCCAGAACGTCCTGGAACTGGAGGGCTTCGTTGAGGTGCCGGCGCGAGAAACTCTCCTTGAAGCCAATCGTATACCGAGTACGACTCGTGAGGATCAAGTCGGCGTCGAACTTGCGGAGCAGTCCCACCATTCCGTCCAGCAGGGCGTTGTAAAACCCCATCTCCATGAACATCAAGGCGACGGCGAACGTGATTCCCGCCAGGGAGGCCGCCAATTTGACCTTGTTGTGAACCAGGTTCGCCCAGGCTAAGGGAACGCGACGAAACGGCATCACCGGATCACCTCGGTCAGAACAGGTTGGCGGGGTCGGAGGAGGCGACCTTGCGGACCGACAGGAGCGCCGCCGCCCCGCAGACCAGGAACGACAGTACCATCACCCCGACGGCCCGTTCCGTGGTCATGTTGATCGGCAAGTTGACCATGCTGCGAGTCATCAGGTACAGCAGGTGGGCCGCGACAAAGGCCGGGAGATAACCGAACAGAGCAAGCATCATGGCCTGCTGGAGTACGACCGACGCGAGGTAGCGGTTGGTATAGCCCATCGCCTTGAGCGTCGCGTATTCGCGGAAGTGATCCAGGATGTCGCTGGAGAGGATCTGATAGACGACGACGAGGCCGACAATCAGGGCTACGCCCACCCCGAACAAGAAGATCAGGCCGATCGACTTGTTCCAGATCCAGTAATCGGTCTCCTGTAGAATCAACTCGTTGCGGGTGAGGATCTCGATGTCCTCTCGGCCGACCAGCGAGCGCTCAGGGGCCTCGTGGATCAGGGCCTGCCTGAGTCCCTTCTTGACCGACTCGACTCCGGGAGTCCGGTTGTCGGTCAACTTCACCAGTCCCAGGCTGACCCGCTCCAGGGGGTAACCACCGAAAAGGTTGCGAAAGGTCACATCACTGACGAGGATCGTGCCATCGGAGGCAAAGCCGGTACCCAGCGAGAAATGTCCCTCGATCCGGAGCTTCCGCCCCCCGATTTCGACCTCCCGTCCCCGCTGCCGGGGCTCGAAGCTAGGATGCGACTGCAGGTCCAAGAGCAGCGTGTCAACCCGCCGGAGGCGGTCCAGGTCGTCGTGCGTGACCTCAATCCGAAAGGGTGTGCCGTCCCCATCGAACCGGAACGGTTGGTCACGCGGAGGAAAACCGAACACCAGGATCGGCCGATGCTTGCCCAGGTGGCAGTGGTGATCTTCCGGCCGGTCCCGCTCGCTTCGCCACTCCTGAAGGCCGACGTAAAGCGGGGTGGTCCGAGCCACGCCAGGCACCGACTGCGCCTCGTAAAGACGTAGCCTGGGGAACGCGCCTGACTCGTTGAGATTGCGGTAGCCGCGCGCGACGATGGCGATGTCGAAGTCCAACTGATGCAGGACCAAGGTCGCGGTGTTGGCGACGGAGCCGAGGAAACCCAGCTCCATGAAGACCAGTGTGAGTACGAACGCGACCCCGCCGGTAGCCACCAGCGTTCGGAGCTTGTCCTGACAGAGGTTGCACCAGGCTAACGGCGTCTTCATGATGCGGGCCGGGGGGCATTGACGGTCGAGGCATCGGCGGGCATCGATTCCGCCGGCTCGGCCCGCCGCGGCGGGCCGAGGGAGATCTCGACATCGACTTGCAGGTTCGAGAAGTCGGCCAAAAACTGGCTCGACCTTTTTTGGGGATCGAGCCGGATCCGTACCTGGATGACTCTGCGGTCGGCATCGACCGTCGGGTCGAGGCTGAAGATAGAGTTCCGGCCGACCATTCGTTCAATCCTCCCGAGGTCGATCGTGCCGTTCTTCAAGGTTTTGCCAAGCGCGGTGATGGTGACCGACTCCGCGCGGCAGAGGTCCCGCGCCTGGAGCTCGGGGATCTCGGCGACGACCTCCATCTCGTTCGTGTCACCCATCTGGAGCACGGGCTGCGCGCCGATTGTTTCACCGGGCCGGGAGAGGATCCGCAGGATGCGACCCGCCGCCAAGGCATGGATAACTGCCCGATCGCGCTGGATAAGAGCCGCCTTGTGGCTCGCGTCCAGCGACTTGATGCGGGCGCCCAGCTTCCCCTTCTCCGCCGCAATGGCGACCCGCCGCCGTTGAATCTCGATCTTCCGCTCGGCGATTTTTCGCGACTGCTCGAACTTTTGCAGCGATGCCTCGGCTGCGTCAAGCTCTGCTTCGACGCTGCTCAGCTTCAACTTTTGCCCGTCGATCTGCTGCTGTGACACCAGAGAGGATCCGGCTTGCCCGAGCTTGATGAGCCGGTCGTACTCGATCCGCGCATTGTCGCGGGCGTCCCTGAGCGCATCGACCTTCCGTCTCTGGACCCGCCGGTCGAACGGATCGAGCTGCTTGATCTGAGCCTCCTCGACGTCGAGCTCCTCGCGGAGCAACGCCTCGTTCTTGGCCTCGAGATCGAGCGATGTCTTGGCTTCGTCGCGCTGGGCCTCGATCATCTTGCAGTTCGCATCAAGCTCCTCGT
The DNA here is from genome assembly GCA_049516015.1 of Isosphaeraceae bacterium. Lineage (GTDB taxonomy): Bacteria > Planctomycetota > Planctomycetia > Isosphaerales > Isosphaeraceae > Aquisphaera. The sequence goes on along the minus strand of JBEKTN010000054.1, from coordinate 12,069 downwards.
AGTTCTCGAGGACGAAGAGCTCGGCGTTCACACCGACTTCCTGCCCCTCGTGAACGGAAATCTTTCCGATCCGGGCACCGGGCACGCCGGCGATCGAGATTACCCCGCCCTTGGGCTCGACGCGGCCGAGGGCGCTGATACGCTCGGCCGAGGCCTTGGGATGGGCGTCGGCTCCGCGGTCCACGGAGCTGGTCGACTCCGTCGGCAGCGGTGAGCAGGCCGCCTGGCCCAGGACGACAATGAGAATGAGCGCGCTCGAGACCCGTCGCGCGGCCCCGCAAGTCGCCAGACCACAGACGCTCCCGCTCGTCGCATCAGGAGCCTTGACGAGGTTCGGGAACCTGGGAGGGAAGGGCTTCATCATGCGTTCCTCACAGCCGACGACCGTCCGCGGAAGGAGGGGCGCCCAATACCCACCGGGTGCAGAGCGCGTCCGGGCGATCGGCCCATCGCGGGCCGGCTGGATCACCCACGCGGCCCAGCCCCGCGTGGATCTGCCGCAGCTAATCGTCGCTCTGTAACTTTCAACCAACGATCTGACAACGGGCTAAAAACAGGGCCGCAAAAGCGACGCCGTAAGCGGTTTGCTCACCAGCACTTAAGTGGGCCAATGTGGCGCAGGCCACTGCGGGGAAACACCCTACGACAGCTCCGGAAAACGTCGAGTTTCTAGCCCGTTATCGGCTCCTTATTTACTTTAGCATATTGCGTTGATTAAGAATACAGTGCCCTGGCCAATCCTCGCCAGAGTGGTCGAACCAGCGGACGAGTGTACCGGTCGCGGGCGAACAACGAGGACGGTCTTAATTGTTGTGGCAAGATGCCTAGTCTGCGGAAAGCCAGTTTGCCTGGATCGTGCAGTTTACCAGAGCAATTAGGAACGTCCCCTTCGCGGCGCCCAGGCTGATGGACTGGACGAGCCGCCTGATCCGCCAGAAGAAGGCCAATTTTCCAGTTTCTGGCCAGTTGTTCGCGAAATTATGTGCTCGGCCAGTTTGTCCGCCGGAGCGGTTGGCCCCCCCCTCTTGAATCCGATCAAACCCTCCTGGATGGTGCACTGGCCTATTGTGTAAAGTATATTGCTCGCAAGGAATCGGTCCACAGCGTGCCTTGGGAGTGGACAGGCCAGGATGGCGGTCTGATCCGGGCCGCGGCAAGTGTGAGCCCGCCCTCCTTCATGGCGAACCCGCCGCGTCCGGGAATCGACCCCCGTCCTCCCTTGACCGGCTCACTGAAGATTGAGTGTCCGAAGATTTGGGTCAGCGACTTGAACAGCCGCGTGACCTCCGCATCGTCTCAGGAGTTGAGGAGATATGGCCCAAGCGCAGACCGAAGCAAAGCCGATCGTGAACCGGACGCAGGCCCTGGTCTGGCTGCGCCAGATGATGTTGATCCGCCGGTTCGAGGAACGGGCCGAGATGCTTTACCAGAAGGGGAACAAGATCGGCGGCTTCTTCCACCAGTACAGCGGGCAGGAGCCCGTCGCGGTGGGGTCGATCGGCGTCCTGAGAGAAGATGACTACCTGATCACTGCGTATCGCGACCATGGTCACGCGCTGGCCCGGGGCATGAGCGCGCGGGCGGGGATGTCCGAGTTGCTGGGCAAGGTCACAGGCTGCTCCCGCGGCAAGGGAGGCTCGATGCACTTCTTCGACGTCGAGAAGGGCTTCCTGGGCGGCCACGCGATCGTGGGCAGCCACGTCCCCCTGGCAACCGGCGTTGCGTTCGCCCTCAGGTACCGCGGCGAGGACCGGGTGTGCGTCTGCTATTTCGGTGACGGGGCCATCAACCAGGGTTCGGTTCACGAGGCCCTGAACATGGCCGCGCTCTGGAAGCTGCCGGTGATTTACATCGTCGAGAACAACCTGTACGCGATGGGCACTTCCCTGGAACGATCGACCGCCGTGCTCGATCTGCGGCTGCGGGGTGCGACGGCCTACGGGATTCCCGGCATCACCATCAACGGCAACGACATCGAGCTCATGGCGAAGACGACTCGCGAGGCGGCCAACCGGGCACGCGGCGGCGAAGGGCCCACTTTCATCGAAGCCCAGACCTACCGCTACAAGGGGCACTCGATCAGCGATCCTGGCAAGTACCGCCTGCGCGCCGAGCTGGACAGCGCCATGAAGAACGACCCGATCGTGGTCTACCAGAACGTTCTCAAGCAACGCGGCTGGATCGACGACGAGACCGTGGACAAGATGCGCGATGAGGTCAAGACCGAGGTCGAAGAGGCCATCGCATTCGCCGAGCAGAGTGACCCGCCCTCGCCGGACCTGCTGTACGAGGACATCACCGTGGCCCCCTTTATTCCCCAGGAGTGACGATGCCTCTGATTTCGTATCGCGATGCCTTGAACCAGGCGATGACCGAGGAGATGGAACGCGATGATCGGGTCTTCATCATGGGCGAGGAAGTCGCACAGTACGATGGCGCCTACAAGGTGAGCCAGGGCATGCTCAAGAAGTTCGGCGCCCGCCGGGTCATCGACACGCCCATCTCGGAGGAGGGATTCACCGGCATCGGGATTGGCGCGGCCATGGTGGGGCTGCGGCCGGTCATCGAGTACATGACCTTCAGCTTCAGCCTCGTCGCCATCGACCAGATCGTCAACAATGCCGCCAACATGCGGTACATGAGCGGCGGGCAGTTCGCCGTCCCGATCGTTTTTCGAGGCAGCTCGGGGATGGCCGGCTGCCTGGCGGCCACCCACTCGCACCGGCTCGAGGCGTGGTATGCCCACATCCCCGGCCTGACGGTGATGATGCCGGCCACGCCCGCCGACGCCAAGGGTATGCTCAAAAGCGCGATCCGCTCGGATGACCCGGTCATCTTCATGGAGCACGAGGTTCTCTATCACGAGCGGGGCGAGGTTCCCGCCGGCGAACATCTGGTAGCTATTGGCAGGGCAGACATCAAGCGTCCCGGCACCGACGTGACCCTGATCACGTACTCGCGGTCGCTCAAGACAACCATCGCCGCCGCCACGCAACTTGCCGATGAGGGCATCTCCGCCGAGGTCATCGACCTGCGGACGATCCGCCCGCTCGATCTGGACACGCTGCTGCACTCGGTCATCAAGACGCACCGTGCCGTGATCATCGAGGAAGACTGGCCCTATTGCGGAATCGGCGCCGGGATCGCCGACCGCATCACCCAGCGCGTCTTCGATGAGCTCGACGCGCCGATTCGCCGGGTGGCCGCCAAGGACGCCCCGGTCCCCTACAACCGGGCGCTCGAGGACTCGATGTTACCGACGGTCCCGCGAATCGTCGCCGCCGTCCACGATGTGGTCTACCGCTAGAATGGAAACGCGGCCGCGCGGATACCGCGGGCCGCCGGACCGATAGGTGGTCGTGCCACCTGATCCATTGATTGATGGAGAAGACACGTGCCGATTGAAGTGACGATGCCGAAGCTCAGCCCCACGATGGAATCCGGGGTGATCGCTCAATGGTTGGTCAAGGTCGGAGACACGATCAAGGAGGGCGACGTCCTGGCCGATATCGAGACCGACAAGGCCACCATGCAGATGAAGTCCTACGATGACGGCATCATCGTGCATATCGACCATGCCGCCGGCGACGAGGTCGCACTCGGTCAAAGGGTCATGGTTCTGGCCAAAAAGGGAGAAGACGCAAAGCAGGTTGCAGCGGGACTGGGCCTGGGTGGGGCTCAGGCCGCACCGGCCTCCAGGACCGCCGAAACCGAGGTGAAGCCCGCCCTGGCCGCGTCGGGTTCCTCCGGGGCGACGACCTCGGGCAATGGGCAGGAAGAGGTCGCCGCTCCGCCCGTCGAAGCCCACGGAGGCCGGCTCAAGGCGAGCCCGCTCGCCCGCAAAATGGCCGAGTCGTCTCAACTTGATCTGGGCCGGATCCAGGGCACGGGCCCCGGCGGACGGATCATCCGCCGCGACATCGAGGCGTATCTTTCGGGTTCGCCAGTCCAGGCCCCCGCACCCGCCGCGACCGCGGCGGGAACGGCCACGCCGCCGGCGTCAGCCCCGGCCCAGGCACCGGTGACGAGGCCCGCGACACCTCCTGTCCCGGCTGCCCCGACAGCACCTGTCGCCCGGCCCACCGCGGCCGCGGCGCCCCTCGCCGCGCAGCGAATACCCCATAGCCGGATGCGCAAGACCATCGCCCAGCGCGTGCTCCAGGCCAAGCAGACGGCTCCCGAGATCCACGTCACCGTGGAGATCCGGGTCGATAAACTGGTGGCGATCCGCGAGGACCTGAACCGGCGGCTCGCCGCTGAGAATATCAAGCTCTCGCTGGGCGACTTCGTCACGAAGGCCGTGGCCATCGCCTTGCGCAGGCATCCGGGGCTGAACGCAAGCTACGAGCCGGACGCGATCGTTCGCCACGGCGAGATCAACATCGGCATCGCCGTTGCCCTGGATGAGGGCCTGATCGTCCCGGTGCTCCACAGGGCCGACACCCTGGGTCTGGCGGAGATCCGCCGGCAGAGCGCGGCCCTGGCTGTCGCGGCCCGTTCCAATCAGCTCACGACCGAGCAACTCACCGGCAGCACGTTCACGATCAGCAACCTCGGCATGTTCGGCATCAGTCAGTTCGACGCGATCCTGAATCTGCCGGAAGTCGGCATCCTTGCCGTCGCCGCCGCCGAGCGGCGGCCCGTGGTCGAGGGCGACAAGCTGGTTCCCGGCACGGTCCTCGCCGTCACGCTCACTGCCGATCATCGAGCGGTCGACGGGGCGATGGCCGCGGATTTCGTGCGGACGATCAAGCGGCTGCTGGAGGAGCCGGCGATGATGCTGCTCTGAAGAGCCGCCGGGGACGGATGACAGATGGCAAATGACAGATGACGGATGACAGATGACGGATGGCAGATGGCAAATGGCAAATGACGGATGACGGATGGCGGATGGCGGATGGCGGATGACGGATGGCGGATGGCGGATGGCGGATGGCGGATGGCGGATGGCGGATGGCGGATGGCGGATGGCGGATGACGGATGGCGGATGGCGGATGGCGGATGGCGGATGGCGGATGGCGGATGACGGATGGCGGATGGCGGATGGCGGATGGCGGATGGCGGATGGCGGATGGCGGATGGCGGATGGCGGATGGCGGATGGCGGATGGCGGATGACAGGTGACAGATGACATGCGGCAAGGGCAGGGGGGCCCTGCGTCGTTCGCGGTTTGCGATCACTCGTCTGTCATTCTGGCTTGATTGAGATTTCCAAGACGAAGGGCACCATGGCATACGACTATGACATCCTGGTAATCGGTGGCGGGCCGGCCGGATATGCGGCGGCGATTCGTGCTGCCCAGCTCAAGAAGCGGGTCCTCTGCGTCGAGCGCGATAAGCTGGGCGGAATCTGTCTGAACTGGGGCTGCATCCCGACGAAGGCACTCCTGTCCAATGCCCACCTGGTCGAGCTGATCAAAACCCACGGCAAGCGGTTTGGCTACAACGGCCAGGGCGACTGGGATTTTAGCCAGATGATCGGCCGCAGCCGGATCATCGCCGGGCAGCTCAACAAGGGCATCGAGGGACTGTTTCGCAAGTACAAGGTCGCGTCCAAGTTTGCTGTCGCGAAGGTGACCGCGCCTCACGAAGTTCAGGTCGGCGATGAAAAAGTCACGGCCGAGTCCATCGTCATCGCCACGGGAGCCCGGCCCCGCCCGCTTCCCGGGGCCGATTTCGACGGCAAGGTCATCATCTCGTCCAAGGAAGCCATGTCGCTGGCCAGGCAGCCGAAATCGCTGCTGATCATCGGCGCAGGTCCGATCGGCATGGAGTTCGGCTACTTCTACAACGCCATCGGCACCAAGGTGACCGTCGTCGAAATGCTCGACCGGATCGTTCCCGGGGAAGATGAAGAGATCTCCGCGGCGCTCAAGAAGAGCCTGTCCGAGAAGGGCCTGAACATCCTCACCAGCTCGAAGACAACCAGGGTCGAGAAGAGTGCCAAGGGGATCAAGGCCGAGATCGAGGCACCCTCCGGCAAGACAACCATCGAGGCCGACATCATGCTCGTGGCGATCGGCGTGATCGGCAACGTCGAGGGTCTGTTCGCCGACACGGTGAAGGTGGAGATCGTCAAGAATCACATCCAGGTCGATCCCCAGAACGGCTATGTGACGAGTGTCCCCGGCATCTACGCCGTGGGCGACGTGATCGGCCCGCCGTGGCTGGCCCACGTGGCCCATTTTGAGGCGGTCTGCTGCATCGAGAAGCTCTGCGGAGTCGCCGACCGAACCGTCGACTACTCGACGATCCCCGGCTGCACCTACACCGAGCCGGGCGTGGCCAGCGTGGGCATGACGGAGAAGGCGGCGCGAGCGGCCGGCCACGAGGTCCGGATCGGCAAGTTCCCGTTCCGGTTCAGCGGCCGGGCCTTGGCCGCCGGCGAGACCGAGGGCTTCGTCAAGCTCGTCTTCGATGCCAAGTACGGCGAGCTCCTGGGCGCCCACCTGATCGGCGCCATGGCCACCGAGATGATCAGCGAGTTGGTGATGGCCAAGAAGCTCGAGGCGACCGAGGAAGAAATCCACCACATCATGCACCCGCACCCGACGTTCTCCGAGTCGATCATGGAAGCGGCCGGGCAGGGGCTGGGGGAGTCGGTGAATATCTGAGCCTGGAACCTGCCATTCGCTCCTGAACCCATTACTGCCCTCGGCCATCGTACCGTGGAGCCGCACGTCCACCGGAGCTTGACCATCCTTTTTGGCATGAGTTGCGAACGGCCACGGCGATTCGTTACCCTGCAAGATACCGAAACGTCTCTCGACTTTGCCCTGAGCAAGGAAGCGAAGTAGAGGATTCGACGGACTGAGCCAGCGCCTACAGGTTCCCTGTGCGCCATCCGAGGAGAAATCCGCCGGTGGAAGAACGCAGAGTTCGTGGCGTTATCGAGGCTCATTGCTCTTGTGCTCGCGGGAGAGGCTCTGCAAGTGATGGTTCGCCATGTCTTCGACCCAAGGAACCCGGGCGCTTCTGGCGAGTTTGAGGGCGCGACCGAGGAAATCTCTTGCCTGTTCGAGATGGCCGTTGTCCAGGAGCGTCTCGGCGGCATCGAGCGCGACTTGCGGGCTGGAGGCTGAGGAGGAGACGAGCTCGTCGTAGATGCGGGATGCAAGATCGGGCCGGCCCGTCCGCGAGAGGATCTCGGCGCGCCAGGTGTCGAAGGTTCGCCGGTTCGAATCGGAGCCCAGCGTTCGGGCTTGCTCGAGCCAGTCGAGTGCTTCCTGCGGGTTTTCGCGCTGCATTGACTGACGGATCAGTGGAGCGTAGACCGCGGACAGGTCAAGATGGGCGAGCTGATCCGGCTTGCGGCGCAGCAGTTCCGCGGCGAACCGGGTGGTGAGCTCATCATCGCGCAGCCCGGCCGCGGACTTGAACGCCTCCACGAGGCGGACGTCGTCGAGGTCGTGGGGGTTCTGGTCTTGAAGCTCGGCGGGACCGGCGCAGGAGAGATCCTGGATAGCGACGGTGTCGGGGTGAACCGGGTTGAGGCCCAGCCTGCGTCGGAGTCGGTCGAAGGGATAGCCCTGGTACATTGCAAGTGCGCTGGAGCGGCTGCCGAGCTGTACACGCACCTGGACCACGGCTTCGAGTTTCGCCCGGGCGACAGCGTCGCCCCTGCGCGCATCCTGGGACGCGGCCAGCGGGGAGAGGCCGTCAAGGCCCTGGCGAGGCCGGTGAATCCACTGATTCTCGTAATAGGATTCGAGCGCTTCCCTCGCCAGTCTGTGGGTAAGGTCGCGATCGAGTCCTTCAGGGATCCGGGTGGTCCAGACATCGGCGTCCAGGAAGGGGAGGGGCAGCGGGGCGGCCACGCGCTCCAGCGGCTGAGCCGCGGCCCCCAGCATCCGCCGCAGCTTCTCCTCGGCGAGCTCGAGCGTCTCGACCCGTGGACTGGAGAGCCGGATTGCACCCGGCGTGACGTAAACCGTGGCCAGCACACGCGGGAGGTCGCTCTCGCCAGGGACTGCCTCGGCCGCCGGAAAGGGACGATCCAGCCACTCCAGCACCTCGAGGTCCCCGGGCGATGCCTCGGGGCGCGTGGGATCACGCGGGGTGGGAATCTGCCGGATTTCGGGAAACGACGTCCGCAGCGAAGCGGTCTGCTCGGAGCTCCAGGCGAACGTGCACGCATAGCGCAGGTCGTCGGACAGGCTTTCGGCGCCCCCTGCCTGGCGGAGGATCTCGGCGAGCGTCCAGGCTTCCACGGCCTTCTTCGGGTCGCTGTCGGCCTCCAGGCCGGCGACCTGGTTGAGACATTCGATTGCCTGGTGGTCCAGCCCGGCCCACGCCAGGCAAAGCGCGCGGTTGAACCACGCCTCGGCGTCGTCGGGGACCTCGGCGGCCAGGCGGCCGAAGGCATCCGCGGCATCCGCGAGCTCGGCGGCCTCGCCGTTGCGCAAGACGCGGTCCCACCGCGCCCGCTGCGCTTCGGTAGCCGGCTTACGAAAGCGATAGACCTTGCGTGCCGCCAGGGGAAGGTCGGGCGCCGCTTCGAGCGTCTCGAGCGCCTGCCGGGCCGCGGTCGCATCGGGATCGAGGCGGAGCGCTCGCTGCCAGGTTCCCCAGGCCGCGAGCGGGCGTTGGGACATCAGATGGTTCCAGCCCTCGTGAACCAGGGCGAGCGTTCCGTCGTGTGTTGAAGTGGCAGTCATTGAAGCCTCATCCCCGATCGTGTGAACCTTGAAATGTTTTCCTTCCACCGGCGCCTATCCGGGCAAGATCAGCCGCTTCTCACCGCTCTTGGCGGCTTCCCGATCCGTCCCGGGGCTCCAGATGGGAGAGCCCTGCGCCGACGATTGGGGAGTCCAGATCTCGCCCCGCGTCGCGGAGACGCCCAGGTAGCCGGACGACGTGGTGACCTTTGGCCCGTAGAGGCTCAAGAGCTGCTGGAGAACCCGGGGGTCGAGCATGACCTCGCCGGGACGATCGGGCGGCGAGACCAGGCGAACCAGCCCCATCTCGATCAGCCGCGTCGTGACCATCATCGAGGCCTGTTCGTTCTCTCGGCAGCGGTCGAGAATCACGGCCAGATCGGGCACCCAATCATCGAGCGGGTCGAACGACGCCCGGATCTGAATTTCCATCATGTCCCAGAACGCCGTGTCGTCCGGGCGCTGTGCGAGATCCTGCGCGGCACGCCCGCGGCGGATCCACTCCAGGGCTCCGGCACGATCACGCTGCTCGGTCGATTCCATGGCGAGGTCCGCATATAGAATGCGTACGTCAAGCTTGCTCGACGAGCTCAGATGGGGCCTGCCGACGATCTCGTGGGCCGCTCTGAGGACAAGATCGACGAGCCCCCATTCATGGGCTCGAAGATAGAACTCGACCAGGCGATCATCGTCCAACCGGGGCAGGGGAATGAGCGCAAGCCGGCCAAGGGGAATGCGGTCGATGTCCACCGTCTCGAGATCGATCGGCGGCTCGGGGGAGATCGACAGACGGGACCGCAGCCGTGTCCAGTCGACCTCGTCACCCAGTCGATCGCCGGAGAATTCGAGTACAAGAACTGCCGCGCGGAGAGGCACCTCGCTGTCGCCGGCGCGACCTGCCTGAACCGGCGAGCGACCTCCGAGTTGCCTGAGCGGGGTCTCGGGCCAGGCGGTGGTTATCAAGTGTGCGATCTGTTCGCGCGTGAGCCGCCTCTTCTCCCGATCCGGCAGATCGGGGGGAAGATACCAGTGCCAGCTCATCGCGTGTGCCGTGCGATCGACCTGGCCGATAACCTTCGTCCGCGGGTGGGCGGGGGGCACGGACCTGCCGGCAAGTGCCGTGAACCGATCGATCAGGCCGTTGAGCCGGCCGTCGTCGTGGGCCTCCAGCACCACGGTGTCCGGGCCGAGCAGCACGTCCGCCTGGATGAGCGGGATCTCCTGCCGTGCCAGATCGGTACGGGCCTCGATCCGGGGGCGGTCGAGCCAGTGCAAGCAAGCAACTTGGGGCGACTCATCGTCCTCCGGATCGAGGTGCCGCCTTTCGCCGGCGACGATCGCAGCCTCACGCTCCAGGATCTGGCTCAAGGCGCTGCGATCCCGTAGCGGCCAGGTTAGCTGCACCTGTTCGATCGGCTCCTTATCGGTCGATTCGTCGATCAACTGGCAGACGATTTCCAGATCAACGGCACTGGTGGTCGGGCCCTCGCGAGCGATCCAGCGCCGGAGGGCCGCAATGGCTGCGTCATCGTCGCCCAGCCAGAGCCGGCAAAGCCCCAGGTTGTGATCGGCCGCGCGGGCGGCGCCGCGATCGGCGGAGAGCAGCTCAAACGCCGCGGCGGCCGAGTCCCAGAGTCCGTCGCGCGCCCAGCCCATCGCCTGTTGGAACTGCTCACGCAACGGTCCTTCGAGCCCCGCTGGCACATGCTCCAGAGCGGAAGAGTCTTTGAGCCAGGGAGTGACTGCTGGATTGGACTTGAAGGAAGCAAGGGCGGATTGGAGCACCGACTCCGCCGAGCTGTCGAGCCCGATCGCAAGCTCAAAATGCTTCAGAGCGGCCGGGAAGTAGCTGGCCTTGGCCAGCTCGGTCGCCACGATCGCGGTGATCTTGAAGAGCTGATTTCGCGCTTCGGGCCTGGCGTGCAAGAGCGCTCGCTGGAGCACGGCCACGGCCGCGACCGGGCCCTCGGTCGCCAGGACGAGCCGGCACAGCAAGACGGCGGCGCCCAGATGGTCGGGCTGGGACTGAAGCACCGTCGCGACACACCTCTTGGCCTCGTCCAGCTTTTGGAGCTCGATCAGGAGAACCGATTTTCGCAATAACAGCCACGGGTTCCGGGGAACCTTGGCCAGTCCTTCGTCGTAGGCCGCGAGGGCCGCGTCGTGCTGACCGTTGTCCTCCAGCCGGTGGCCCCGTTCGGCATACGCCTCGACTTTCTGACAGCACCACTTGAACTTTTTGTCGCCGCCGCACGGACAGGGGGAATACGGATCGACCAGGGCCATCGTCTTCGGTCCTTGGGAGGGTTTCAAGGCTCTCTGCGTCTCGCGGGCCACACTAGCAAAATTCCAGGTCTCGCGCCTATCCTATGCTGATGCCGATACGACGACGATCGACCGCGGCGAGCCATGCCAGCGCACGATCAAGACTCACGAGAGTCCAAAGGGGCTTGGGCCGGCTTATCCAGTTCGGGAGTCAAGATGAGAATGGCGATGGGGATGGAGGTGGAGGTGGATTCGCTCGGGCATGCGGCTCGGCCGCGAGTACGAGGACGCCAATTTGCCTGTGGCCGTGAAGCGGCTCTCCCAGGCGGGGATGAGGCTCTCGGAGGTCTTGAACGACTGCCTCTCACCCCAGGAAAAGAAGGCGATCCCCGCGCCTCATTTCCGCAAGGAGCAGCAACCCGCTCCCTTGCCCGCCCCACCGGCTCCGGGTATCCGATGATGTGCCGCGCTGGCGCGACGCCTCACCGCGCGAGTGCAACTCACTTGCCTTCCGGCGGCTGCTTCTGGACGGGTGCTTTCGGGATCGCCCCTGAAGCCGGCGTAGGCCCCGAGGGCTTTTCTTCGCCCTTGACGGCGAGCTCGTTTTCCTCCGGTTCATCCACGCCGTGCTCGAGGGGGCGCTTGCCGAAAATCTTTTCGAAGTTGGGGAATCCGTAGCGGCGCACTATGGGGCCACTCATCTCAGTGCTCCAATTCATCGATGATTCGGTCAATCGCCCTGCGGAGGAGTTTGATAAAGGTTCGTCCAGCTTGCACATTACACAAGCGTAGCGGGTGAAAGCTCTAATTCAACGGTGAAACGACTTGCTCCCCGGCTTCCCGCGGGTATTCGCAATTGTCAGGGCGTTGGCCGTTTCGCCTCACAGACGGGTTCAGGACCTCGATCTCCTCCACCAGGTGGCGAACCAGAGTCAACACGCCCTGCATTCCATTCAGGTTCCGCCTCATGAGAATAATCTGTTGCTTGATCGCAATAGGCAGCGGATTCGCGATATATACCTTACTACTACAGCGCTATGCTTGACGTAACTCCAAGGTCAACTGCAACAAGCAATCAGCATCGCGAATTCATTAGGAGACGCGAGGATCTTCGAAAATAGGCTGCTTTTCCCGTCTTTCGGCAAGG
>JBEKTN010000053.1:0-27619 GCA_049516015.1 Isosphaeraceae bacterium | reverse complement strand
ATACTCGGTGATCATTGCGGCTTCCTGCCAAAAGCTAAAAATCCTTTTCCGGACCGCCCAGATTACCATCCAAACCGCGCGCCAAAAAGGCCCAATGCGACAGTTAATAAATTTCGTTTCCTTACGGACCCGCGGCTTCATTGATCAGGACACCGGCGCACGAAAAACCCCCCGGAACTGTAAAGTGGGCGGAGAAAAGACCAGGTGGAACGAGGCCAGACAAATAATCTGTCGGAGCGCATCTCGAAGCTCGACCCTGTGCCAGTTGCTTGCCAGGATGAATCAACAACAGATTTGTTGTCCGCAGATTTCACAGATGAACGCAGATGGGGAGAATCACGGAGACAATCCGTTGCATGGTTCGCCTGATGGATTCAGCAATCCTTGAGGTCGCGATTCGTTGGAGCTCCGCGCTCAGCCGGCTGACGGACCGCCCTGAAGGCGGAAATCAAACGCCAGACCATTAAGCAGCCGAAGCGAGCAAGTGGTGGGAGCTTCGCTTCGGTTGTCACCCGGAAACGCCCGTCATTGAACCGTGCCCGATTTTCCTGATCTCCCCGGCCACTTCCCGCAACGTGGCATCGGTTACATCCTGTCCAAGGATCTTGCCGCCGTCGGTCACACCGAAGAGAACCTTGCCGCCGGAACCGTTGAGCAAGGCGCAGAGGGTCGTCATCGCCGACCTCAGCTCGCTCGTCGTCTTCTTGAACTCCAGGCGTTCCGACTCGCCTTCAGCGACCAGTCGCCTCAGCGCTTCCAGGTTCATCAGTGATCTTCTCTCCTGAGTCTGTAAGTGAGGCACCGATGAGTTCAAAGATCATCCTCCGGTTCTCATCAGGGCAATGTCGTATTAGAGCAGCAGCGCCGGGTCCTCCTGGATCACTGTTTCGGGTGTTCGGCGGGCCATCTCCACGATGATATCGAACTCACCGGACTGCCAGCCTTCCTTGAAACCGGCCCGGAGTGCCTCGGTGCGGACGACCTTGAGCTTGCCCCTGAGCTGCCGAGACCGGAAGGGGCCACCCACTTTCTGGCACCAAGGAACCGTGGGCGGTCCCTTTTCGCCCCTTCGGTCTGATTCACCCGCGCGGCCGAGTCGTCAGGTCGTGGAACTGGTCAGGCCCCCAGCGGTTGACGACTTACCAGTGATTGGTCATGAGGCAGTCTCCGAGGATCCGGATCGGCACGCGGCGGGATACCTCTTCCAGGACGCGGTCGAAGGCCACCTGGTCTTCCTGCTTGAGGAAAAGAGCGGCCCGCATTGGTGCCGTTCACTGCGTGATAGACGTAACCGTCTTGAATCGAACGGGCCCGTCGTGGGGCCAGCGAGCGTCTTGCCACCTTGACTGTCAAGGCAATGACTCCCGACCCCTTTTCCCCCCTTTCTCTCCTCTTTTTCTCTCCCCGTCCATGGAGACGAAGCGGACGGCTCTGCTGTTGAGGCCATTGCAACCGCAGAGCGGGTCGCCGGACAATGTATGCCGTTGATCGGTCGATCCGGAACTCTTGGCTTTGCCGAGTGTGGAGGTGGCAAGATCTGGTCCGCATTGATCATCGATGACGACTCTGGTGTAAGGCAGTCGATACGGCTCTGCCTGGAGGCCGACGGCGGTCGGGCGATGGGGGTGGGGACGTCGGCCGGCGCCCTCGAGGCCATCGAGCGGGGCCGGTTCGATGTGGTCTTCCTGGACCTCTGGCTGGGCAAGGAGGCGGGACTCTCGCTGCTGCCCGAGATTCTCCGCCGCCAGCCCGAAATCGGAGTCATCGTCATCACGGCCTTCGCCTCGTTCGAGTCGGCCGTCGAGGCGATGAAGCTGGGCGCAGTTGACTACCTGCCGAAGCCCTTCACGCCGGCCCAGGTCCGGCACGCCGCTCGCCGCGTGGTCACCGAGTCGGAACTCAAACGGAAGATCGGAGAACTGCAGGAGCGGATCGAGGAGACAGAGGGCGAGACCATCTTCGAGACCAATAGCCCGGTCTTCCGGGGATTCCTCCAGACGGTGCGCCGCGCTGCGGCCGCGGACACGGTCGTCATGCTTCGTGGCGAGAGCGGTACCGGCAAGAACGTCCTGGCCCGCTGGATTCAGGCCCAGAGCAAGCTCGCGGACCGGCCGTTCGTGACTGTTCACTGTCCGATGCTCTCCGGCGACCTGATGACAAGCGCCTTGTTCGGTCACTGCAAGGGCTCCTTTACCGGCGCCGTCGCAGACACTGTCGGCAAGGTGGAACAGGCCGAAGGTGGAACACTCTTTCTCGACGAGGTCGGCGACCTCACCGCGGATGCTCAGGCCCGGCTGCTCCGATTCCTTAACGACCAGACCTACGAACGGCTCGGCGAGTCGAAAGAACGCCGGGCCAATGTCCGGATCGTGGGCGCGACCAATCGATCGCTCGAAGTCGCGGTCAAGGAGGGCCGATTCCGCGAAGACCTCTTCTACCGGCTCAACGTCATTCCGCTGGTCATTCCCCCACTCCGCGACCGCGCCGAGGATATCCTCATCCTGGCGCGACATTTCCTCCGTTTCCTGGGGCGCAAGCAGGGCCGGCCCGACCTCATCTTCTCCCTCACTGCCGAGCAAGCGATGGAGGCCTATGCGTGGCCTGGCAACCTTCGAGAACTACGCAATGCCGTCGAGCGGGCTGTCATTCTGGTCCCATCGACGGTTCTCCAAGCGGCCGACCTGGGCATCGCTCCGGTTACAGAGACGTCCCACGTTTCCACCTCGTCGCTCCTGGGCAGTGAGGTTTCGCTCGAAGTGCTCGAACGCGAGCATATCGCCCGGGTCGTGGCCCGTGCTTCTTCGCTCGAAGCCGCGGCGAAGATCCTGGGCATCGATGCGACGACCCTCCAGCGGAAGCGAAAGCGGTACGGGCTATCCTGATCGAAGTTGCCCTTGGCGATCATTCCCGCTCGTCCCTGCAAAATGCAGGGCCGCTTGCGGCGAGATCCGGCGATTCGCCGTGACGAGGGCTATCCGGGAACACAGGATGTCCGTGTTTTCCCCGCGTATTGCCTGGGAATCCTCATTCCCCATGCTCTCACAGCATCTGGCACGTCGATTGCACTGACGACCAATGGAACGAGTCTCCGTACCGCTTGGCTTCCATTGAGTCACGAGGCCGTCATGCAAGCCGACGATCCCCATTTATGTCGCGTAACACTTTCTGCGACGACGAGGTCGTGACCGGCTCGTGACCCGGATGCGGAAGCGGTTCCCGCCTTCCCCCCGCCGAGCCGGCCTGGCCACGGCGGGGGCCTTCCTATCCCCCTTGCTTCTAACCAGCCCGGTCAACGTTTGACCAAGGAAAGCATTCCGCCCTGCCGGTTCTGCCGATGGGGTGGGCGTTCAGCCGAAAGATACCGGCAGTGAAGGCCGTGATCCTCGGGCCTTTACCATTTCATCTCCACGAAACGAAGATCGGAGGGGCCAATGATTGACAGGAGGACGAGGTCAGGCGTTTTTGCGTCCCGGGCGTCGGTCCGCGGTGGCTGGGTGAAGGACCAGCGTGATCATCGCCGACCCGCTCACAATCGCCGCCCGGGACGCGATCTGCAGTTCAAGACTGGAAAAGACGGCGTGATCATCGCGCCACGCGGGACGTCCTTCTTTCAGGAAGTGAGCTACCCGAAACTCTCGACGCTCGAGAGCTGTCTCTGGCCGATGCTGATCCCTCTGGAAATTCCGGAGGTCGTGCCGGTGGCCGCGTCGCCGCCTGGCACCACCCATGGGTCCGGTGGAAACGCGATGAGCGACGCTCCGGCCGAGTCCGGGGCAGGCGTCCGCGTGACTTGCGACGTCGCCAGAGGGGTTGTCGAGGTGCACGACCCTCGGCTGCTCCGTTACGGCCGGGAGACATTTTGCCTCGCCCTGGTCGAGCATGCCGTTGCGACCTCTGGAGCCTGTCGCTCGGCGATATGTCTGAGGTCATCGGTTTGCCGGTTCGAGTTCACGCCGGGTTCGCTCGACCCTGTTGAGCTTGCGGAGCGGGCCGCGGCGGCCATCCGGGCAGCGACCCGGGATGCAAGCGCTCCGATCGTCTCGGACCGAAGGCAACCTGCTGCCTGGGTATCCCTAACCGCCTTTGCGGCCGGCGCAAGGGTTTCGCTTTGGGAAACCCTGATCGAGGAGCCCGGCCGCGTCTGGCTCTCGCACGCTGCTCTTCGCGAAGCACCCTGGCTCGCGGTGCGAGTGGCCCGGGTGCTTAGGGGTCTGCCCGGAGTCAAGGCCTGTCGAGCTAACCCCTGGTTCGGACGGGTGGAGATTGACATCGATTCCGTCTTGAGCACCGTGGCAGACCTGGTAACCGCGGCCGAGGCGGCGTTTTGTCGAGAGTCGGGAGCGGTCGATGCAGCCGCCACCGCGCCACCGGGAGGCCCGGCAGATTCAAAGGAAAGGACTCCTGCTGAGACCCGGCCTGGACGCCGGCTGGTCGATCTGCTGCTGGCCGGAGGAACGTTCACGGTGGCGGTCGCTGGGGTGATTGTGCCGGGAGTTCCTACTGCGCCATTTCTCCTACTGTCGCACCATTACCTGCACCGCGCGGCACCGGAAACGCTTGGACACCTGTGTCATCTACCGGGCGTCGGCTGGATGATCCGCAAGGCGGATAGGGCGGAGCGTTCCTGGAAAGACGGCAGAGCCCTGTGGAAGTCGCTCGCCTGGTCCGCCCTGTCCGCCGCCGTGTTCCTGGTCGTGCATCCGCCTCTGCCCGTTGCCCTTGCAATCGAGTTCGGCCTGGCCGCCTTCTCAGGGTCGAATGCCTGAGTTCGCCGGCCGGGTGATCATGTCCTTCGATCAACGAGCGTGGAGGAATCAATGAGTCTGTCCCGGATTATTTCAGGAGGGTTCGGAGGGGCGGTGTACCGGACGCTCGATCGCCTGCGCCGCCCGAGCGGGGCCGGAGGGTTCGGAGGCCAATCTTCGCGCCAGGTGAGGGACCTCCATGCCGCGGCCCAAGGCAGAGTCTCGACGCTTCTCAAGTCTCTGGGCACCTCCCTGGACGGCCTGTCCTCGGACGAGGTCCGTCGCCGGCAGCGCAAGTTCGGGCTCAACGAAGTTGTCCATGAGCGGCTCCCGAGGTGGCATGTCCTGATCCTCAGGGCGTTCCAGAACCCGTTCATCGTTCTGCTTGGCGTGCTCGGCGCGTTTGCCTTCCTGACGCACGAGTTGAAGACCGTTGCGATCATCGTGGCCATGGTGCTATTCAGCGTCCTGCTTCGGTTCGTCCAGGAGTACCGCTCGACGCACGCAGCGGAACGACTCAAGGCAAAGGTGCGGAACACCGCAACGGTCACGCGAAGTGAGGTTCACAGGCCAGGCTACGGGCCCAGAACGTGGGAGGCGGTCAGGCTGCTGGCGCGGCAAGCGAGAGGTCCCGCGGCGCGAGCTCGTCCCGGGCGACATCGTCCACCTCTCGGCCGGCGACATTGTCCCTGCCGACGTGAGGCTGGTACTCTCCAGGGACCTTCTGGTTAACCAGGCGATGCTGACCGGTAAGTCGATGCCGGTGGAGAAGTCGGAGCTGCTGGTTCAGAACGTGGGGGCGAACGGGCGAAGGCCGGAGCTGGACCACACCGATCCCCTGGAAGTGAGCAACCTCTGCTTCATGGGGACCGATGTCATCAGCGGTACGGCCACGGCGGTCGTCCTGGCTACGGGAGGCCGCACGTATTACGGTTCGCGGCCTGCCTTTGAGGAGATCCGGGGGGAGAGCGATGGCCCTGAGAAACCTGCGCACCCGGTTTCTGCTATCGAGCGGCCTGCTGGTCCTGATGACGGCGGCCAGCGGCGCCTGGGGCGTCTTTGCCCTGACGCGGCTGGGTGAGGCAGTTGACGCGACGCTCGACGAAAGCGAGGAAACGATTGTCCTGGCCGCCAGCCTGGCCACGGCAATCGAGCGTGAGGATGACGCGCTCCTGCGAATTGCGACCGGAAAGGCAGACCGCGGCGAAGGCGGGCTCGCGGCGGAGCGGGAGCGGTTCGAGGAAGCTTTCGCGCGGCTGGCACCGTTCCTCAAGGAACCCGAGGAGCGCATCACCCTCGACTCGATCCGGCGGAACGTCGAGATCTATCGGGCAGCAGGCGATCGGATGCTGGCCACGCCCGTTCGACAGGATGCCTGGGAAGTCTATCACGTCCAAGTCAACCCGGCTCTCCGCGGTGTGGTCGCCGACTGTGAGCGAGTTCGCGAGCTCCATTTTCGCAGCATGAGGCAGACCGGGATCCAGGCCCGCGACCGCGCGCGACGGGCCGCGGCCGTGGTCGGGGGAATTCTCTCGGCCGCCGTGGTGACGTCCATCCTTGTGGCGTCGCGCCTGGCCCGCGCCGTCGTGCCGCCGGTGCTCGACTTGACCCGTAGCGTGGAGGCGTTGAGCCGCGGCGACTTCGATCGCCGCGTCTCCGTGACCTCAGCAAACGAATTGGGCCGGCTTGCCGCCGGCTTTAACCAGATGGCCGAGACCCTGGCAGAATTTCGTCGGTTGAACATGGACGAGGTTATCCGCGCCAAGGAGACCCTGGAGTCAACGCTCGCCGCATTGCCCGACGCCGTCATCGTCGTCGATCCATTTGGAGATATCGTTGCGGCGAACCCCACGGCCTCAAGTGTGTTCCGGGCCTTGGGGCTCGGCCAGGTTCGGCGGGTGGAGCAACTCCCCCTTCCGACCGACAGCCTGGACGCTGTGCGCGGGCAATTGCGCGGGGATAGAACCGGAGTGACGCGGCCCGACTTGAATCGGTTGCTCGCGGTCGCTCTCAACGGCCATCAGGCCAAGCTCTTACCGACAGTCATGCCGATCCCGGAGTTTTCCGGGGGCCGCCCTGGCGCCGTCGTCGTTCTTTACGACGTGACCGAGTTCGCCCGACTGGACGAGCTGCGGGCCGAGATGATCGCTGTCGCTTCCCACGAGCTGAAGACGCCGCTTACCACGCTGCGGATGAATCTCATGCTGATGCGGGAACGGGTCGAGGAGCTGTCGCCTTTACTCCGCGAAATGGTCGCAACCGCGGCGCTCGGCTGCGAGGAGCTCGCCGCCACGATCGACGAGCTACTCGACCTCACGCGAATCGAGGCGGGCCAGCTCCGGCTCAACCTCGACCGGGTCGATCTCCTGGGCCTGGCGGGGCACCTCGCCGACAAGTTTCTGCCGCGGTTCGCGGAGCAGGATGTTCGCCTTGATTTTGTTCGAGGATGCGACGAGGCAGTCGTCCAGGGAGACGCCGCGCGGCTCGGCGTCGTTCTTTCCAACGTGCTCACTAACGCGCTCAAGTACACCCCAGACGGCGGCCGTGTGGAGATTGCCGTGACCGCGGCGGTCACCGGCCTTGAGCCCTATCTCTTGGAGGTCGCCGTGACGGACACCGGGCCCGGTGTCCCTCCAGAATTCCGCGAGCGGGTCTTCGAGAAATTCTTCCGTCTGGAGCACCTCCAACCGCACAGCGACGGAGGCGTGCAGGGAGTGGGAATCGGCCTTTATCTCTGCCGCCAGATCGTCGCTCTTCACGGCGGCAAGATGCGATGCGAAGCCGTGACAGGCGGTCCCGGGGCACGTTTCGTAGTCGAACTACCTGCCGCGAGTGCGGAGTCGTAAGTAGTTTTACACCGAGTTAGATTTGTGTCTCATCTCTGTTGACATTGTAAAAGATCCGGAAGATAGTATTATAGGCTGACGGAGGTACATCGCCCATTTGTGAGGACACCGGGACGAGTGGAAGCAAATCGTCGCCAAGGGCAGTCGTCTCGGATATCGGTGGGCGAGGCTGCTCGACCCGGTCCGGACCTCAGTGGGACAAGGAGTCAGCCATGCTCCCGCATGAAATCGATCCACGAATTCTGGGCCAACGGATCGCCGAGGCCCGCAAGGCTCGTGGCAAGACGCAGGAGGAGGTCGCTGAATTCCTTGCTTGCAGTCGCCCCACCTACATCGCCATCGAAAAGGGAGACCGAGCGGCCAAGGCCGACGAGATTGTCAAGCTGGCCTCCTTCCTCGGCCGGAAAGTCAACGAACTTGTCCGACCCAGTGAGCCCGTCACGGATCTTCAGCTTCACCTCCGGGCCGTCGCCGACAAGATGAAGTCAGGCGACCAGAACCACGGTCGTCTCAACGCCGCCATCGACCAGCTTCAGTCGCTCGCCGAGGATTACCGGGAGCTTGAGCGGATGATGAATGCCCCGCTTCGTCCTGGCTACCCGGCCGAGGTCGTGCTCAACCCGAAAATCGATCCCGTCGAGCAAGCCGAGGTCGTCGCCAACCAAGAGCGCAACCGGCTCGGCTTGGGCGATCAGCCAGTCATTGCTCTCCGAAGCACGCTGGAGTGGGATGTCGGTCTGTGGATCTTCCATGCGCAGGACCTTCCCTCGAACATCGCGGGAATGTACGCCTACTCGGCGGAACTCGGGGCTTGCATCCTCATCAACCGGAAGCACCCCCCGGAGCGTCGGCGTGTCTCGATGCTCCACGAGTACGGCCATTTTCTCCTGAGCACGGATCGTTATCGGCCGGGAATCGATTACCTGTCCATGACGGGCCGCAAGCCCGCCAATGAGCGGTTTGCCGAGGCGTTCGCCTTGTGCTTCCTCATGCCCGCCATGTCGGTTCGTCAGAGATTCCACGCCACCGTGGCTTCGTCGGGCGATTTCCAGGTGGTCGACCTCTGCCGATTGAAGCACCATTACTTCGTGTCGCTCGAAGCGATGACCTTGCGGCTGGAGCAGTTGGGCTTGATCCAGAAGGGGATGTGGGACAATCTCAGCGAGGCGAAGTTTGCTCCCCGCAAGGCGGAAGCCATGCTCGGTCTCCCCTCTCAGCCCACTGACGACAGTATCGTGCCCGAGCGGTACAAATACCTGGCTGTTCACGCTTATGAGCGTGGCGATCTCGGCGACACCGATCTCGCCCACTACCTCCGCTGCGATATCGCCACGGCTCGTGAGATCGTCGCCCAAACCCTGATCAGCCACGAGATAGAACCATCGGGAGAGGAGCGGTCGGTCAGGATGGATTTCCCCATGTCTCTTCTGGGAGACACTCGGTGACTCGGAAACGACGTACCTCAACGCCCGCCGTCATCGATGCCTGCTGCTTGATTGACCTGCTTGTTTCCGGCCAGATGGAGGCGATCCTCCGAGCCACTGGCTACGCTTGGAACCTCCCGGATGCCGTGAAGGCCGAGGTTCAATTCGTGAGGCGACATAATCCCGCTCGGCCCGGTTCGTTTCTCAATGCTCCAGTGGATCTGTCTCCGCACTTGAACTCCGGTCTCTTGACGGCCTGTCAGCCGACCGCCTCGCAAGGGCAAACCCTCTTCGTTCAGTACGCTGCCGAGTTCCGCTCGGATGGCGAAGCCATGTGTCTGGCCATTGCAGAGGCTCGGGGCTGGGTCGTGGCGACCGACGACCGGAAGGCAATCCGGATTGCAGAGAAGGGGGGCCTGACGGTCATCTCCTGCCCGCAGCTTGTGAAGACGTGGGTTGATGCGACCCGGCCCGACACCGCCTTGGTCGTTCAAGTTCTGACCGACATCCAGACTCTCGCCCAGTTCCGGCCGAATTCGACAATGCCCGAGTCGGATTGGTGGACCGGGCAAACAGGCTCTCCGTGATGCGCAGGTATCTGCCGGGCGTAGGCCTCGAGCTGATGGACGTTGTCCGGGCCAGCATTGTCTTGCCTTCCCACATGACCAATGAAGTGCTACAATTCCTCACAAGTTCTGCATAACGTTGGAGGACTTGATGCACAACTCAAGACACCGGGATCTGGGGAAGAAAACGAGGGCGGCTCTTTCTCTTGTCAAGCAGAATGGGCTTGTTAGCCCTCGAGAACTTGCCCCTCGCGGGATTCCAACGAGTTACCTGACCCGCCTTGCAAACAGAGGCCTCATCAAGCACGTCGGCCGCGGACTGTATGCGTGGCCTGGCCTTGACCTCGGCGAGCATCAAAGTCTGATTGAAGCTGCTCGTCTTGTCCCCAAAGGGGTCATCTGCCTTCTATCGGCCCTTCAATTTCATGGGCTAACCACGCAGAGTCCCCATGAGATATGGATGGCTCTTCCCCCAGCCACCTGGCAACCTCGGCCTACGAACCTCAAACTTCGGATTCTTAGATTCTCGGGCCAAGCCTTTACCCATGGAGTCCAGAAGCGTCCCAAGCGAGGCGTTACACTGCGCGTCTATAGCCCTGCCAAGACCGTCGTTGACTGCTTCAAGTTCCGCAATAAGGTGGGCCTGGACGTCGCGATCGAAGCTCTTCGCGACGGCTTCCGCAAACGCCTTTTCACGATGGACGAATTGTGGGAGGCTGCAAGGATCGTTCGAATGCAGAACGTAATGCAGCCTTACCTGGAAGCCATCGTATGACCCGACGTCGCGCAAGAGACATCGCCAGCTCGGTTCGACAACGCCTGCTCGACCTTTCGCGGACACGCAACGAAGACTTCCAGCTCATTATCACCCGTTTCGCCTCAGAGAGGCTGCTCTATCGCCTGAGCCAGTCAAACCACGCTGAGCTTTTCGTGCTCAAAGGAGCCCTGCTCTTCGCGCTCTGGACCGGACGTATGCTACGTCCTACTCGCGATGTCGACTTGCTTGGATATGGCGCCCCGGGGGCTGAAGATCTCGCTGCCATTTTTCGCGAAGTGTGCGCGCTTGAGCTGGATCACGCCGATGGGCTTCGCTTCCATGCAGAATCCGTGACTGCTGAGCCAATTCGTGAGGACCAGGAATATGAAGGAATCAGGATTCGGTTCCGGGTTACGCTGGGCCGGGCCCGTATTGATCTCCAGGTCGACGTCGGCTTTGGCGATGCCGTTACCCCCTCCCCGGAAATCGTCGACTTTCCATCGCTGCTGGGTTTTCCGGCGCCACGCATCAGGGCATATCCAAGAGAGACGGTCATCGCAGAGAAATACCAAGCCATGGTCCAGCTTGGCATAGCCAACAGCCGAATGAAGGACTTCTTTGATATCTGGGTCATGGCCCAAGAGTTTCCATTCGATGGGAAGACTCTCTCCGAGGCGATAAGGGCGACGTTCCAGCGTCGACGGACCCCTGTTCCGGCGTTGCCACCAATCGCCCTCAGGTCAGACTTTGGGGGAGATGACACCAAGGGGTTTCAGTGGCAGGCTTTCACAACCCGCTCAGGTCTAAGAGACGCCGTGCCCACTCTCGGTTCCGTTGTTGCGGATCTGGCGGCGTTCCTGATGCCTCCATCGCAAGCCGTGGTGGAAGGCGTGCAGTTCTCGCAGCAATGGAAACGCGGCGGTCCTTGGAACTCGTGAAGACACCACTTTGCTGCTGCCCCGCACTTCAACGCAACGACGATAATGGGGCTTGTGTTGCGTTGAGCAGCCTGGGCCCAACCAAGCCGCCGCGTTCGATCCGATCGGCAACCGAGCCTTGTAGACCTTCTGCCAGCGAGTGCACCACCTTTGGATGATCGCAATAGAATTCGCCGGCACCTGATCCGGGAACTATGACAAAATCGGGCGATCTGTTCGCTCTTGCAGCCACTCCATCCCTCACTGATCAAGTGCGTGGCCAGTTCTCACCCTCCGCCGGCCGGCGACGTTGTCGAGTCGAGGAAAACCAGCGGCGACGGCCTACCTATCTTGTGTAGACCACGTCAGAAAAGAGCAGGGTCCCCCTTGGGCGCGATTCGTTCTTCCGTGTTCACCCTTTTCTGCTCACTTTACGGGGCTTGATCGGCCTGTATACTAGCGTTCATAGGGCCGGTCACACCGGCGATGTGGTAGGATCGCGGTCACCCTCCTGATCGCACGGCCTGAACTCGGGAGCGAACCTCATGAGCATCGCGACGGGGACACTCGGGGGTGAGACGCGGATCCGGCTCGTCGTTGGGGGCATGAGCCAACTCCCGACTGGCGCCACGTTCCTCCTCAAAATTATTGTCCCAAGCTCGGCCCGCGTGGGCAACAAGATTACCAAGCTCCGCCTTGCTTGCTTGACGCCGACGTGCCAATCCCTATACTGGACTGGTGAACCCCGCTCGGGCTAGAGCCATGTCATGGACAGGGCGAGGCGTCTGGTCCTGGTGAGTGCGCCGACCGTGCAAGACCCTTACAACGCGAACCGACCGAACATCGATACCGACCCGCGTCAACCGCCGCCGTTGCCGGATTTACCTCCCGTCGAAGCGCCCTCGGCGGGGTTTGTCGTCCAGCTCTTCGTGATCCCGGCGGTGGTCGTCGCGGTTGTGATCTTGGTGTGGCTGCTCTTCGGCAAACTGGCCGGCGGTGAGCGCGATCCGGCGGACTATGTGCGGCGATTGCGACAGGCCTCGGGAGACTGGAGGTCGGCGTTCGAGCTGGCCAGCCTGATTAAGAACGACGCCAAGCTGGCCAGCGACCCGCGGCTCCTGGGCGAGCTGACCGATCTGCTCTCCGCCGAGTTGAAGACCAACGATAACGCCGAACTCAAGGCCTACCTGATCAAGACCATCGGCGCGTTCCAGACGCTCGATGCCACCCTCGGCGACAACCGCAAGGTCGATCCCATCGAGCCGCTGACGACGGCGCTCGAGCCGGGTCGCGATTCGGCGATCCGGATGGAAGCGGCGGCAAGCCTGGCAAAGCATGCCGCCCGGCTCGAAAGGGAAGCGATCGAGAGGATGCACCGAGATCAGGCCAAGGCGGCAAGCCTGGCAAAGCATGCCGTCCAGCTCGAAGGCAAGCTCGACGATCCGCGGGCCGTCGCGGCGCTGACTCAGGCGGCCTCCGGCGACGAGCCCGAGTTGCGCCAGGTTGCCGCTTACGCCCTTGGCTTCTTCGGCGGCGAGGCGGCGCGGAAGGCTCTGCGGGAACGGCTTCAGACCGATGAGAACCGCTATGTCCGCTACAATGCCGCCGTGGCCCTCGGCCGGCAAGGCGACCCGGCAGCCAAGGAAACGCTGAGGGAAATGCTCTCCACCGCCGACCTCGACCGCGTCATCGACATCTCCAGCACCACCGAGAAGCAAAACAAGATCGAGGCCATCGAACTGGAAGCCCTACAAGCACTCCAGTCCTCCCTATCCATCGGTTCTCCCGAATTGGTCCAATCGCTCCGTTCGGAGATTGAAGGACTGACGCAGTCCGGACTCGTGAGTATTCGCAACCAGGCCCAATCGGTCTTGAAACAATTACAACCCGGTTCCTGACCGGCGACCACTCCACCTTCCTCCGCGGCACGTGGACAATTCTTTCGATCGTGCGGGACGATCAAGCTTTGCGGCGTTTATGGCGGCAGGTGGCCAGTACAGCCAGAGTCGATTGGCGCACCGTGTGCTCTTGCATCGATTGGTCCGCAACCTTGTGAGTTTGTCAACTTGCTGTGATCGGCACAAGGCGACCTGGAACTTCAGGAAATCCCGCAATTTGGCGAGACGGGCTAGCAGCCAGTGATATACTGTTCTGGAGGGCTCATTGCGAGCCTTGATCGTAGTGTATTCGACCGCCGCGAACGGACTTCTTGAAAGAATTTCGTGCGACCGCCGCGGATTGTGAAGGAACTGCACACGTACTTCGTGATGCTGTTCCGGTCGCCGGACAGTGCCGGCTCCTGCACGCGATCTTGGACTGCTACCGTTCAGGACACTTCATTCGAGTGAACAGGAGAGCTTTCTCAGGGACGAGACAGCGCACTCCTTCGGGCCGTGAGAGTAGACCCAAGTCAGGCGAATCGCGACAGGGATGCCCGAGGATCCGCCGAGGAGTATCGCATGTTCAAGTCCCTGAAAGTCGTGCGCCTCGCTGCCGGCGCGGCCGCGGCGCTTTTGGGAGGGTTCGCCGCGCCGGCGTGGGCCACCTATGGCGGGGGAGCATGCAACCGCTGTTCTCCCGCTCCGGTCGTGGCCACGCAGTTGAATGTGGTCAGCCTGGCTCCCCAGGTAGAGACCGTCTACCAGACGGTTTACGAAACCGTCTACGAGACGGAAGCCGTCACCGTGATGGAGACGCGCTACCGCACGGCCTACCAGACGGAAAACTACACCGTCTCCAGGCCTGTGTGGGAAACGTCGTTTGTCGAGCGCAAGTACACTGTCATGAAACCAGTGTACCAGACCGAGAACCGCGAACGGCGCTACACCGTGCAACGGCCCGTCTACCAGACCGAGCGCCGCGAACGGCGCTACACCGTGCAACGGCCCGTCTACCAGACCGTGAATACAGAACGGCGCTACACCGTCATGCGTCCGGTCGTGAAAACTCAGCAGATGGAGCGGCGATACACTGTACAACGACCTGTTTACCAGACCGAGCGCCGCGAACGGCGCTACACCGTGCAACGGCCCGTCTACCAGACCGAGCGCCGCGAACGGCGCTACACCGTGCAACGGCCTGTTTACCAGACCGTGAACCAGGAACGCCGGTATACCGTGATGAGGCCCGTCACCGAGACCGTGATGGTCGAGCAGCCGTACTCGGTTTGCCGGCCTGTCACGACGGTTCGCCAGGAGACCGTCGAGTGCGGCTACTATGAGCGGCAGTACACCACGGTTCCCGGTCCCGTCGTCGAGCGCACGGTCCGCGTCCCGGTCCAGGAATGCGACCTCTGTGGTGAAGAGCAGCCGCGGGGGTTGCTGGGCTGCCTGCATCACAAGCGCAAGGTGACTGCAACGGTGGCCGTTCAGTGCCCGCCGCGGACGGTCAGCCAGCGCGTCTGGGTGTCCAGGCCGGTGACGCGCGAAGTCAGCGAGACCCGCTACGTCCGCGAGACGATGGTCCGCCAGGTCCCCGTGACCCAGTGCCGCTACGTCAGTGAGGAGCGGGTCGAGTCCACCCCCGTCACCACCTGCCGGTACGTGACCGAGGAACGGGTCGAGCCTTACGAGGTCCAGACCTGCAACTACGTCGCCGAGGAGCGGGTCGAGCCCTACGAAGTCCAGACCTGCCGCTACGTCGCCGAGGAACGGGTCGAGCCTTACCAGGTTCGCACCTGCGAGATGGTGGCCGAGCAGCGGGTGGAGACCATCCCCGTCACGACGTGCAACTACGTGTCTGAAGAGCGGGTCGAGCCCTACGAAGTCCAGACCTGCCAGCTCGTCGCCGAGGAGCGCGTCGAGCCCTACCAGGTCACAACCTGTAGTTACGCCGCCGAGGAACGGGTCGAGCGCGTGCCCGTGCGGACCTGCCGCATGGTCGCCGAGACGGCCTCGCGCCAGGTTCCGGTCTGTGTCGCGGAGCAGGTTCCCGTGACCGTCAACCGCGTCGTCGCCCGCCAGGTTGCTCGCACCGTGGCCGTGCAACAGTGCACCATGGTGCCCGTCGTCACTCCGACCTGCCTGACGTGCCAGTGAGTCGTCTGGGTTGAAGCGGTCGAAGGCGGCGTCCCTCTCGCGAAGGACGCCGCCTTCTTTCATTGAATAGATTGTAGGGGCCGCACAGCAGACCCTACAATCTACAATCTGTGCACAGCTCTTTGCCCGATCGAGCCATGAACCCTGGCAAGTCCTTGTCAGTCTCTCAAATCGATATCAACCCGGGTCGGCTCCTTCTCGAGATCGACCCACAATCCCGAAGTCTCGGTGGAGAAGAAGCGTTTGGGAACCGGGTACAAAAGAGCGATGACGATGGCTCTCTCGTCGGACTCCTCCTCCTCGCCGGATCGGCCGTGCTTCAGCTTGTCGTGGGGCGATGGAGGCCTGATGAAGATTTGAAAGCGGCCGGGTTCGAGGCCGACGTCTTTCTCACTGGCAACGAGCGAATACTTGCCCTCCTCGGAGATCATGCCGACGCCCCAGTTGGACCTGTTCGTCGCTGCTGGCTGGAAGACGAGCGCGCCGTATTGCACGGGTTTGCCGTTGTAAGTCACTCGCCCCCAGACCTGTACGGAGCTCGAACTCGCCGAGGAACCGCCGCAGCCGGGCGCGACCAGAGCCGCCGCGACGATCGCACCAAGCCATGTCAGCCAGGACGAGGTTCGCGACCCGAACGCTTTCATTGGACCATGCCCCCGTCTGACGATCCGGGCCATGCCCAGATCCGGCCGGACTTGAACGAGGAACCGGATTGAGAATGAAGCCGAAGCCATTGATTGTGCCGGATCCATGTTGATAGCAAGACTCTTCTATTCTCCCAAGCCCAGGAATTCAAAGCTACGTCGCGAGGGTGGCCCGGTCAAGGAGCCAATGGCGAGGCTTTCGGCTGAGTCGTGGGCACACACCGGCCACGAAACGATCATCCCAGCCGGGCGTGCAGCGTCTTCAGGGGCCCGAAGTCGAGCAGGTCGCCTCCGGTGCTGGCAAGACAGCGCAGGGAGCTGCGCAGCCAGCCGTCCGGCAGCCGGGCCGAAGCGACGTCCAGCCCCGCGGCATTGCCCGAGAAGGCGGGCAGGATGATCCGCCCGTCCCCCACCAGGAAGCAGGGCGCCGAGTGGCCGGAAACCCGCAACACGGGATGATGATGGCCGGAGATCAAGCGATCCGCCGGCACGAGCCGGTGGCCGTGCGCGATCGTCCAGCCGGCGACGAGCAGGTGGCTCTGGAGCACCGGCGCCGGCACCACGGCGTCAAGCCCTTTTTCCCTGGCCATCCCGGCGAGGCTGCGGTCGTGGTTCCCCTCGATCAGCACCAGCCGCACGCCCCGCTCGCCCAACCATAGCGCCAGCCGGGCGAGGTCCGCGGCGGTTCGCGCGCACGGCCTGGGAGATTCGACCAGGTCGCCGGCGACGACCAGGCAATCGATAGGCGACCGCTCCAGTAAGCGTTCGAGCTTCTTCAGTGTCTCGGCCAGGGAATGTGCCGGCACGCAGTCGCCCGCCGCGCCGCGGGCCCACTCGTAGCCAAGGTGGACGTCGGCAATCACGGCAATCCGCTCGCCAGGATGAATCGCACCCCCCTCGGGGGTTAGCTGCCAGTCCTCGACGATAGGGGTTTGTGCGCAACCACCAGAAACGTGTTGCCGCTTCATGCGACCTCTCCCGTTCTCGCCGTGGTCAACCGCGCGTGCAGCCGGCGGAGGGCCTCGGCCGGTGATTCAAACTGGACCGGCTCATCGGCCGAGGGGCTGATCCAGGCCGCGGCAAAAGGCGAGAGACACGGCAGCTTGCGCAGTCTCACGGCCGGCCGCGACTCGAGCCAGCGCACGGCGGCGGGCACGTCGAGCAGGTCGTGCAGCACCTCGCGGCGGGTTTCGCGCAGCAACGGGTGATGCGGGCAAGCCGCCTTGACCAGGGGGTAAAGCCGGCTGCTCACCCAGTTCATGCCGCCCACCCTTACCCGCCGGCCCTGTTCGGGGTTGCGCAGGACCATGAGGCCGGTGGCCGCGATGTACCGGAACCGCTGGGCGGGAAGATCTCCTCGGTCCAGACCCTCGAGCACGTCGTCCTCGAGGCGATCGAGGTTCAAGAGAGAATCCAGGTCGTCCCGGACAAGGCCTGCCCCCTCGGGCAAGCGGATCGACCACCCCAGGTCAGCGGCCTGAAGCGCCAGATCGCGGCCGAACCGGCGGCCCAGTCGGGCCGCGGTCGCCCGCCCGAGCGCCTCGCAGGCTGCGCGGTGGAGCGGGGCCTGAAACGCGTAGGTCAGTCCCGGCTCGACGGTTGACGGACACTCTTCGACCAGCAGATCGGGCGGGCGGGGAACCTCGCTGACGCGCTCTTGCGCCTCGATCAGCTCGGCCAGGACGGCCGCGACCTTGGGCCCCAGATCGAGCGACTCGATCAACCAGGACCGCAGGGCCAGCGGCCCCCCCCGCGTCAGCCGCCTGGCTCCCTCGGCGCGGAACTCGGCAACCTCGTGGGCCAGCTCCGACGAGAGCGACTGGCGATCGCTGTGCCAGATCGGCAGTCCTGGCTCGGCTCCTCCTGCTCGAGCCTGAATGACCAATCCGTCGCGGCGACGGAATTCCAGGGAGCGGCCATCGAGCACGAACCGGTCGCCGGGAACCAGCCGCTCGGCATAGGCGCCCTCGAGTGTGCCGATGGCCACGCCGTCAACCAGGACCTGCGCGCTCTCTTCCGAGGTGATCGTGCCGACATTCGTCCAGAACCAGCGCGTGACGCGGCGGCCACGAACCCCGAACCAGCCGTTGCGCTTCCAGATCCGGGGTGAGGACCAGCGCGGGGCCGCGCCGGGCTCGGGCTCGAAGGCACCCGGCGGCGCAGCCAGATCGCCGGCCAGAAAGTCGAGGCAGGCGTCGAAATCGTGCCTTGCGAGCCCGGCCATGGGACCTGCCTGGCGCAACAGCGTGAAAGCCTGCTCGACGGCGCATTCCCCCGCGCAGGCCATGGCCAGGAGCTGCTGGCAGACGACGTCGAGCGGGGCCTCGACCATGCGCAGCGGTTCCAGCCGGCCGGCGCGCGCGGCCCGCGCCGTCACGACGGCGCCGGCGATCTCGGCCGCGGTGGCCGCAAGTATCAAGCCCCGCGAGACCGCCCCCAGGCGGTGGCCCGACCGCCCCACCCGCTGCACGCAACGGGCCACGCCTCCCGGTAGGCCAACCTGAACCGACAGGTCGGCCGTGCCGATATCCACACCCAGCTCCAGGCTCGTGCTGGTTACCACGGCCTTGAGCCGGCCTTGCTTGAGCAATGACTCCACCGCTCTGCGCCGGCTGGCATCGAGCGCCGAGTGATGGGCCGCCACGGCCGGCTCTGCCACCTCGGCTTGCGCCTCACCGTCCGCACACGCATCCCGCTGTTTCGGGTCGTGCCTCAGGTCGTGAGTGATCTTCTCGGTGAGCGGCCGGGTGTTGGCGAAGATGACCGTCGTCCGGTTGACTCTCATCACCTGGCGCAGCCGTCGGATCAGCCTGCGATACGTCAGGCCGCGATGCGGAGCCTCGCCAGCCTCCAGCAGCGCCTCGACCTCGATCTCCATGGGCGGCGTGCCGCGGGGCAGGGGCGCTTCGACCACGCGGCAGGTTCGCGTCGGCCCCACCAGGAACCGCGCCACGGGCTCGGCGGGGCGGCAGGTGGCCGAGAGACCGACCCGGCAGGGCTCGCGATTCGCCTGGTCTGACAGCCGCTCGAGCGAGACCGCCAGGTCGGCCCCGCGCTTGGTGGGCACAAGCGCGTGCACCTCGTCCACGATGATGTGCTCGACCCCGCGCCAGTGATCGCCCCAGCTTGCCTGGCTGAGCAAGAGCGAGAGACTCTCCGGCGTCGTGATCAAGATATGCGGCGGCTGGTCCCGGAGTTTGCGGCGGAAATAGGCCGAGGTATCTCCCGTCCGCACGCCTACACGAATGGGGCTTTCGCCGCGCCCCAGCAGCCGCTCGATTGCCGCGAGCGGAATCGCCAGGTTGCGCTCGATATCGTAGCCCAGACTCCGCAGCGGAGAGACATAAACGCAGCGCAGTCCGGGGGACAGCGTGCCCTCGGCGTGGCGCCGGAACAGCCGGTCGAGGATCGCCAGAAATCCGGCCAGCGTCTTGCCGGTCCCGGTCGGCGAGACCAGCAGCATGTGCTCGCCCGCCGCGATCGGGGGCCAGGCCAGCCGCTGCGCGGGAGTCGGTCCCTCGGGAAAGGCACCGGCAAACCAGTCTCGCACCGGACCCGAAAGCGACCCGAGCGCGTCCCTTGCTTCGGTGTCGATCGTGTGCATCCCAGCAGTGATGGGACATCCTGGCCCCATCGGCTCCCTCCCCTGAAATCGATCATTCTCGGGCTCGAAGACGGCCCGCGGGCGGAATAAGAGCATGCTAACGAAAGGTGCAAGGCCTGGGAACAGGGTGATTCTGTAAGACTGGATGGGGCCACCCACTTTGTGGCACCAGGCTCAGCTTGAACAGGATCCACTTTCACCGGTACTGGACGGGCGTCCGGTTCAGATTAGTTGAGATTTCTGAAGTTTCGGCAGCGCTCACTGCCCCCGAGGGACTTCCGATTCTTTGTCATAAGTAGTTATTCGACAACGACAAACATCCGAGAAGTCGGCCTTCTTCTGACGGTTCTCAATCATTTTCATCTCTTTCCATCAGGTCCACTGGCTCAAAGCGCGGAGGAAGCGCGGACGGGCCACTTCCTTTGTAGCACAGAGTAAACGCGGCTGGCCGATTTCGCCCCAGTGGTTCTGATTACGATCAGGAAGAGGATTAAGAGCACGATCAAGATGGTGCACGCCCAGACGCTCGGCGACTTCCCGCAACCGGGCACGGCTGGCAGCGAAGAGGATCGCCACGCTCTTGAACCGGCCCTCGAAGAACGCGCCGCGGGTTTGCTCCTCGCGGTTGGCCAGCAGTGAGAGCGGCTCCTTCAAGCACTTCATGAACCAGGTCAGGCTTTGCAACCGCTGGCGCGCCGTCGCTACCCACCTGGCGTCCTTCAGCCGCGCCTGGACCCACTCGTCCGAGATCGGGACCACCTGTCGCGCCTTGTCGCGGGGCGGAAAGAGGCGTCCCCAGCGTCGCACGACGTCCTCATCCGACCAGCCTTGGGCCACCTCCGGATCCAGCCGCACCAGCAGGTGCAAATGATTGTCCAGGATCGCAAACCCCGCGACGGCCACCGAGAAGATTTCCGCAAGTTCCTCGAGCCGATGTTCGATCCAGGTTTTCCGGTCGTGCATCCCTTCCCCGAGCAGGAAGGCTCGCCGCACGCAGCGCGTTACACAGTGATACCAGCGGGTCACGGAAGGATCAACCAGATGGGCACGCGCAATCGTCATGGGCGGATCTCCTGGGATGATCCGCACAAACTACCGAATCCAACCCGCTGAGTCAATACTGCTTTGCATGTCCTAGAACTCTGAGTTTCTAGTGGCACCCTACGCCGTTAACCCTTTTTCAGAGCCAGAATTCGCAGATTTTGCTGCCTTCTCCAAGTAACTGAGGTCAGGGGGTCTGCACAAAACTGCGGAAAACCGGCATTTAGCGCGGTTTGCTCGCGCGTTGCATCCAGCGATCAAGAAAGGCCGTGGCGCTCATACCTTCTCCTGCGGGAGAAGGTGCCCCGCAGGGGCGGATGAGGGGATGAGATGCGCGCCTTGGCCGGCAAATCGCCCTCATCCGGCCGTTCCGGCCCGACCCCGCAAGCGGGGTTCCCCCCGCTCCCCGAGGGAGAAGGAGAGGAGGCCCCGCCGCGTCTGCAACTCAACGCTAAAACGCGCTAGGGGCTCAAAGGGCTGCTTATCCCGCTTTTCGGGGAGGCTTGCGATACCCCCCGAGGGACGCGGAAATCCGTGATAAGCAGAATCTTGCCATCCCCACTGCGCGAACAAGACGGGTTGGTTGTCCTTTTGCTGCGACGTAGAATACTTCAATGCAGGGACTACGGCATCGGTCGCACGAGCCGGGTACAAAAGAACAGGAGCACAATCCATGAGTTCCGACAGGATGTCGATGGGCCATACGCTCGCGGCGCACGCGCTCACGGCCGGGGTCACCTTGCTGGCAGTCGCGGTCTTGTTGGGCGGACGCCTGGGATTGATGCGGCAGCCGCCGGTGGCGCAGATCCCGGTGCTGTCCCAGGAGCCCGAGCCGCCGTCTCCGGTTCCCGTGCCCCGGGATTCCGGCAGGTCCGCGCCGCTGGTTCCGATTCCTGACTCGAAGACGCCCGCACCCCCGGAGGATGTGCTCAAGGAGCTCGACCCGGAAGAGCGGAACAACGTCCGGGTCTATGCCACGGTCAACAAGAGCGTCGTCAACATCACGACCGAGTCCGAAGGCGGGGGGTTCTTCGGGGACGAGACCTCGACGGGTACCGGTTCGGGGTTCGTCATCGACAAGCAAGGGCATCTGCTGACCAATTACCACGTGATCCAGGGGGCCGCTGCCGTCCGGGTGACCCTGTTCGACGGCTCGACCCACCCGGCGAAGATCGTCGGGCAGGATGCTTCCAACGACGTCGCCGTGCTCCAGATCAGGGCCTCGGCCGACAAGCTCTTTCCAGTCACGTTTGGTGACTCGTCGCGGGTGATGGTCGGTCAGAAGATCATGGCCCTGGGCAACCCCTTCGGCCTGGAACGGACACTGACCTCGGGGATCGTCAGCAGCCTGGACCGGTCGCTCAAAGCCAAGAACGGACGAATGATCAAGGGCATCATCCAGACCGACGCGGCGGTCAACCCGGGCAACTCCGGCGGACCCTTGCTGAACTCACGCGGTCAGGT
The DNA here is from genome assembly GCA_049516015.1 of Isosphaeraceae bacterium. Lineage (GTDB taxonomy): Bacteria > Planctomycetota > Planctomycetia > Isosphaerales > Isosphaeraceae > Aquisphaera. The sequence goes on along the minus strand of JBEKTN010000053.1, from coordinate 5,574 downwards.
CATCGGCATGAACACGGCCATCATCAGCCAGGTGGGGCAATCGGCGGGAATCAGCTTCGCGGTGCCGGTCAACGCGATCACGCGGATTCTCCGGCCGCTCATCGAGAATGGCCGGATCATCCGCGCCGACCTGGGAATCACGCGGGTCTATGCCACCGATGACGGACTGCTGGTCATGGCCGTGGTTGACGGCGGACCGGCCGAGCAAGCCGGCATCCAGCCGGCCCAGATCAAGGAAGAGCGCCTTGGCCTCGGGTTTGTCCGGCGCTTTGTCGACGTCGACTCCGCCGACCTGATCGTCGGTATCGAGCACAGGCGGGTGAAGACCGTGGACGAGCTGCTCACCGAGGTGGAAAAGCACCAGCCGGGCGATGTGATCAAGGTCACCGTGATCCGCGGCGGCCAGCCGACCGACATCAAGGTTCGCCTCGGGCAATCCTGACAGGCATCGTGGTCCGTTTCGGAATGAACCGTAGGATGGGTCGAGCGCAGCGAGGCCCCCAAACCACTTCCCTTGTTTTTGTCGATTCCGGCACCTTGAATTCAAGTTCCCTGTTCATAGGGTACTTCCAGGTGAGAGAATCTCGACGATCCCGTTTGCTGATTCGGGAACGACTTACCTCGGAGAGCGACACATGCGTTGGCAGAACGAACGCCGGAGCGATAACGTCGAGGACCGACGGGGGATCTCGGCCGGCCAGGTTGCGGTGGGCGGTGGTATCGGCACGATCTTGATCGTGCTGGCGGTGAGCTTTCTCACGGGAGCCGACCCCAGGGTGCTGCTGCAGCAGATCCAAGTGGCCCAGCCCGGCGCCCCCCGGCAAAAACCCGCGGCCAGGAGCCCCGAAGAAGAGAGACAGGCCGACTTCGTCAAGGCGACGCTGGCCATGACCGAGGACGTCTGGACCGATCTCTTCGCCAGGGCTGGGAGGAAGTACCAGGAACCGCATCTCATCTTGTTCTCGGACCACGTCAATACCGAAGGCTGCGGACTGGCCAGCACCGCCGTCGGGCCGTTCTATTGCCCCGCGGACCAGAGGGTCTACATTGATCTGACCTTCTATGACGAGCTGAAGAAACGGTTCCATGCGCCCGGAGAGTTCGCCCAGGCCTATGTGATTGCCCACGAGATCGGCCACCACGTTCAGAACCTGCTCGGCACCAGCGAGCAAGTCACCCAGATGCAGCGCCGGGTCAGCAAGGCCGATGCGAACAGGCTCTCCGTGATGCTCGAGCTCCAGGCCGACTATTACGCAGGCGTCTGGGCTCATCATGCCGAGAAGAAAAAGCATATTCTTGAAGAAGGCGACATCGAATCGGGGCTTCGCGCGGCGACGGCCATCGGCGATGACGCCTTGCAAAAGCAAGCTCAGGGCTACGTGGTTCCAGACTCCTTCACCCACGGCACTTCGGCCCAGCGGGTCAAGTGGTTTCGCAAGGGTCTGGTCACCGGCGACATCCGTGGTGGTGACACCTTCAACGCCGGGGCCGATCTCTGAGCCACCCGCTCCAGCGCGGTTTGCTCGCCCGTTGAATACAGCGATCAAACAAGGCCGTGGCGATCCTACCTTCTCCCCGCGGGAGAAGGAGAGGAGGCGCCGCCTCGTCTGCAACGCAACGGTAATACGCGCCAGGGCGCCTCGGGCCGAATCCCACGACTGAAGCAACAAGCCGGTCCCAGCCAGGATCGGCTTGCTCTTTTCCGTCCCGGTCCCAAGCAAGCCCTTCTCAACGAGTGCGGCCGGCACGATCGTTACAACCGCCGTTCTCGCGGCAATCCGTGTTCACCGAACGCGGAGCGGCCGCCGGGCCGTGTTTGGGCGTGGGGCAGTTCCTCGCCGCGCCGATAATTCCAAACAGTTTGGGATCTGGCGGCGGAGTCGCTCGAGATCCCACGCGCTTGATCCCGGCGAGACCGGGGCGGGCCGTCGTGAGCCGGCCCGCCGCGCTCGTTCGTGTCGTCCGGGAGAGGATGGACAAGCGCTCGTTCCCACGATCAGGAAGGATCGTCGCATGTCGGACTCTCGCACGAAACGCCGTCGGTCACCATCACGCGCGTACCGGCCGGCACTCGACGGCCAGCTCGAAGATCGCGTTCTGCTGTCGCAGACCCTTCACCAGTACCTGGAAACGAACCTCGCGCTGCTCAATGCCAAAAAGGCAAGCGTTGCCTTTCACGCCAACAAACCGCCATTTGTGCAGAATGCCCCGCGGTTCAATCGCCAGTTCCGGGTGATTCATGCCGCCGCGGTCCAGACGATCCGGGGCGGCCAGGCCGCCAATGTGGTTGCCGTGGATGGCTCGCACTTCCGGATCCAGTTAGGGTACGAGTCCAATACAGTCGCGACATCCGCGGGGGATGGAGCCGCGGGAACCTATACGGCGAGCTCTCCGACGTCCGCGCTAGCCACCGATCAGCCCACAGAGCTCCCGCAGCCGATCGGCACCCTCCGGGTCTATGCGATGCCGAATGGCGAGGTTGGAATCATCGTGGATGGCTCGACCCCCAATACCGAGCTCACGATCAACCCCCTGCCGACGCCAATTCGCAAGGGTTACGCCCATAGCTACGCCTACGGCCAATCCGGAGTGACCCATATCCTCAACATCGGCCAGATCACGGTCAACAGCGGCTTGATCGGGGCGATCGAGGGCTTCCATACCGCGAACCTGGTCGGACCGCTTGTCGTCAACGGCACGGCGACTGTCGACCGAATCGCATTCAATGCCATTATGCCCCAACCTGCCATTATGCCCCTGCCTGCCAGTTATACACTCCCCAGCCCATCGATCACCGTCGGCGGCAGCCTGAACACGCTCGACGTTCTCCAGGGCATCACCCTGAACACCGGGGCCAACTCCAACATCACGATCGGCCGCGACCTCAACTTGCTGAACGTGGGTGGGAACATCGACCTCGAAAACAAATCGTTTATCAAAATTGACCGACATCTGGGCGCTGTCCTTCAACCGCCCAAGGGAACCGGCACCGGGAGCAATGTCCTGTCGATCAACCTGCCTGCGACCACCACGCTGGTGGCACAGGCCCCGGAAACCCCGGTTTCCGGCTACATTCAGGGGAATGTTAAGATTGTCTCGCCCAGTAGCTTCGTCGTCGGCGGTGAAATTTTTTATCCTCTCTACATCATCGGCAATGTCACCGGCTCCAACTTAATCACGTTCGGCACCGCGAAGGCCACTGCTTTTGCCCCATTTCCGCTCGACATCCAGGGAACCAATGATGCCACCGGCCTGGCCATCACCAGCCTCAACAGCACAACCTTCACGGTGGGCACGGCGGGCAGCTTCACGGTGACGGCCACCGGCGTCCCGACCCCGACGGTGATCGAGAGCAGCACCGATACGCTGCCTAGCGGCGTGACGTTCAACGCGGCCACCAACGCGCCCACCGGCGTGCTCAGCGGCACCCCGGCGGCGGGGACCGGCGGCACGTACACCCTGCACTTCACCGCCTTCAACACCGTGAGCTCCATCACCCAGACCTTCACTCTCACGGTCAACCAGGCGCCGGCCATCACCAGCCCAGCCACCGCGACGTTCACGACGGGCACGCCGGGCACATTCATAGTGAGAACCACCGGCTTCCCGACCCCGGCGCTGACCGTGACCGGGATTCTACCCACGGGCGTGACGTTCGTGGACAACGGCAACGGGACCGCCACTCTCGCGAGCACCGCGGCCACCCCGACCGGCACGTACACCCTGCACTTCACCGCCGCCAACGGCGTGACCCCCAACGCCACCCAGACCTTCACTCTGACGGTCAGTTAGAAACGCAAACGAAATGAGTTCTTGGGGGGGGCAAGGCTTTCGCCGGGCGTGGCGGGAATGCGGCTCGGCGGGAGCCTCGCCCTCCCATGTTGTGAGAATGCAGTCAGGGAGCGCGCCGGCTGGTCGAAGGTGGAACGATCACTGCGGCTTTGCTTCCAATGTGTAGGCCCAGCGCCCTAGCCGGTTCTTCCGCCGCCGCAGTCGAAAAGACCGGTGGAAGACAGCCGAGCGGTACCAGCCATCGCTGGGCTTGATCACCACATAGCGGTCGCGTCGACGTCGGAGAATCTGGAACGACACCTCGTCAAACCGCGCGTCGATGATCCAGTATTCGGGAATTCCAGCCCGGTGATAGGCATCGAGCAGCAATTCGGCGTCCTTCTTCACGCTCGAGCGGCTGACCACCTCAAGGACCCAGTCCGGCGTCCCGACCAGCTCGATGAACTGGTCCGGGCGATCTTTCCGTTCCACGAGTCGAACCTTGTTCGCTTCGAAACTCTCCCAGACCACGAATGTCGCGTCCGGCTCGGTCGAAAGCTCGGCGGCCTCGTTAGTGACCAGAGTCCCATCGCCGTAGAACTCACCGGTATCCAGTCTCTTGATCAACGTCGCCACGACTGCGCTCACTTCCGATTTGACTTTGTTATGGGATTCCAGTTCTTCAGGGCTCATGTCGATCACCAGTTCCTGGTTGATGAACGAGGCCCGGAGCGACTCTGGAAACTCGTCGGACGTGGCCCAGGCGCGGAACCCCGCGAACGTGGCGGCACTGGCTGGCACATGGATCGGAAATGCGTCCCAGATCCGGTGCCGGGACGCCAGGGCAGACTTCAGCTCCGTCTCCATGTTTCTCGACCTCGAAGTGAATAGGTCGCTCTCCCGGGAATCTGCATTCTTCAACATCTTAGAAGACGCATCGAAGGCGAAGGGTCGCCTCGAGCAGCCCGGATGGCGGTTCGGAGATGCGCCGAGGCGGGAGTCCGGGATCGTCAAAAGGGAACGACACGCTTCCGCAAGTCCGCACTGACCCTCGTGCAAGGGCGACCGGCCAGTACGTCACCGACTGGTTCCGACCGGGTCAATCGGCGGGCCGCGGCCCCGCCGGAATTCCCCGAGCCATTGCGCGGTTGATCACGGCGACCCAGAGGTCCGAATGGACATGGACCTGGCAGGAGAGGCGGATGTTGGGTGCGATCTCTCCTTCGCGGGCCAGGCGGGCTTGCTCGATATCGGTCTGAGGCCCGGCGTCGCCGCCCAGGATCTCGACCCGGCACGTCGTGCAGCGGGCATTACCGCCGCATCTATGCATGATGTCGATTCCCGCGTCTTCGATGGCCAGAACCAGCTTCTTGCCCGGCTCGACCTCGAACGATTTCTCACCATCAACGGTCACGGTCGGCATGATCTGGGAACTCCCCTGGGGTGCGTCGAACAAAGGGCCGGCGGTCAGCTTGCCTGAGCGGCCGGGCCCGTGAGCGGTCTCGGAAGATGCTCGAACTTGGGGAACTCAGCCGCGACGGAGTCCCTCGCATTCAAAATATGCAGGGGAGGTTGGCGTTGCAAGGCGTCGAGCACCATTGCTCGCGGGGCTTTCGCTCTCCGCCGCAGTCGCCCAGGTGGCAGCTCCAGAGTGGTCAGCACCTCGTCGAGCGACGTTTCCTTTTCAACGAGCCGACAAAGAGCTAAAAGCACCGCCGCCACTGAGAGGATCGGCCATGGTGGCGCGACCCACCAGACCGCAAATCTTTGCAGTAAACTGAACTGCGCCAGCTTGCCACGACC
>JBEKTN010000052.1:0-27701 GCA_049516015.1 Isosphaeraceae bacterium | reverse complement strand
ATCCGCCATCCGCCATCCGCCATCCGCCATCCGCCATCCGCCATCCGCCATCCGCCATCCGCCATCCGCCATCCGCCATCCGCCATCCGCCATCCGCCATCCGCCATCCGCCATCTGCCATCTGCCATTTCTCCTTCCCCATTCCCCATTCCGAATTCCGAATTTTCTAGAGGGGGGTGACCATAGAGGTCGCAACCCCCGGGTTAGGATAGGAGCAGTCTTGGCTCAAGACTTGGATGGCCGCACTGGCAGGGGCGGGTCGTGTAACGGCCCGACGGAACTGATCTGAGAAGGGGCACCGATGCGCGTATCGACCCGGCCTGCTCTGGAACGGATCCTGGTGATCGACCTGGAAGTGCGCCAACGGAAGTGGCCCAACGCCCGGACCCTGTCCCGTGAGCTCGAAGTGGTGCGCCGTACGATTCAGCGCGACATCGAGTTCATGCGCGATCGGCTTCGTGCGCCGCTGGAATTTGACAGCGTTCGGAACGGATACTACTACACCGATCCGTTCTACAGACTTTCCTACTTTCCAGTGACCGAGGGCGAGTTGGTTGCTCTGCTGGTTTCCGTCCAGGTCATGGACCAGTTCCGGGGGACGCCGTTCGAACACGATCTCCGTAAGGCTATGGCCAAGGTCTCCAAGAGTCTCCCCGACACGATCGAGGTCTCCCTCGACGAGCTGACAAACTACCTGTCGGTCCTGCCCCGCGTTCGAACGACTTACGATCCCGAGATCTTTCGGGTTCTGGTAAGGGCAGTGCCTCACTCGCGGCAGTTGAGCATGGTCTACTGGACCGCGAGTCGGAACGAGACGCAGAGGCGGACCATCGACCCCTACGACCTGGTACTTGCTGCCGACGACGACTGGTGCCTGATTGGCCATTGCCACCTGAGGAACGCCATCCGGCTGTTCAAGGTCCAGCGGGTGCGCTCGGTGGTGGAGACGGGCGTGTGCTTCTCCCGCCCTCCCGACTTCCGGGCCAGGGATTACATGGCGGAGACCTTCGGCACGATCCGGGGCGACGGAGATTTCCAGGTCGTGCTTCGGTTCACCCGAGCCTACGCCGGCCTGATCGCCGAGAAGCAGTGGCACGCGAGCCAGGTGCTCGAACCCCAGCCCGAGGGCACCTTGATCCTCCGACTCCACGTCAATGACCTCCGCCTGATCAAGCGCTGGGTCATGTACTGGGGGCCCGACTGCGAGGTGCTGGAACCAGAAGAGCTGATCGCGATGGTCGTATCGGATTTGCAAGCCGTTGGCCGGATCTTTCGGGAGGCAACAACCCGATAACCAGCCCCGCCGACACAATCTCGGGCCGTGGGATCGCACCGGCACCCCACAAACCAAATGCCGAACTCCGATGGCGAAGGAGGAATTGATGAGCGAAGCCGTAGAGGAATTGATTCCCGTTCGCGCCTTGAACCAGGTCAGCTACTGCCCCAGGCTTTACTACCTGGAATATGTCGAGGCGGTCATGCCGACCAACGAGTACGTCGAGGACGGTCTCTTCCAGCACCGGCGTGTCAACGACCCCGCGCTCGCCAGCCGGACCAGGAAGGAGGGAGACGCCCTCCGCACCCGCAGCGTCGCGATCAGCTCTCAGAAGCTCGGAATCACCGCCAAGCTTGACGTCCTCGAGGAACAGGATGCAGTGATGCGGCCCGTGGAGACCAAGCGTTCCGCGGCGCCCAAGGACGACCACGGCGAGCCCACCTTCTGGCAGAACGACGCCGTCCAGCTTTGCGCCCAGGGGCTGCTCGTCGAGGAGGCTTTCGAGGTCACGGTGCCCAGCGGAATCCTGTACTACGTGGGATCCAAGACCAGGATCGACGTTCCCCTGAGTCCCGGCCTCCGCGAGGCCACCCTGGCCGCGATCGACCGGATTCGAGAGCTCTCCTCGCGGGAAACACCGCCGGAACCGCTGCCCCCCGAGCTCCGCCACCGCTGCTTTGGCTGCTCGCTGGCGACCATCTGCCTTCCCGAGGAAACGCTCTATTCGATCCAGCACTCCGGGCCCGGGCCCGAGCCGCCGGCGCAGCCTTCGGAGGGCGAGGGCGCAGACGGGGTCGAGCTCACCCGCGTCATCCCCCTGAACGACGAGAAGGCCGTGCTCTACGTCCAGCAGCCAGGCGCCCACGTCGGCCGCCGCGCCGAGCACCTGGTGGTCACGATCGACGGCAGGCAGACCAACCGGATACCGATGGCCTCCATCCGGCAAGTGGTCATCTTCGGCAATGTCCAGGTCTCGACCCAGGTGCTGCTCATCCTTGCCGAGCAGGAGATCCCGGTCTCGTACCTGACCGGCTATGGGAAGTTCGTGGCCTCGGTCATGCCGTCGCCCCCCAAGAACGTGGCCCTCCGCGCCCATCAGTACCGTGCATTCGCCGACCCGGCCATCACGCTCGGGCTGTCGCGGTCGATCGTGGCCGCGAAGATCGCCAACCAGCGGACGCTCCTGATGCGCTCGCTGCGGTCCCAGGCGAAGGATCAGGACGCCGATGAGGAGGCGGACACCCCTGCCCCGGCGCCCGCTCGGGGCAGCGACGAGCCCGCCGCCCGAGACATGGCCGAGATGCTGGGACGGGTCGACCAGGCGCCCGACCAGGGTGTTCTTCTGGGTCTGGAGGGGCAATCCGCCGCGCTGTATTTCGGGGAGTTCGGCCGGATGCTCAAGGCCCGTCCGCCCGGCGAGTCGTTCGATTTCACCACGCGGAACCGCCGTCCGCCCCGCGACCCGGTCAACGCCCTGTTGAGTTTCGCTTATGCGCTCCTGTGCAAGGACTGCTTCGCGGCCGCGTGCACTGTCGGGTTCGATCCGTATCAAGGTTTTTATCATGCCGGCCGCCACGGACGTCCTTCGCTTGCCCTTGACCTGATGGAGGAATTCCGCGCGATCATCGCCGACTCTGTGGTCTTGAACCTGGTCAACAACGGCATGCTGACTCCCGCCGATTTTCTGACCTGGCGCGACGCCTGCCAGCTCAACGACGAGGGCCGGGAGGTTTTCTTCAAGGCCTACGAGCAGCGCAAGTCAACCGAGGTGACTCACCCGGTCTTCGGTTATCGCATGACCTACGGCCGGATGCTCGAAGTCCAGGCCCGGATGCTGGCCGCCTTCATTCGCGGCGACATCCCCCGCTACACCGGTTTCACCGTCAGATGAGTAGTGGCGAGTTGCGAGTGGCAAGTGCCGAGCGAGGACCAGGACAGGCGCCGTCTCCCGCTTGCGGCGCTTTCGAGCCGCTGCCCACTGCCTGCGGGCGAACGGACCGGAGAGGAGAGCAACCACGAATGACACGAATCTCACGAATCGAAGCGCGCTGGCCCGCTGCCGGCGGCCTACTGCTCACTGGCAACTGGCAACTGCTTTCTAGGAAAGGATCGTGCAATGCAGGCTCTGGAATTGTGCAAAGCCCTTGTCGAAGGTCACGAGCTCAAGGCCTGCCGCGAGAGCGAAGGCAGCGAGGTACGCATCGCTCCAGACTTTGGGAGAAAAGGCCCGGCGCTGCGTGTAGCCCCGCCAGAGCGGCTCGATGTTCGCGGGCTCGTCCGCGAAGGAAACACGCGGATCGCCGAGGAATTCGTCGAACATCCGCCACGCGTCAGACATCGACACCGCTTCCGCCCCAAATGCCCTGGGGTTCGTGGCCAGTCGCAGGAAACCTTGCTGCGTCAAGCGGCAGAACGCGCAACTGTCGTTCGACAAACCCTCAAACCAATTGTTGCCGCTCTCGTGATGGATATGAGATCTGAAGGCCAGGGCCAGCCACAAGTTGATGTCAGCCAGAAACATCCTCGTCTTCCAGAAGCTCCGCGACGCGCTCGGCGGTTAGTGGACGACTTCCCGGTCGATCGGACGGCACGAGCGGCAATCGGACTCGACGTCGAGAGTTGGGCGGACCCGCTCTTGACGGCGCCGTGTAGGTGACCGTCACCACCGCACCCTCCGGCAGCGGGAGTTCGCCCTCCAGAACCACGACGCCGTTATGGACGCGACCAGGAATTTCCATAGCTGCATTCTCAGTCGCAGTGCCATGAAAATCAAGTCCACCCTTCGGCTCGCTCGGGACAATCGATGATCAGAACAAACCCAGCATAGGACTGGCCGCGGATTCACGCGGATCAACCCGGATCATTCACGACCGTACCGACCACTGGCTACTGACCACTGACTACTGACCACTGACTACTGACCATGGACACTTACCTCGTCGCCTACGACATCAGCAATCCCAAGCGGTTGCGGAAGGTCGCATCAACATGCGAGGACTTCGGCCTTCGAAGGCAATTTTCCGTGTTCGTATGTAGATTGACCGCGACCGATCTGGTACGCCTGAAGTCAAGGCTCTATGAGATCATTGATCTCGACATGGATCAGGTGATCTTCGTACCACTGTGTGCCCGTTGTTCCGAGCAAATCGAGGCCCTCGGCCGCCCGACCGAACCGCCCGACGCGAGGGATGTGGTGATTGTGAGTTGAGCCTATGGACGTTATCGCCTTTCCCGTTGCTTTCAAAGCTCTCACCGGCTACGCTCCTTTTCCCTGGCAGGAGGCGCTCTACGCACGGTTCGCGGCGGGTGAAATTCCGCCGTCGTGTAACCTTCCCACAGGTCTGGGCAAGACGTCCGTCATCCCCATTTGGATGATCGCTTTGGCGAACACCCCTCAGACGGTGCCCAGACGCTTGGCCTACGTGGTAAACCGCCGGACAGTGGTCGATCAGGCAACCAACGAAGGCGAGATGTTTCGGAAGCGGCTGCTTGACCCGGGGTACGAAGCCCCGGGGCCAGAGGACATCATGTTTCGGAGCCTCGTAGCCGATGGGCTTCGGCGCTTGACAGCCTTCCCAGACAAGGCCGATTACGATCCGCTGGCCATCAGTACCTTGCGTGGTCAATTCGCGGACAACGGAGAGTGGCGGGCGGACCCAGCTCGCCCGGCGATTGTAGTTGGTACCGTGGATATGGTTGGCAGCCGGCTGTTATTCAGCGGCTATGGCGTCGGATTCAAAGGCAAGCCACTTCACGCCGGTTTCCTCGGGCAGGATGTGCTGCTCGTGCACGATGAAGCGCACTTGGAGCCAGCGTTTCAGAGGCTCATCGAGGAGATTCGAGAGGAGCAAAAAAAGGAACCCGCACCGCTGGGAGACGGGTTGCGGTTGAGAGTCATGGCTCTGTCGGCGACACCGCAAGGGACTACGGAAACTTTCGAATTGACTCCTGCAGAGAAATCGCTACCGGAACGACTTCCGGACGAATTGTCCGAACCGGTTCACTTTGTCTGGCAGCGGTTGAAGGCGAAAAAGGGAATCGCCTTCCACCTACCGGAGGATGAGAGAGAGAAGGTCGCTGACAGGATCGGAAAACTAGCCAACTCCTATTCTACCTGTGGCGATGCCATCCTGGTTTATGTCAGCTCCCTCGAAGATCATGGGATCGTTTGTAAAGCTCTGAGCGGACACAAAGTGCAAATGCTGACCGGCACCCTTCGCGGCCTGGAACGAGACCAGATGGCCGACCCCCGGAAAGAAACCGGGTGTCCAATCTTCGCCCGGTTCCTGAAACCGCCCAAAGCCCAGGCTTGGGAGCGAGAGCCATGGAAGATCACGCCAACGCCGGGTACCGTTTATCTGGTTTGCACATCGGCCGGCGAGGTGGGTATTGATATTTCGGCCGATCACATGGTCTGTGACTTGGCCCCGTTCGAGCGGATGGCCCAACGCTTCGGTCGAGTAAATCGCTACGGCACCGGAGACGCCAAGATTGATGTCGTTTACGAAGCGGCGCCCGACAAGAAAAAGGAAAAAACTCCACTGGACCAGGCGCGGTGGAAGACGCTCGAACTGCTGAACAACCTGCCGCCCGAGGGGGAGCGGCGATCAGCCAGCCCCTTGGCACTCATGCATCTTCGGAAACGAGATGATCTGAGATCGAATTTCGATGGGGCATTCACCCCGTTGCCGATCATCCTCCCCGTCTCCGACATCCTCTTCGACACCTGGGCGCTTACCACGATCCGCGACAAACTGCCCGGTCGTTCACCGGTCGAGCCGTACCTGCACGGAATCGAAGACGACAAACAGGCTGAAACGTACGTCGCCTGGCGCGACGACGTTTGGATGTTGAGAGATGCAGCATTGACAGACGATAGGATCACAGACTTACTCGATGACTACCCGCTCAAGCCTCACGAACTCCTCCGAGACAGCACCTACCGCAAGAACACAGGTGTGCGGGATCAACTCGCTCGGCTTAAGGATCTCGCAGAGCAACCCGAAACTCTACCCGTCTGGGTTCAGGAGCCTGGGGGCGATGTCCACGCGACTTCTTTGGAAGAGCTGCCAGACCTCCCGCTCGCCGGCCGGAGAGTGATGTTGCCACCAAGAGCCGGTGGACTGGTCATCTCCAACGGCCTGTCTCGTGGGCTCCTTAACGGGGCTTCCGGATATGAGCCCGCCCACCATTCCCTTTACGACGTTGCAGACGTCTTGCGGGACAGCGAGGGGCATCCGATCCGGTTGCGCCAGCGAACGACAGGTATCACAGAACCCCCCAAGGGCATGAGGAGGGTCGAGGCATTAAGGCTACGCCCTGAGCCAGAGGAGGGAGACGAAGCGTCTTCGGAAGAGAATGACCGCGAAGGAACGACGTTTACCCACCTCCAGTTCTTCACAAATATGAAATCGGCCGACGACGACAGGTCCAAGACGAGCCGTGAGGGCGTGAGCTTGGACGTACACATGAAGGACGTGACTGCCCATACAGAGCGAATCGTCCAGGCCCTGAGTCTGCCGGACGACCTGCGGCACGCATTCAAGCTGGCGGCGATATTCCATGACCACGGGAAGAAAAGAGTCACCTGGCAGAAGTCCATCGGTAACCCGACTCCAACGAACTGGCTCGCTAAGTCCGGCGGGAAGATGAAGCCGGTCGAACTGAGCGACTATCGCCACGAATTCGGCTCTATGCTCGACTTGCAGACAATTGCCGGTCCTGTTCTCGTCGGCTTGGACGTCAACTATCAACACGGATTCGGGTCTCTGCTCGAGGTGCAGGGGCAAACCGAGTTCCTAGAGTTAGACGAGGACCAGAAAGACCTCGTGTTACATCTGATCGCTGCGCATCACGGTCGTGGGCGGCCCCACTTTCCTCCGCATGAATCGTTTGATTACGATCCAAAGGGCAAGGACCTGGGGATGATCGCCGCCGAGGTGCCACAACGCTTCGCTCGACTCCAGAGGAAGTACGGCCGCTGGGGACTGGCCTATCTCGAATCGCTCCTTCGCGCAGCGGACTACGCCGCCAGCGCCAATCCATCGGCCACACTGGAGGACGCAAGGTGATCAAACCCAAGGCCAGCATGAGCGTCAAGGTCGACGTGACCAACCCCGGCCAGTTCTTTGCTTGCTGCGGACTGCTCGAGCTTGCCGACCGGATGTGGAGTGGGGCGGAGGGCTGGTTCGAATCGGCATGGTTCCACATCTCCGCTGGCGGTGAGCTGTCGGAGCTAATCAGCAACCTGTCTCAGGCCGAGTTGCTGCAACTCGACCCGGACGACAACACGGCGTCCCCGATAGCGATCGGCCGGCCGTTCCGAAGCCTTCGTCTGGACTGGTGGCATGACGAGCGTGCCGGCGGAAGGGACCTGAAGGTCTGGGCTGGGACGATGGAAAGCCTTCGAATCGCCAAGGCGATGCAGAACGCCATGCGAGATGAGCGATTCCATGCCGCGAATCTCTTCGACATTGGCGTGATCGCTTACGACCCTGACAACGTGGACAAGAAGGTCGAACCCTTCTACTTTGATGCGAGGCGGGGACCCAATGCCCATTCCCGAGACGTCGGCTTCTCCCCGAACGACCTCCAGATGACGACCACCGCGTTTCCGCCTGTCGAGCTACTTTGCCTTGTCGGTTTGCAACGTTGCTTGCCGCGGAGGGCCGATCAGCCTCGCGTCTACGACTATTACACCTGGGCCGTACCTCTGCTTCCCTCTTTGTGCCCGGCGGCCGTGTGCGGCCTCCTGCCCCACGTTGGCGGGCTCGGCTTTCGATTTGAAAACTGGTACCGCACCGGTCAGAGAAAACACAAGGCGTTCCGTTCAGCTATCCCGATTTCCAACCCAAGGTGACAGATGAGTGACCTGACGCAGTTCGACCAATACCTGAAGGACGATGGGCCGGCGGCCCTGGTCATCCGCGAGCACCTGACGCCCGTCGAGGGCAAGGATGGGGTGCTCTTCCCCGCCACGTTCGCCGCCGGCGATGGCTTTGCTGGCGGTTACAACATCGACGGCGACCCGGCCGGCGACAACATCTGCCTGATTGACACCGTCGGCTCGCAGGCGAACCGCATCGAGCCCATGTTCGCGGAGGCGGATTACAAGACACTCGTACCCCAGATCATCGTCGAGGCCGGCGAGAAGCAGGTCAACCTGCTCGAGGCTGGCCACCGGGCCGGAGACGCCATCGTCCGCTGCTCGGAGCTGCAACAGACGCTGCAAAACGCCTTCAAGTCCGTGCTGAAAGGCGACGCAGCGCCCCTTGCGAAGATTGCCCCGACTTCCCTCGTCTTCGGAGTCTGGGACTCGCGGGACACCCAGGCCAAGCTGCCTCGGCTCATCGCGTCCACGATCCGCGCGTTCAACGTGCGCAAGCTCACGCGGTCGGCCCAATACATACCCGCCGCGGAGTACGTTGCGGACAAGCTTCTCGAAGAGCCGGCCGACAAGGCAACGAGGGATGCCTACGCCGAGCGCGGTTTCATCCACGTTCCGGCAACCGGCTCTCACGGCGGTGTCCTGGCTCACGGCGTTGTCCGCCGCGATGCGACCCTGGGCCTCGCCGCGCTCCGTCTCCTCCACTCCGGCGGAGACGTGGAGAAAACCCTGACGCTGAGACGCTACATCCTGGGTCTCGCCCTCACGGCGTTCACCCGCAATCCTACGGGGTATCTGCGGCAAGGCTGCCTGCTCGTACTTGACCCTGAGAAGCCACGCGAGTTCGTGGAGGTGCTCACGACCGGCGAACGCAAGCCCGCGAGCGTGACGCACGCGCAGGCACTCAGCTACGCCAGAGAGGTGGCGACCGCTTTCGGGGTCGGGGAGAGCAGAACGGTGAAGTTTGACGGGGAACGGGCCAAGAAGGACGTGAAGGGAGAAGGCGAAACTAAGACCAAGGGCAAGAAGGGCAAGAAGCCCGACGCGGGGGAGGCCAAATGATGCCGGCCTCGTTGTGCATCAGCATCCGTTTTCTCCAGTCGATGTGCCATGCCCGCGGCGATCTGGAGCAGCCGGAATGGCCCCCCTCGCCACTCCGCGTCTTCCAATCCCTCGTGGCCGCGGCTGCGGCCCGCTGGAACGAGCGGGAACATATCGAACACGCCGCCGCCGCGCTTCGCTGGATTGAGCGGCAGCCTCCACCCTTGATCATCGCCGCCCACGGTGAGCCCGCCCTGGTGAAGTACCGGCTCTACGTTCCCGACAATGTCGGGGACAAAGTGGCAGCGTCGTGGTCTCGCGGCCGCGACGCAACCATCGCCGACTATCGCACCGAGAAAGAGGTTCGCCCGATCCATCTGGCTCGCGATCGTGACGCGGTTCACTACCTCTGGCCGCTTGCTGATCCCGATCCCGAGTTCGAGAGGCACAGCGAGGTGCTGGTCGCCGCCGCGCGTAGCATCACGCACCTCGGCTGGGGAGTCGATATGGTCGCGGCGTGTGCGTCTGTCATCTCCGCGGAGGACGCGGACAATCTCCAGGGCGAGCGCTGGCGGCCAACCGGTGACACTGCGGCCACTGCGGCAGCGGGACTTCGCGTCCCCATCGAAGGCACGCTGGACGATCTCATTGCAAGGCACAACGCCTTCCTCGGCCGGGTTCGCCAGGACGGCTTCCACCCCGTGCCTCCTCTCTCAACGTTCGGCGTCGCCGGCTACAGTCGGTCGACCGATCCGCCCCAGCGCCCGTTTGCCGCATTCAGCCTGCTCAAGCCGGATGCCAGCGGCTTCCGCCCATTCGGCGCAGTTCAGCACACCGTCGCCGTCGCGGCCATGATGAGACACGCGGCCGGTGGCGACGCAGTGGCCAATGCGCTCGGCTGGCCTACCGAGAAGGTGGCCCGGTTCGTCCTCGGACATGGCGAGGCCCACGGTGAGCCGCACACCCCTGTAGCTGGGCCACGACTCGCATTCATCCCTCTTCCCAGCATCGAGCCGCGTGGCAGCGGACGCGCCGAGGCCGTCGGCAGCATCCGGAGGGTCCTCATGACCGTTTTCGGCGGGGACGCGAACGAAGATATCCTGCGGCTGGCTCGACTACTCAGTGGCGCCGAGCTGATGGCAGAGGGGGAGACGTCTCCCGTGGCTTGGCTCTCCCGGATCCCGAATTCCGACAGGGTGCTCCGCCGCTACATCGATCGATCGTCGACCTGGGCGACAGTGACACCGGTGATTCTTCCGGGCTACGATGACCCCCGGAAGCTTCGCAGGCGGCTTTTCGCAAGCAAGCAGCAGGGGCCCGGGCACCCCGACGAGGTCGGGCAGAAACAGATGCTGGAAAAGCTCGACAGCCGCATCAATTTCCTGCTTCGCAAGGCCATCCAACAGGCTGGGTACAGCCGAGAGCTGGCACGGGCCGCCGAAATCGAGTACCGCGGCGTCGGCTTCTGGCCGGGAACGGATCTTGCGGTCCGCTACAACTATCCCGAGAAGCTTCGTCGCTTCCGGCGGGTCCATGTACGGATCACCTGGCGCGACGACTCGGGCAAGCCGCTAACGATGCCCGGACCAATCTGCCTTGGGGGCGGGCGCTTTCACGGCCTTGGTTTGTTCGCGGGTTGCTGACTGCGGGCCCCTTCGTCGGCACTCCCTCCGTACCGGCGAGGGCTTCCCCGCGCATGTTACAGGCCCCATCGCCGTGGGCCACTCGTGCCATCTTGGCCTGGGGCTCTTTCTTCCCGCAGGCTCCGTGGAGTAAGCTATCGCGTCGAGGGGATCGCCCCGCCCGCCACGTTGCGCGTACCGCGCCAGGCTGGCCGGCTGGTGCGGATTTTCTCGTCCCTTGACCCGCGAGCGGTGAGGTGCTGAAATGTTGATTAGGCCGCATCCTGGCCGTAGCTCCTTGGCAATCAGGATGTTAGCTCGAAAACGCCTTGCAGGCGCCTCTCGCTGCGCCCAAACCCCGTTACCTTTGGCCTTTACGACTTCATCGCCCGAGCTCGCGATCGGTTTGACACCCCCTCAGATCGACCCTCTCGCAAAACCGGACCTAAGTCCTTTGCTCCAAACGGTCCGGGGGGCGGGCCCTCTTCCACGGCTTCATCGCCGTGGCCCCATTGAAGCGAGATCTCACTCCAGTCCGCGAACGGTCCCTGGCCCTCTTCCACGGCTTCATCGCCGTGGCCCCATTGAAGCCGCGAGGCAGACGTCCGTAAGACTTTGGCCCGTCGCTCTTCCACGGCTTCATCGCCGTGGCCCCATTGAAGCGGGGATGGCGACGCGGAAAGACTCATGGAAGCCCTACTCTTCCACGGCTTCATCGCCGTGGCCCCATTGAAGCGGTTTGTCCGCCGGCCAGCTCGTCCAGGAGGGCGTCAAGCTCTTCCACGGCTTCATCGCCGTGGCCCCATTGAAGCATCGGCGACGATATCGTCATCACGGTGCTGTCGGTCTCTTCCACGGCTTCATCGCCGTGGCCCCATTGAAGCAACATGCCCGCGAACGCGATCACTTCGATACCATCGCCTCTTCCACGGCTTCATCGCCGTGGCCCCATTGAAGCCTGAGGAAGATGCTCGAAGAACTCCCTATTCGTCTTCTCTTCCACGGCTTCATCGCCGTGGCCCCATTGAAGCAGTTCGGATCCGCCACTGAATCTGCCTGCGCCGATACTCTTCCACGGCTTCATCGCCGTGGCCCCATTGAAGCCACGCAGGAGCGGTGGACGGAGCACGGGGCCCACTTCTCTTCCACGGCTTCATCGCCGTGGCCCCATTGAAGCTCGACCTTCTCTCACACCTTGGTCAAAAGCCCCAACTCTTCCACGGCTTCATCGCCGTGGCCCCATTGAAGCCTAAATGAGTGCCGGGACGATCCGGACCTCTTTAACTCTTCCACGGCTTCATCGCCGTGGCCCCATTGAAGCTTGTTCACCCGCCGTTGATCGGACGACGGTACGGGCTCTTCCACGGCTTCATCGCCGTGGCCCCATTGAAGCTTCACCGGGGTGGAATCTGGTTTGTCACTGACACCCTCTTCCACGGCTTCATCGCCGTGGCCCCATTGAAGCGCTCCGACGGCTCCGTCCCCCCACGGCCAGGACCCGCTCTTCCACGGCTTCATCGCCGTGGCCCCATTGAAGCGTTGCGAGTGATGCCCGGAACTGCCGACGGCGGATAGCTCTTCCACGGCTTCATCGCCGTGGCCCCATTGAAGCGATGAGGGGCAGCGGGTACAGGCGGACCATCGGATCTCTTCCACGGCTTCATCGCCGTGGCCCCATTGAAGCCACCGCCCTTACCGCCGCCTGCTCCTCTACCTCCACCGCACTCTTCCACGGCTTCATCGCCGTGGCCCCATTGAAGCTCTTAAACCGCGCCGCATTATTGCCACAATTGCCAGAACTCTTCCACGGCTTCATCGCCGTGGCCCCATTGAAGCGATGACGCCCTTGCTCACGCCACCAACAACGAGAGCTCTTCCACGGCTTCATCGCCGTGGCCCCATTGAAGCTCTGGCGGCCGTCATGGTGTCGTGCTCCTCGGGGTCGCTCTTCCACGGCTTCATCGCCGTGGCCCCATTGAAGCAAGCTCAGCTCGCCATCGAGTCCATCTGGGTCGATCTCTTCCACGGCTTCATCGCCGTGGCCCCATTGAAGCCACTCAGTTAGGCTTGGCATCATTCACCGGTCTCGTCTCTTCCACGGCTTCATCGCCGTGGCCCCATTGAAGCGAAATCTTCGGACGGGTTAGAATCGACCCGGTCAGGGCTCTTCCACGGCTTCATCGCCGTGGCCCCATTGAAGCGTTCGCCACGACGGCCAGCGGTTCGGTGACGCTGGCCTCTTCCACGGCTTCATCGCCGTGGCCCCATTGAAGCCACTAACCGCATCGAGTTCGTTGCGGAAGTGAGAGTCTCTTCCACGGCTTCATCGCCGTGGCCCCATTGAAGCGTGAACTATCCGAACGGGCAGGCGGACTATCTCGACTCTTCCACGGCTTCATCGCCGTGGCCCCATTGAAGCTCTTCCGTGGCGGCCAGCAGGCATTCGCCGTGCTGCGCTCTTCCACGGCTTCATCGCCGTGGCCCCATTGAAGCGGTCAGCCGACCAACGGACAGCTCATCGCGTGGTCCCTCTTCCACGGCTTCATCGCCGTGGCCCCATTTAAGCATTGGTCGGTTCCGTTCCACGTGGAACGGAACGCCGCGCCTCTTCCACGACTTCATCGCCGTGGCCCCATTGAAGCAAGCATTCAGGGCCTGCATCAACTTCCCCCAGGTTGCACCTCTTCCACGGCTTCATCGCCGTGGCCCCATTGAAGCGGTCAATACGGCTCGGTGGCGGGGCACGGTTCCGGCCTCTTCCACGGCTTCATCGCCGTGGCCCCATTGAAGCTGTGTTGGATGCGACCCCGAGCGTGGGCGTCGGGAGCTCTTCCACGGCTTCATCGCCGCGGCCCCATTGAAGCGTAGCGAAGCATCCTGCGCATCGGCTTTCCCCGGCTCTTCCACGACTTCATCGCCGTGGCCCCATTGAAGCAGGAACACGTAGGGCCCGGTCACGCCGCCGCTGGGATACTCTTCCACGGCTTCATCGCCGTGGCCCCATTGAAGCGAGATCACCAAGAAGAAGAAGGACGGCACGACCCACCTCTTCCACGGCTTCATCGCCGTGGCCCCATTGAAGCCGTACCTGGCGGCGACAATGCCACCGGAGAATGAGCCTCTTCCACGGCTTCATCGCCGTGGCCCCATTGAAGCCGGCCGCTGCAGTGGCCGACAGACCGTTGAGCGGACTCTCTTCCACAACAAGGGCGACGGCACGTTCGAGGACGTCACCGATCGCGCCGGGCTCGGCGGCTCGCGCGGCTGGCCGACTTCGGCCGCGTTCGCCGATTTCGATGGCGACGGCGACCTCGACCTGTTCGTCTGCCACTACCTTCACTGGGACCCCGACCGCTCGCTCCCCTGCCCCGACCCCGAGCGGCCCGGGAAGTACCTTTACTGCGTGCCCCGCGGGTTCGAGGCCGAGCCGGACCACATCTTCCGCAACGACGGCGGCCGGTTCGTCGACGTGACCGCGGAATCGGGGATCGTCGACCGGGAGGGGCGAGGTCTGGGGGTCGTCGTCGCCGACTTGGATGACGACGGCAAGCCCGACATCTTCGTCGCCAACGACATGACGGCGAACAATCTCCACCGCAACCTCGGGGGCTGCCGATTCGAGGGCGTGGGTGAGGCGTCGGGGGCCGCCATGAGCTCCGAGGGGGCTACCTGGCGGGCATGGGCATTGCCTGCGGCGACTTCGACGGCGACGGCCGGCCCGATCTGGCCGTGACCAACTTCCATGGCGAGTCGGTCACGCTGTACCAGAACCTCGGCGGCAGCCTCTTCGCCGACTGCATGGCCACCGCCGGCCTGGCTGCGCCGACCCGCTTTGTGCTGGGGTTCGGGGCTTCCTTCCTCGACGCCAACAACGATGGCCGGATCGACCTGGCCGTGGCGAATGGGCACATCAACGACTACCGGCCGGCGATCCCGTACGCGATGCCCGCGCAACTGTTCCTCGGGGCCGGTGGCGGCCATTTCGTGGACGCCTCCGCGCGCCGGAGCGTGCTGGGCCGAGAGCCGGGTCGGCCGAGGCCTGGCCGTGGGCGACCTGGACAATGATGGCCTCACCGACGTGCTCATCCTCGCGCAGAATGGTCCGCTCGCCTTCTTCTACAACCTCGGGCCGGGCGGCCACTTCCTCACGCTTCGGCTCGAAGGGAGGGCGGCCAACCGCGATGGCGTCGGCGCTTGCGTCCGCGTGACCGCCTCGGGCCGGCCCCAGACGGCGTGGCGTCTCGGCGGCGGCAGCTTCCTCTCGGCCAGCGACGACCGGCTGCACTTCAGCCTGGGCGCGACGAGTCGCATCGAGGCGATCGAGGTGCGCTGGCCCTCCCGCCGTGTCGACCGCTACACCGACCTGGCCGCCGACACCGCTTACTTGCTCCGCGAGGGCCAGGCGCAGGCCAGCCCGCTCCGCGGCTGGCGGCGACCTCTCAGTTTTCGAGTGCCCCTTCCCTTTCGCGAACCGCGCCTGACGCGGTAAGAGGTGCCCCGGAAACAAGTCGCCTCGACACCCCGACTGATCGCTCGACTAGCTCGATGCCGGTTGCACAGCTCTTAATCCTGATCTTGATCCTCATCTTGATCTTGATCCTCATCCTGCTCTGGCTCGCCGGTGCATCGTCATGAGCCTTGTACAAAGAGGAAGAGGAGGAGAATTTCGATCAGGATCAGGATCAGGATCAGGATGAAGAGTGCAAGGCATCCGGACGATCACGCGTCGGGAAGTGACTGGAGGGCCCTGGCCGGGCAGGCGTCGAGGCCTGCCCATGGGATCGGCTCTCCCCCGGCTGCGCCCGGCCTTGGAGTCAGGCGTGCGCAGCCCCCCCTGCCACTCGTCTCTCGGCTTTCGGTTTCGGGCTCAGGCCCCGAGGCCGTCGCCGTTTGAGGGGTCCGCGGCGGGCAATCCCTTGTAGAGTCGCCGGCCGAGGCTTTGCTGGAACGGCGTCCAGTTCGAGTCGCGGCTGGGGTCGTCGCGGATCTCGCGGTTGAAGGCGTGGATCTTGGCGTCGAGATTGTCCAGGTAATGGAGCGCGACTGCTTCCAGTGTCATCGGCAGCTTGGGACTGCCAAACTCGTACGAG
The DNA here is from genome assembly GCA_049516015.1 of Isosphaeraceae bacterium. Classification (GTDB taxonomy): domain Bacteria; phylum Planctomycetota; class Planctomycetia; order Isosphaerales; family Isosphaeraceae; genus Aquisphaera. The sequence continues at coordinate 11,786 of JBEKTN010000052.1, read as the reverse complement.
CCGTGATGGCTAACGATCATGTGCTTGAGCCGCAGCAAGAGCTCGGGCGGGAACGACTCTCCGGTGAGCTTCTCGGTACGATCGACCTTGTCACGGAGCATCTCGACCCCCATGACCAGGTGGCCCACCAGTTGCCCCTCGTCGGTGTAGGCAAACGCCCGGTCATAGGAAAGCTCATCAACCTTGCCGATGTCATGGAGGAAGATGCCGGTCACGAGCAGGTCCCGATCGATCTCGGGATAGAGGTCGAGGATCCGGTCGGCGATGTTGAGCAGGGCGACGACGTGCTCGAGCAGCCCTCCCTGGTAGGCATGGTGGTTCTTGATGCCCCCTGGTGCCGAGCTGAACTTGCGGACAAAGTCGTCGTCGATGAGGAAGCACTCGATCAGGGCGCGGAGGTGCGGATTGTTCATCGTCAGCAGCACCTCGCGGAGCCGGGCCATCAGCTTGACGGCATTCTGCGAGCTCTGAGGCAGAAAATCCTCGGCCTCCACCCGGTTTGGGTCCAGCACGTCAATGTGGGTCAGGATCACCTGCAACGAGCCTTGGAAGATCTGGGTCTTACCGCGAACGCGCAGGTAGTCGCCGGGCTCGAACGACCGGGCGAGATCTTCCGAGGCGTTCCAGAGCCGGGCGCCGACACTGCCGGTCTTGTCTCGAAGCTCGAGCTGAAGGTAGAGATTGCCCTGGCGGTTGGCCCGTAGCTGTTTGTCGGCGACCAGGTAGGACTCGTCAACCGAATCCCCATGCGATAGCTGGTTCACGTAGCGACGGCTCATGCGGCGAATCGATTCGGTGCCAGAGAACGGGAGAGGAGCCGGGCCCAAGGCCCTCCAGGGGGTTGATTGTAGGGAGATGCCAAGGCTGGGGTCAAGGGAGGCGATCCGGCGAAACCCGGTGGGGGCCTGACGCGCCAGGTCCCCACCGGGCCGTTCTTCTCACCGCGCGCTCACTATGCCGCTGGGTATGCCGCTGGGTTGACGTTGCCGATCGGGACCCCGTCGGGTGGGTTGGGGAACTGCGGACTCAAGGGGGTGCTGACCACGCCGGCCGGCGGCAGTCCGGAAGTCGCCGGGCCGACCGTGCGGATCAGCTCCAGACGATTGGCCGGCAGCGAAAGCTGGGTGAGGGTGTTGTACGGATCGATCACCACCCCCAGGTAGTAGGTGGACGGACTGGTGGGCAAGGTCACGGCCGCCCCCGTGTAGGTTTCCACGTTCTGCAGGGGCGTAACATTGTTGTTGTAGATCTTGGACTCATAGAGACGCGCGTGATGACGTGCGCTATTCGCCACGGGTGCGCTGGACTGGCCCGGGATGCCCGCGGGCAGCGTGTAAAGCCCCACGATCGAGCTGCCCAGGTTGAAGTCGGGTGTCGTCGATGCCACGAGGGCCACCTGGACCGGGCCCTGGGTATCCGTGTTCGCCGTGCCCAGGTTGGTGATCTGGAAGGTCGGCGCGACGGTGTCGCCAGGCTGCAGCGCGTCTGGCAGGTCCAGCGCGGTGGCCTGAAGCTGTGGCAGCGCCTGAGAGATGAACCGGACCGGGATGGGCGCGCTCACGTTGTTGTTGAAGTTCGACTCCAAGACCGAATGAGTCTGGTTCGCCACCAGCCGGATGTAATAGACACCCGCGGCGCGGAAGCCGGCCGGTTGCTGGGGAAGCGTCAGCGAGACATCGAAACGCTCGATGTTGTTCTGGGTCAGTGGCGGTGCCGTGGCTGTCCCGATCTCGATGGCGCCAGCGAGCGAGTGGGGCCGGGGCGCCAGATAGATGCCGACCTGGCTGCTTGCCGCATCGGCCGAGCTCGGCACGTAGTACGGTGGCACGGGTGAACCATCGGGGCCGACGGCAACCTCCGAGGCGGGCGCCAGCGAGAGCGGTTCGATGATCGTGCTCGCGCCCGTGTTCTGGAGGACCACCGTGACCTGGTAGGTGCTTCCCCACGAGGCGACCGAACCGGCCAGGCCCGAGATCTTGAGGTCGGGAAGAGAGTATCCCAGCGAGGAATACGACAGCAGTTGCCGCCCCTCGAGCTGCTCCAGGGCGGCCAGATCCGTCCGGCGGCGGGCGCGACGATCGTCACGGGCGCGAAGGGTTTCCCAAGGCAACACCGAACACCTCCCTGCGGCCGAGGGCCCACGGTCTCCCCGCGCGAATGGGAAAGCCGGCCTGATCCCCCAACCAGTTACACGGTTGAAACGTCGCGAGACATTGCTACGACCATCCAGGATCGCTGGCCCCGCGGAACCTTATCTCGTCTCATCCCTGCGCGGGATCGGCGAACTCTGATCTAGGTTTCGTCTTCCTGGCCTCTGGAGGTTGGCGTCAATTCCCCATTCTGATCGTCGAGGGGTCTTGATGTTAACGACTTTACGCCCGGAACAAACAACCGGCTCGAAACGTCTGTGCGGATTGCCGTGGGGTCGGCGCGGTGTGGTATGATGCAAGGGCGTTGAGTCAGACCCAAAATGACCGGATACGCCCTGCCCTTTGAGAGTCTGGAAAGGCTCGAAATCCGAGGAGCCGGCGCCATGTCCACGATCACGCCCTTGCAGCCGATGACGGAAACACAGACGTTCTGGGTTCCGTCGCTTCCTACGCTCTATCGGTTGAGCATCGCGCAGTACGAGGCAATGGTGGCCTCCGGGGTCTTCACCAAGCGCGACCGTCTCCATCTGATCAACGGATTTCTGGTGGCCAAGATGACCGAGTACCCACCGCATGCAGCGACCTGTGACGGAGTTCGACTCACGATCGAGGCCCTGCTCCCCGCCGGCTGGTACGTTCGTCCCGACAAGCCCCTCAAGATCCCGAATAGTAGCAGCGTTCCGGAGCCGGACGTCGTCGTCGCGCGCGGAAGCTGGCGCGAATATGAGCAACGTCATCCGGAGCCGTCCCAGGCTCCTCTTGTCGTCGAAGTCTCCAGCTCGAGCCTCCTCGAAGATCGCCAGATGGCTCTTGTTTACGGCAGAGGTGGCGTCGCAGTGTACTGGATCGTCAACTTGATTGATCGCCAGGTCGAGGTCCACACCGGTCCGGGACCCGACGGGTATCGAACGGTCCAGGTTTTCGCGTCGGACCAGGCCGTCCCGCTTTTCCTCGAGGGGACGGAGCTGGGCCGGATCGCAGTGACGGACATCCTGCCCCGGAAGCCGGTCGAGGGGTAGTCACTGCGCCAACCGCCAGGGCCACGAGATGTCAGGTGACGCATCGCCCCGAACCGCTCTCCGCCCGGGCGGGTCAATCTGGTAAACTGCGTTATTCGGCCCGGTGCGACGCTGCCTGTCTGGTGCGGACAGGGGGTAAGAAGGGCTTTCCGCGGTTTCCCAGGAGGATTGATCTCGTGCGCTGGTCGAATGCTCTGATTCCGACGCTCAAGGAAACCCCGGCCGACGCCGTGGCTCCCAGCCATATCCTCTTGCTCCGGGCGGGCATGATCCGCCAGCTTGGCGCGGGGGCTTACACGTATCTGCCCTTGGGCCTGCGAGTGCTGCACAAGGCCAGCCAGATCGTGCGGCAGGAGATGGACGCCGCCGGGGCCATCGAGCTGCTGATGCCGGCCTTGCAGCCGATCGAGATCTGGAAGGAATCGGGCCGGTACGAGACCTACGGCGACCTGCTGATGAAGCTGACCTTGAGCGGCGGCCACCAGATGTGCCTGGGCCCGACCCACGAGGAGGTGATGACCGACCTGGTGCGCGATCTGATCAACTCGTACAAGCAGTTGCCGATCACGATGTACCAGATCCAGACCAAGTTCCGCGACGAGCCCCGGCCGCGGTTCGGCATCGTCCGGACTCGCGAGTTCGTGATGAAGGACGCGTACAGCTTCGACGCCGACGTCGCCCAGCTCAACAAGAGCTACGACGCCATGTACGAAGCCTACTGCCGGATCTACGACCGGTGCGGCCTTCCTTATGTGATCGTCGAGGCCGAGAGCGGCCCGATCGGCGGCGACGCCTCGCACGAATTCATGGTCCCCTGCTCGACCGGCGAGGACCGGGTCATCCAGTGCACCGCCTGCGGCTACGCGGCCAACCAGGAGCGGGCGGAAATCGGCGTCCAGCACGCGCTGGCGGCGAAGCCCGACCTCACCGCGCCGCCATTCGAGGCGGTGGACACGCCGGGCAAGCGGACGATTCGCGACGTTTGCGGGTTCTTGAAGGTCGAGGGATCAACCTCGGGCAAGTTGCTGGTTTACCTGGGCGACGGCAAGCCAGTGGCCGTGCTCTTGCGTGGCGACCACGAGGCCAACGAGGCCAAGGTCCGCCGGGCGATCGGCGTGGCGACCTTGGTGCCGGCCGACCCGGAGACGATCCAGAAGGCGACCGGAGCGCCCATGGGTTTCCTCGGTCCGGTGAACATCAAGATCCCGATGGTCATCGACCGGGCTATCGCGGCGCTGGCGACGGTCGTGGTGGGCGGCAACGCGGTGGACGTGCACCTGAAAGGCGTCGTGCCCGGCCGCGACTTCCCGCTCGATCGGCTGTTCGACCTTCGCAATGCCGACGCCGGCGATCCTTGTCCCCGCTGCGGCGCCACGATGGTGAGCCGGGCGGGACTGGAGGTCGGCCACGTCTTCAAGCTCGGGACCAACTACTCCAAGGCGATGGGCGCGACCTATCTCGACGAGAAGGGGGGCGAGATCCCGATCATCATGGGCTGTTATGGCATCGGCATCAACCGGATCATGGCGGCGGCCATCGAGGCCGGTCATGACGACAACGGAATCATCTGGCCGCTTTCCCTGGCGCCCTACCAGGTCTCGTTGATTCCTTTGCAGGTGAACAAGGCGGAAGTCATGGACCTGACCACGAAGCTCGAGCAGGAGCTGGAGGCGGCCGGGGTCGACGTCCTGACGGACGATCGCGACCAGCGCCCGGGCGTGAAGTTCAAGGATGTGGACCTGATCGGCGTGCCGCTCCGGGTGGTGATCGGCGAGCGCGGGCTCAAGGACGGCTCCATCGAGGTCAAGTGGCGGCACGAGGCGGCGGCCCGGAACCTGCCGCTGGCCACGGCCACTCAGGCGATCCTCGCCGAACTGGCCGGAGCCAGGGCCAAGCACGACGCCTACTGCCGCGAGTGGATTGCCGCCCGATCCGGAGCCGCGACCTCATGAAGGCCGCCGATCCCCTGCCCCGGCTCCCTTATGTTTTGCTGGCCGCGATGACGGTCGTATCGTTCGGCGGACCGTTCGTCATCGTCGGCGTCGTGCGCGGCGGAGATAGCGCGCGCTGGCCTCCCGACCGGCCCATGGAATGGGTGACCATCGGTGTGGTGCTGGCGTTGTTTCTGATCCTGTTCGTCGCCTGCGTCAGCATCCGCCTCTGGTTCCGGCCGAAACCAAGATGATCCGTTGCCGAAGTTGCGCCGAGAGGGACGTTGATGTCGAGCGGTGGTGACTGGGTCCTGGTCAATGCCGGGCTGGGGCTGGCGATGGCGGCATTCGTGCTGTCCTGGCTGTGCTGCGCTCTGGCACGGCGGTACGCGCTGCGGTTCGGCTTTCTGGACCGGCCGGGCGGGCACAAGGGCCACCAGGCGCCCGTGCCTCTGGGTGGGGGGGTGGCCATCTGGCTGGCGACCATGATCGTGCTGGGGGCTTGCGGTCTGGCCGTTCTGCTGGGCGGCCCTGAGCTTCCCCGGCCGATGGTCAAGCATATCACCGCCAGCGGGCTCTTCAGCCGGGCCGGCGAGTTGCTGGAGATCCTCGTCCTTGCCTCGGTCATCATGGTCATGGGCCTGAGCGACGACCGGAAGAGCCTGAAGTGGCAGCTCCGGCTCGGGATCCAGGTCCTCTGCGCAGCGATTCTGGCCGCCTCGGGCATCCGCGTGACCCTGTTCTGGCCGTTCACGCATCCGCTCCTCGGTGGCGCGGTGACGGTGATGTGGATCGTCGGCCTGACCAATTCGTTCAACATGCTGGACAACATGGACGGTCTGGCCGCCAGTGTGGGCCTGATTGCCGCGGGGCTATTCGGCGTGGGCCAGGTGGTGGTGGGCAGTCTATTCGCCCCGGCGGTTCTGCTGATCGTCATGGGTGCCCTGGGCGGTTTCCTGGTGCACAACCACGCTCCGGCGCGCCTGTACATGGGCGATGCCGGCAGCAATTTTCTGGGTTTCCTGCTGGGGGCGATGACGGTGGTGGGTACGTATCATGTCTCCGGAGTCGACTCGCCATTCAGCGTGCTGGCCCCGCTCTTGGTGATGGCCGTTCCGCTCTATGACACGACCTCGGTGGTTCTGATCCGCTTGCTTGAGGGCCGCAGCCCGTTCCAGGGCGACCGCCGGCATTTTTCCCATCGGCTGGTAGCGCGAGGCTTGACGCCGCCGCAGGCGGTCTGGACCATTGATCTGGTGACTCTGGCCGGCGGGCTGGGTGCGCTCTTGCTGCACCGGCTCGACGCCTGGGGAGCAGGCCTGGTCATGGCCCAGACGGCCTGCCTGCTGGGTGTGGTGGCGATCCTCGAGCTGGCAAGGAGCGGGCCGCGGGCGGGGCACGGCCTGGGGCAAGGGCCGGGAGAGATGCAGGCCAGAGCATGACCAGGCGCGGCGCGAGACCTCCGGCTTCCCCCCGCGCCGCGGTTGCATCGGATTCCCGGCAACCGGCCTCGGTGCTGGTCTCGGCCGGTGATCAAGGCGGCGATGGCCATGGCGCTGGCGAGGCGTCGGCCGCGATGGTGGGCGAGCAAATCCGCCGGCTGGCTCTGGGCCTGTTCGCCGCGCTCATGACCGCCCGGGCTTACTGGCCCAGCGAGATTGACCCGAGCCAGGTTTCGGGTTCCGGCCTGGTCTGGGTCCTGGCGATGCTGATCGTGGCCGGGCCGTGGATCGCTTCGTCACTCTGCGGCGGCCGGTTCCGCTTTCGCTGGTCGTGGACCGACGCCGCCGTCGTGGCGCTGGTGTTTCTGGTCGGCCTGAGCTCGACCCGCGGTCTTGATCGCCGGCTGGCCATCAATCTGGCCTGGGAGTGGGCCGGGCTGGGGTTCGCCTTCGTCCTGGCGCGCAACCTGCCCCGAACCCGCGGCGAATCGACGGTACTGGCGGGAGCCCTGGTGGCGACGGCGGTGGCCGTCTCTGCCTATGGCCTTTTCCAGGCGCGGGTCGAGATTCCCCAGCTCCAGGAACGGTTCAGGCGCAATCCCGGCCAGGTCATGCTGGAAGCCAAGGTGCCGGCGGATCCTCCCCACATGCGCGCCTTCGCCGATCGGCTGCTCGGCTCCAACGAGGTTTTCTCGACCTTTGGCCTGGCCAACTCGCTGGCCGGGTTTCTGGCCGGCCCCCTGGTCCTGGCGGTGGCGATGATGATTCGCAACCTGGCGGACGCCAAAGCCCCTGGCTCGCGCTGGGGCGTGATCGGCCTGGCCGCCGCTCCTCTGCTCTGCATTCTAACCTGCCTGATCCTGACCAAGAGCCGCAGCGCATGGATCGGGCTCTTTGTCGCCGTGGCCGTCCTCGCCTGGCAAGAGCGGCGGAAGGTACCTGCGCGGCTCTTGCTCGGAGCAGGCCTGGCCGGGCTCGCCCTGGTCGTCGCGCTCGTGGCCGTGGGGCTGGCCACTGGCCGGCTCGATCGCGAGGTGCTCACTCAATCGTCGCTGTCGATGCGTTATCGCTGGGAGTACTGGCAAGGCGCCTGGGGGGTGATCACCGAGGGGGCGCAGGGGCAGGCCGCGGGTGCATCGACGTTCTGGTCGGGCGTTGGTCCGGGCAATTTCGGCAGCCACTATCTGCTCCACAAGCTGCCGCAGTCGAGCGAGGAGATTCAGGACCCGCACGATCTCTTTCTCGAGGTCTGGGCCACAGCCGGATTCTGGGCGCTGCTGGCGCTGGTCGCCGCACTCGCGCTGGCCTTCTGGAACCTGCTGGGCCCGGCGGCTGCTGGTCCGGGCGAGGATGACAAGGCGCGCGACAGGCCGCGGCGACGGCCCAGCGCTGTTTCACGGGAAACATCGCCGGAGGTTTCACGGGAAACATCGCCGATCGCGGCCGCTGCCCTGCCCGCTGGCGCCCCAGACCGCCTCGGCTGGCTGACACTTTCGGCGGGGCTGGGCCTGCTGATGGTGCTGCTCGTGGGCCAGATGAACCTGTTCCAGGGCGACCTGCTGGTTCGCTGGGTGATCCTGGCGGAGAGCTGGCTGCTTGCGGCCTTGCTCGGCCTGGGCTTCTGGAGGCGGGTGCCGCTGCCGGCAACGGCCTTTGGTGCCGCGGTCCTGGCCTGCGTGGTCAACCTGCTGGCGGCCGGGGGCATTGGCATGCCGGCCGTGGCTCTGGTTCTCTGGCTGCTGATCGCGCTGGGGCTCAACCTGCGCGACGATCGTCCTTGCGGCCGTCTGCGCGAGTACGCCGGTCGTTTGCCCACCTTCGGCCTGGCGCTGGTCTGGTCCGCCCTGGCGGGCTCGTTCGTCGGAGCGATCACCCCGTTCTGGCGATCCGAGGCCGCCCTGACCGGGGCCGACGACGCCCTGGCCCATCGTCCCCCCGAGTTCGAGCGCGCGCAAGCTGCTTACGAGTTCGCCGAGGAGGCCGATCGCTACAGCCCTCGACCCTGGCTCGGCGACGCCTATCTCCAGCTCCTGATCTGGGAGTCGCGGGGTTCGAAGCCCGCAGACCTGCGCTGGAAAAAGATCCCGGCGCTCTTGCTGAAGGCCGCGTCGCCACCGCGCAATCCCGACGCCTGGACACTGCACAGCGAGCGCGCCCTGGTCACACGCGACCTTCTAAAGAAGCTTGGCCACACTCTTTCCCCCAGAGAGATCATCTCCTTGCAGGCCAGCATCGTCGAGGCCACGCGAACCGCCTCGCGCCTTTATCCCACGAACGCGACCTTGCACGCACGCCTCGCGGAAGCCAGCGCCGAGATCTCCATGTTCCGAGATGCCGTGACAGAAGCCCAGGAAGCTCTCCGCCTCGACGCGATCACCCCCCACCAGGACAAGAAGCTTACCAGCGCGCAGCGCGAGCAGCTCAAGGCGAAGCTGCCCGACTGGACGGAGAAGGCGGCACAGCTCAAGCTCGAGCTGAAATAGGCTCTCCGATGCCATGCTTCTATGCATGGTGTCTCGGCCCGGCCGTACCGTCGCTAAAACTGCTTCAAGCGAACTGACCGGAACGTCCGATAGAGAGGACGTACAGGATGCGGGCGAGAGCGTTCCTGGCACGCAGTAAACTCGGCGGGCGCCTCGGGCGAGGAGACAGGGATGTTGGACCGAATCTTGAAGGTTAACTCACGTTCAGACCGGCATGGGGCAGGATCGCGGCCCGGTTCGAAACCCACCAGGCGCCAGCCCTTGGTGGAAGTCCTGGAAGGCCGGCAATTGTTGACCGCCTCGCTGGCATCGATCGCAAACGTCACCGTCCCCGCTCAACTGGGATACCAGCTAACCCTGGATAGCGGCGGTAGCACCGACCAGACCTATACCGCGACATCGAGTAACCCTAACATCCAGGTCTCGGTAGCACCGCAGGTGTCGTCGGCGACCCCGCAAACGGCGAACCAGCCACAGTACTGGACCGTCACCGTCTCGCACCAGCCATACAACAGTTCCGACGTCACCATCAACAACGAATCGATGACGTTTCAGCTCTTCGGCGACCTGACCCCACAGACGGTTGCTCGGATCGCCACGCTGACAAACGACAATTATTACACTACTACTGCCCTCCCCGGTTCAAACCCGGATGGACCCGGTAAGTACTTTCCGCGAATCACGTCCGTGTCGGACCCGGCCGCCGGGTTCAGCGTCCTCCAGGGCGGCTCGGGCAGCGCGACGAGCACGTCGTCATCCAGCGGGCTAACGCCGACGATTGCCACGGAGCCAGTTCAGCAACTTGCCTTCACGGGCCAGTCCCAGATCGCCATGGCAAATGAAACTACAGCGGACAGCACCGATGCGCAGTTCTTCATCACCAACGGCACTCTCTCGCAGTCCGTGCAGCAGAGCTTTGATTTCAATTACACGATTTTCGGCCAGCTCGTCTCGGGCCAGCAAACGGTGACCGACCTGTCCAAGGTCGAGGTGCAGAAAAACTCCTCGGGCGAAGACTCGCAGCCGCTATCGCCGGTGGTCATCGACAAGGTCGCGTTCTCCTCGTCCAATCCCAATGGCGTCCTCCTGATCGACACCACCTCGGCCACTGCGGGTCAAACAGCCACGATCACGGTGACGGCGACCGACCCCAAAGATCACACGACGGCCACACAGTACTTCACGGTCACCGTCGGCGATTACAACGGGCCAACCACGCCCACGCCGCCAGCGGCTACACTGCCGATCAACTTCATCCCGGCGGCCGCTCCTCTGAGCACCTCGACCGCTGTCAACACTCCGTTGTCGGTCCAGCTCATTGGACAGGGCTCTCCCGATACGAGCAACCCAGGTACTCTCTCTTATAATATCGTTTCTCAACCCTCGCACGGGACCATCACCCAGTTCAACCCGAACACGGGAACCCTCGTCTACACGCCCACTGCCGGTTTCCGGGGAGGCGACACCTTCCAGTTTAATGTGACTGCGACTTACTCCAAGAATACACCCACTCAGTTAACCAGTCTGCCATCAACCGTGTCCGTCCTCGTGGGCGCAGAACAGACAGATGCCGTGCATCTGATCGACAACGTCCTGGTGGTGACCCCCGTACCGCGAACCGATCGCGGCACCGATAACATTCAAGTCACCCCTTTCGTGGATCAGACGGTCGGCGGTCAGCGGGTCCTGGTCTTCGTCAACGGGGTCCCAGACATGAACGACCCGCCGAGCTCTTCCTTGACCCAGATCATCGTCTTCGGCGGCAAGGCCAGCACGGACATCCAGGTCGACCCGAACGTGTTACCGACCATACCGGTTACGCTCGATGGCGGCCACGGCGGCGATAACGTGATTCAAGCCGGGGCCGGCCCGACCAGGGAGCATGGCTGGTTTGGCCATACCCTGCTGATCGGAGGGACGGGAAGCGACGCGCTGATCGGCCGCAAGGGCTTCGTCCGGTTCAAGCCCACCACGACCACCAACCTGATCTACGCAGGAGAAATCAAGCCGCGGTTCAAGCATCGTACGGTCCCCCCATCCGGGACGTATTACCGGTTCGTGAAGGGCCGTCTGGTTCCCGTGCTTACCACGTGACCGGTGACCGGCAAGGCGAATCTGCCTTGACTCTCAGGGTCGAACCGCGCGCGGCTCGACTTCACCCGCCGGGCGGGTCTGGAACTCGCGGAGATAGTCGTCGTGCGCCGCCCTGGCAGGCCGGGTGACACCGGCAGCGAACGGGAAGGCGGGCATGCCCCGCCATGGCAACGGCTCGATCGTGTCGCTGGTCGCCGTGAACGGGTCGGCGTCCTTGCAATAGCCGAAGGCTCGCAAGACGTAGGCCCACGTCCAGCCGGCGGGCAACGGCGGCAGGCCGGCGGCTGCGAACTCGAGCCGGGCCTCGTCGCCTGGGCCGGCGACGCAGAATCGGTCGTCGTCGGCCTGGAGCAGGCGGGCAACGTCTCCATAGCGCGTGAGCTTGCCCGACATCCGGGCCAGCGGCGCCGGGTCAACGTAGTCGTAATCGTAGACCAGAGGCTGGCGGCCGTCGGGCGAGACCTCCCTGGTATAACCGCGATGGCTCAGGACCGCCCGGGCGACGGGAAGGGTGGTGACGCAAAGCGAGTGCTCGGCCTGGCGATCCCAATACCGTTGAATTAACCGTAAAGCAATGGCAAGCCGTTGGTTATTTCGCCCTCTCCCCTTGCGGGAGAGGGTAGGGAGAGGGATCGCACCAGTCAGCTCGACCCTTCGGACAAGGCGA
>JBEKTN010000051.1:0-27755 GCA_049516015.1 Isosphaeraceae bacterium | reverse complement strand
CGGTTCCGCATCGGTACCCAGTGGTTCTCCAGATCCGGCTGCTGGAACAGGCGCGCGAGTTCTGGGGAACGAGCCATCGCAGCCGTGGAAAAACCGGCCTGACCACCCAAGAAAATGAGTGCGAAAAAGGCAAATTGCGCCTCCGCGAAAATCGACGGATTGAACGGACGGACGGAATCGCCTGCGCCGCGGTTCACCCACGATAGCCCGGCAGATCAATCTGCTCGACGACTCGCGGGCAGTCGGGCAGCGAGCCAAGAAACGTCCGCCCGTAGGGCTTGGTCATGACGCGGGGATCGAGGATCACCACGATGCCCCGGTCGGTCTTGGTGCGGATCAACCGGCCGAAGCCCTGCTTGAGCTTGATCACGGCTTCGGGAACCTGATACTCGACGAACGGATTCCCGCCCCGGTTGCGGATGTCCTCGAGCCGGGCCTCCAGCAGGGGGTGGCTGGGAACGCTGAACGGCAACCGGACGATGATCACGTTCGAGAGGGCCTCGCCGGGCACGTCTACTCCTTGCCAGAAGCTATCGGCGCCGAAGATCACGCTGTTGACGTCGGCCTTGAAGGCCTCGACCATCTTCGAGCGCGGCAGCCCGTCGCTCTGGGCAAAAAGCGCGATGTTCCGCTCGGCCAGCCAGGGAGTCAGTGCCCGGGCAGCGGCGTCAAGCATCTTGTACGACGTGAAGAGGACAAACGCCTTTCCCTGGGTGCGTTCCAGGTAGTGGGCGATGGCCTTGATCGCCACCCGCTCGAAGTCCTGGGGCTGGCCCGAGGGGTCCGGCAGGTTGCGGGGCAGGTGGAGCGTCACCTGGTTCGGATAGTCGAAGGGGCTTCCCAGCGCATGGGTCTCGGCAGCCGTCAAACCCAGCCGCGCCTTGAGGAAATCGAACCTGGGCGGGGTGCCGACACAGAGAGTGGCCGAGGTCAGAACGCAGGTCGGAACCTGGTCGAAAAGCAGCTTGCGCAGGCTCGGGCCCACGTCGAGGGGAGCCGAGGCCAGGCGGATTCGCGGCCGCGCTCGCTCTTCCAGCTCGACCCAGTAGACCTGATCGGCGGCAGACTGCCCGGTCCAGCTCGCGATCTGGTCGGCCAGGGCGCTGCACCGGCCCTGCGCGGCGGTCAGCTCGATGCGGTGCTCGGGCTGCTCGACCTTGGCCGACCCCTCGCCGATGGCCGAAGCGAGCCTTTGGAGCGATTCGCACAGAATGTCGGACCAGTCGAGCGGGCGCCGGACCCGACCGTTGAAATTCTGACCCTGACGCAGGTGCCACCGTGCCACCTGCTCGAAGAAATCGTCGGCGGCCATGCGGGCATTCTGGACCAGGTCCATGGCCTGCTGAAGCCGGTGAAACGACAGCAAGCCCTTGCCGCTGCGGTCGTTGTAGAGGCGCGCCAGCGTGATATCGACCCCGATGTTCGAGACCTGCAACCCCATGTGCTCGCCGGCCACGGCCTCGAGCGTGTGCGCCTCGTCAAAAACTGCCACGTCGTACTTGGGAAGCATCCCGAAGCCCGCGGCCCGCAGTGCCAGGTCGGTGACGAAGAGGGCGTGGTTGACGATCAACAAGTTGGCCGACCAGACGCGTCGCCGGGCCTGGAAGTAGAAGCATCCCTTGTTCCGCGGGCAGTCGCGGCCCAGGCAGTTGCCGTTCTCGCTCTGGACCGCGTCCCAGACGCCCGGCAGCGGCCGGAAATCGAGGTCGGACCGGGAGCCGTCGGTCGTCCGGTTGGCCCAGAGCTTGATCTCGCCGAGCTGGTCGAACTCCTCCTGCTTCTGGAAGGTCCCCATGGCTCGAGCCACCGCGACATCAAGCCGGCGCAGGCTGATGTAGTTGGACCGCCCCTTGACCAGGACAGCCGAGAACTCCTGGGGCATCACGGATCGCAGGAACGGGAGATCCTTGCGCAGCAACTGCTCCTGGAGCGCGATCGTGTGCGTGGAGATCACGATCTTCTTCTTCTGCTCGACGGCGGCCAGGATCGAGGGCACGAGGTAGGCAAAGCTCTTACCCACTCCGGTGCCGGCCTCGACGATGAGATGCCCCGGGCGCTCGATGGCCCGGGCCACGGCCTGGGCCATCTCGAGCTGCTGGCTGCGGAGCTCATACGCGGGCAGCCTGCGCGCCACGGCGCCGCCGGGTCCAAGAATCGAAGCGGGGTCCAGTTGCGCCATGCCGTCGTCGCCCACCGTGAGGGGGGAATCACCTGCCGGCCAGCCTCAGTTTCCACCCACCATGCCCTGCGTGGGGCTGGAGGCCGTGGCGTAGAGCTTCTTGGAAATGCGTCCGGCACTCGCGGCTAGCCAGCCGGCCTCGATCGCCAGGCGCATGGCGTGCGCCATGCGTAGGGGATCAGCGGCGCCGGCGATTCCGGTGTTGAGCAAGACGCCGTCGCAGCCCAGCTCCATGGCGATGGCCACATCGCTGGCGGTGCCCACTCCGGCGTCCACGATCACGGGATAGGAGGGATCGCCGGCCTTGAGGTCCTCGAGGATGATCCGGATGTTATTGGGGTTGAGCACGCCTTGACCGCTGCCGATCGGGCTGCCGGCCGGCATCACCGATGCGGCCCCCGCCTCCTTCAGCCTTCTGGCCATGATCGGATCGTCGCTGGTGTAACAGAGGACCTGAAAGCCCTCGTCAACCAGCACGCGGGTCGCCTCGAGCGTGGCGACCGGGTCGGGCAGGAGCGTGCGGGTGTCGGCCAGGACCTCGAGCTTGACCCAGTCAGCCCCCGAATTCGCCAGGCCCTCCAGCAGTTCGCGCCCCAGCCGGGCAGTGCGCAATGCCTCCTGGGCGGAAAAACAACCGGCGGTGTTGGGCAGGATGGTGTACCGCCGGGGATCGACATAATCGAGCAGGTTACGACCCTGGCGGTCAATCAGCCGCTCGCGGCGAACCGCCACCGTGACCACGTCGGCACCGCTGGCCTCCAGGCAGTCATGCATCAACTCGAGCGTCGCATACTTCCCCGTGCCGACGAAGAGCCGGCTCCTGATCGTGTGAGTTCCGATCCTCAGCGGAGGCAGGTCCGTGGCCGTGGCGGCGCTCGATCCACCGCCGACCAGCGTGACGATTTCCAGCACATCTCCCGGCGCAAGGGACCTGTCCGCGTGCGAGCCCCGCCCCACGAGGTCACGATTGACTTCGACGGCCACGAACTCTGGCTTCAGTTGCAGATGGACCAGAAGCTGGGCGACAGTCATCGGCGCGGGCATCTCGCGGCGCTGGCCGTTAAGCGTGATCTCCAAGGTCGCTCCCAGGGCGAACGATCTACGGACAATCATTCAGGACACCGGAGCTTTCGCCCCGGCGTCCTGCGACATACGTAAAACCATCGCCTTTCAAAGTCACTGGAAAAATGAGAAGAGCCGACACGACACCGTTTTTCCCTTGTTCGTCCCCTGATCATCGTATCGCGGGAAGAGAGACAGGGTCAAGTCAGGGCGTCGTGTCTGATGGCGGCCAGGATGGAGGCAGGAACTTGGCTTCGAAACTATTGGCGCAAGGATTCGTGAACTACCGCTCCGCTGCAAGTCGGCCCGAGATGCCCGAAAATCGTGCGCTGCCTCAGAGCCAGTGACACGCGGAACCTGATTGGAGCTTGAGGTGCGCAGGGAGCGACCGACCAGGAAGCGCTGTTTCATTTTCCCTGGGAAGGCGAGGCTGGGGTGATGAAAGGTTGGGGTTGCACGTTCCAGTTCGATGGCGTCCTCCGCTGCTGTTTAGCGCGAGGTTTGCCAGCCGCGGAGCGGCGGAAGTTCATAGCCTGGCGGCGTGAGCCCCAGGTCACCGCAATGGCACAATCGGAGCTCTTGCTTCGTACCTCAGACGAGCGTGAGAGCTTCAGTCGTCAGAGGATTGGAGTCGACATCAAGCCGAGCAACTTGATGCTCGCTCGCGATGGGAACAAGCCGGTGGTCAAGGTGCTCGACTTCGGCCTGGCCAAGGTGACCAGTGAGGGAGGCGTCGACGGCGGCCTGACCCAAGAGGGCCAGATGCTGGGCGCCCCTCATTACGTCGCTCCCGAGCAGACGGTGAATGCTCAGAAGGCCGACATCCGGGCCGACATCTACAGCCTGGGCTGCACCCTCTACTGCCTTCTGACGGGCCACCCGCCGTTCGACGCCCCGAAGCCTGTACGAGCTGTTGCAGGCGCACCACTCGATGGATGCCAAGCCGCTAAACTTCATTCGCCCCGAAGTGCCCGCCGAGCTGGCCGCCGTGGTGGCGAAGATGCTGGCCAAAGAGCCAGAGCGGCGGTTCCAGACTCCGGCCGAGGTAGCCGAGGCGCTCAAGCCGTTCTTCAAGCCGGGCGCGAACCCGGGGTCCAGACCGAGCCCCGAGATCTCCCGCGTCGGGCTGGCGGCCTCGTCTCCCCAGCCTGTCGGCGGTGGGTCCGCACCGGCGCAGCCGGCGACCCTCGGCACGGCCCCAGCCCCCGCGCCAAGGGGTCCGTCAAAGCCGAACCCAGATCGGGTGGCGTGGGAGAGCCTGATCGAGTTCAAGCAAACCGAAACAGTGAAAGAACCTGCGCCGGCCGTCGAGGCGCCGGGGCGTCAAAAGCCGCCGTGGATGTGGCCAGCGATCGCCGCAGCTTTCTCATTCGCCCTGATCGCGCTGGGCGTCATCATCTACGTGACCACCGACTATGGTCGCATCAAGATCATCGTCGACGGCCCCAAAGCCGATGTGCAGGTCGACGGCGAGCAGATTCTCATCAAGACGCCGCGCGAGTCGATCACTCTCCGCGCCGGTACGCATGAACTGGCGGTCAAGTGGGGCGACGGTGAATTCAAGACCCGCGATTTCGTCGTCCATCGCGGAAAAGACGAGGAGTTGCGCGTCGAGTATGAGCCGAAATATAGCCCGGACAAGCCACCAGCGCCACCCGCCGAAGCGATCAGTCGCACACTTACATATGGTATGCGTATTTGTAATATATGTAATAGATTTATTATATACAATGGTAAAGTGAATTTCCCTGTTCAAGTTGACCCCAATATAAGAGCCACATCCAGCCAGCCCGCCAAGCCATGTTCGCTGGCGGGGCGGATGAGCCGATTGGCGACCAGGACGAACGCCCGGTCGGCGAACCGCACGCCCTTGGCCTTACCGAGCGCCGCGTCGAGGATGGTCCACAGCCCGAGTTGGTCGAACAGGGTCCGGACGGCGAGGACCGGCCCCCAGGTGGAGGCGTCGAGGATGTCGGGCTCTTCGGCCTCGCCGGTGTCCGCTCGGTCCCCGCCGAGGAACCGCTGGAGCTTGGGTAGGATCTCGACCAAGAGGTCCTTGTGGCCGAGGTCGGCGAGGGTGCGTTGCTTGACCTTACCGTTGTCGCGATAGGCCTCGACGACGCGGACATACTCGTTGATCGAGCCACTGGAGGACCGGACTTTGACGGTTCTGAGGTACATGTCGTGAAGTATCACGACTTCCGATGATTCCGGCAAATCTCAGGCTGATGTTGTCACTACGGTTTTCAGGAAAGAACGCGGGGGGTCGCTCAAAAAACCTCGGAAAATAAGCCAGATCCCCGCACGCGTCACGCCCGCGAAGGGGTCCGCCACCCCAAACATAGGCTAGTGCGTGGTACTCCGTTCAGTCAAACACGCCGTCAACAACAGCAGGGTCGCGCGTGGTCTAGTCCACGGCCCCAACAGGTTTGAACGCTACCTTTATCCGCCAAGGCCGTATAAGCGTCAGGTTAAGAAAACTGGCTAGGAACTTACGAAACGGACATCTAGCCCGGTCGGGGGGCCGGGATGCGGGCGCCTTTTGTGAGGTCCCTCACGACGCGATGAGGATGACGGTCGACCGCGGCGACAGGTAGTAGTGGTCCACCGGCCGGACCGGCACGGCGTTCGCTTCCTCGGTGATGTCTTCCGGCGAGGGCAAGACGGTATCGACCAGGCGGCACCACTGCCCCCGGTGCGGCGGGAGGGCGAACCGTTGCGGCTCCCAGTGGGCGTTGTGCATCACGTGGAGGTCCGGCAGGCCGTGCCAGCCATGCATCTGGAACGCCAGGGTCCGGCTCTTTCCGGTCCAGTCCGGGTCGCCTAACCGTGTGCCGTGCCAGGTCATCCTGCGGATGAACTCTTCGCGGTGGATGGCGAAGAAGCGCTGGCGCAAGGCGATCATCATCCTGGTGAAGCGCAACAGCCCCGCGTTCTTCTGGGCAAAGCCCCAGTCGACCCAGGAGATCTCGTTGTCCTGGCAGTAGGCGTTGTTGTTGCCGTGCTGCGTGCGCGCGAACTCGTCGCCCTGGGACAGGAAGGGGACGCCCTGTGAGATCAGCAGCAGGGTCAGGAAGTTCCTCATCTGACGCTGGCGGAGGGCGTTGACGAGGGGGTCGTCGGTCGGCCCCTCGTGGTCGCAGTTGTAGCTGAGGTTGTCGAGGCAGCCGTCGCGCTCGTTCTCGCCGTTGGCCCAGTTGTGCTTGCGGTTGTAGCTGACGAGGTCGTTGAGGGGGAAGCCATCGTGGCAAGTGATGAAATTGATCGAGTGGTGGGGGTGCCGCGAGGAGTCGCCGTAGAGGTCGAGGCTGCCGCAAATCCGCTTGGCCAAGGGGGTGGCCGCGCCCGGGTCGCTGCGGATCCAGTGGCGGACGTCGTCGCGGAAGTGGCCGTTGAACTCGGCCCACCGCCCCCAGGCGGGGAACTTGCCGAGCTGGTGCAGGCCGGCGGCGTCCCACGCCTCGGCCAGGAGCTTGGTGCCGGCCAGCAGCGGGTGCTCGGCGATGTGCCGGATCAGGGGCGGGTCCTCGAGCACCCGGCCGTCTTCGCCCCGGCCCAGGATCGAGGCCAGGTCGAAGCGAAAGCCGTCGACGTGCAGCTCGGTCGCCAGGTAGACGAGGCTGCTGATGATCAGGTCGCGGACGACCGGGTGGTTGCAGTTCAAGGTGTTGCCGCAGCCCGAGTAGTTGTGGTACCGCCCCTCCCGGTCGAGAATGTAATAGATCGCGTTGGCCAGGCCGCGGAAGCTGAGGGTCGAGCCGTGCTCGTTCCCCTCGCAGGTGTGGTTGTAGACGACGTCGAGGATGACCTCGATGCCGGCACGGTGGAACTCCTTGACCATCTGCTTGAACTCGCGGACCTGCTGGCCCGGGTGCGCGGCGTAAGAGGCCTTGGGCGCGAAGAAATTGAGCGGCGAGTAGCCCCAGTAATTCCTGAGCGGCTCGCCCGTCCCCGGGTGGATGCGGGGCTGGTCCAACTCGTCGAACTCGAGGACCGGCATCAACTGGACGGCCGTGACGCCCAGGGACTGAAGGTAAGGGATCTTCTCGCAGAGACCGAGGAACGTCCCGGGGTGCCGGACCTTCGATGACGGGTGCCGCGTGTAGCCCCGGACGTGCAGCTCGTAGATCACGGTCCGGGCGAGCGGCGTGCCCGGGGGCATGTCGTCCTCCCAGTCGAACTCGTCGTCGTCGATCCGCCCCCGGCGCGTGAAGCGGGTGTAGCCGTCCCCGTTGGGCACGTCGGGCACCCCCCACTGCTGGCCGCCGCTGATCGAGGTGGCGTACGGGTCGAGCACGACCACGTCGGGGTTGAAACGGTGACCGGCGTGGGGCGCGAACGGCCCGAAGACGCGGTAGCCGTAGAGGGTGTCGGGCGACAGGCCGTGGACGAAGACGTGCCACACGTCGCCCGTTTTGTTCAGCCTCGGGTCCAACGGGATCTCGGCGACCCACCGCTCGTGCCCCCGCCGGGACAGGACCAGGTGGACGCGCTCCGCGTGCCGCGCGAATACGGCGAAGTTCACGCCCCCGGGGCGCACGGTCGCGCCGAAGGGGGCGCCGTGCCCGCGCGAGACGGTCAGGTTGGCCTCAGGTTCGGCGTGGACTTGCTCTTGAATTGTTTTCATGCGAATGCTCGTCGTTTCGGGACGGTGCGGTGCGGCCGGTGAGTCGGCGCGCCGGGCTGGCGCGCCCTGCGCGCGGGGCGGGCGCGCCCTTAGCCGAAGTCGTGGGCGAGGACCTCCTGGCCGCGCCGGCAGAGCTCCCTGCCGTTGTCGGTCCAGAAGCCCTGCCCCCAGTAGCGGAAGCAGCTCGTCTCCCCGGTCAGCAGGTGGAACAGCGCGTTGCGGTAGGCGCGGCCGCCCCGGTCGACGGGCCGGCCGTCCAGCACCTGGTGGAACCGGGCGCTGAGCTTGTTCATTGGAGTTAAGAGGTTCTCATATCCCCGGACCCAACTGATGTTGTTTGTCCACGAGCCACCCTCCATGCAAAAGCCGGGCCGCTCGCGCTGGAGTGCCTCCAGGGCCTTGTCGGCGGCGCCCGGCTCCCAGGCGGTGACGTGTGCGAACAGCGCCCCCTGGTGGACCGGCCGGCAGGCGGGCAGCATGCCCTCCGTGACGCCCGCCTGCTCGATCAGTTCGAGGTACTCGGTGACGTTCGCGGCGACCACCCCCTCGTTGCCGTGGCGCTCGGCGGCCTGCCGGAAGGCGCTGGGGAACTCGTTCATCATGACGCCGCCGTTCTCGCCGTCGCCGATCTGGGTGACGAGCGGCGGGATCGACACGCCCGCCACCTCCCGGCGCTGCAGGGTCTGGGCCTCGTAGAACGGCTGCATCTGCCCGACGAGCTTGGTGTCCGACCCCTGCGTCTTAATGACCGCGACGATTGACACCTCCTCGCCGCACGAATTCCTGGCCACCAGCCGGTGGGGCAGGTGCCGCTCGCGCAGAGCGTGGCCGTCGAGGGCCTCGACGGAGTGCTCCTGCACCAGGAGCCAGCGGTAGCCGCATTCTTTCAGGGCCTTGACGTATTCGAACGCGACGTCGGGGTGGTTGGGCAGGTCCATCTCCGGGGGCGAGAACCCGCGGACCCGGCCGAGGGCCTCCCAGCCGAAGACCGCCGCGAACTGCTGCTGCCAGGCACGGAGGTGCAGCTCGAAGTCTGGGGGGGGCGTGGACGAGGCCACCGCGTGGCCCCACATCGTGCCCAGCCACTCCGCGTACCGCCGCAGGTGCGGGTCGCAGGTGATCCCGCGGAGCCGGTCGAGCACGTCGCCGCGGCCCATCTTCCGCAGCCCGTAGAGCAGCTCGCCCGAGTAGTCGAGCATGACGCGCGGGGTCCGCCCCGCGGCGACGAGCTCAGCGATCAGGTCGCCGATCCGGGCGTAGCACTCGGCGAAGACCGGGGCGTTGTGGCTGTCGCCGATGCCCGGGTTCCGCACCATGTGGTCGAGGTTGCTGATGACCTCCGCGGTCCGGAGGTCGGGGCCGCCGCCCGGGATCAAGGGCTGATGCATGTGCAGGGCGATCGCGAACGCCGCGCGGAGGCGGTCGAGTCGCAGGTCGGTCTCCTGGAGGTACACCGGGTGGCGGGCGCTGGTGACCTGCTCCACCTGGGCCTCCGCCCCGCAGAAGTTCGGGAAACCGTCGATCATCTCGGGAATGGGTCGAAGCTCCATGCGATACTCATCCTTTCCTTTCGCGAGCGGGCGTTCGTGAAACCCTCAGGGCAAACGACGAATGGCCGATGACGGAGGGCCACTGAGGGATGGGGCAAGGCGAAGCCCGGGGCCCCATTGACCCCGTGTCTGCCGTCCGGCGTCCACTACCTGTCTTGCGGGAATTATACCTATCTTGCGGGAATCAGGCGCAAGTGGCTCCTCCCGCGGGGGCGAAGAGCCGGTAATCCAGTTCCGGGAAGATCGCGTCCATGTACTCCAGGGCCTCCAGTTGCGGGGCGTCGATGTTCCGGTGCTCCAGGGAGTTCAGCAACTCGTGGAAGCGGTGGAGGTGGTCGTTGAAGCGGCGCCGGGCGTATTCTTCGGTGGTGCCGTTGGTGATGATGAAGGGCCAGTCGGAGCTCTGAGCGAGCATCAACTCGCGGCCCGCCTGGCAGAGGGCCCGCTCCTCCAGGCTGGCGGCGTCGGCGGACTGTGGGTCGCCTCCGGCGCCGTAGGCTTGCACCGCCCGGGTCATCCGGGCGGCGGCCTCGTGCAGGGGGCGCCACATCCAGTCGGTCTTCGCGTTGACCCAGTGTTCGCTGTAGCCGTTGCGCCCCCAGCTACTGGGCGCCGGCATCGCGCGCTGCTGGACCGGGTGCGCCGCCAGGTACTCGCCCGGCGTCCCGGCCGCGAGCGGCCCGCCGTGGGCCAGCTCGCGGAGGATATAATAGATCCACTGCGGGCCCTCGAACCACCAGTGGCCGAACAGCTCCGCGTCGTAGGGCGAGACGAGCACCGCGGGGACCGGCATCCGCGAGCTGGCGCGCACGGCCTGATCGCGGCAGCGGTCCACGAAGTCCCGCGCGTGGCGCTCGGCGGTGTCCCGGGCCCGGTCCGGGTTGTACAAGTGCTTGTCCGGCCCCGGCCCGGTGATCCGGTAGTACTTGATCCCCACCGGCGTCCGGACCCCCTGCGCGTACTGGTAGGGTTCGAGGTAGTGCTGGTCGAGCTCGAGGCCGATGTCGCGGTAATACTCGCGGTAGCTGTAATCGGCCGGGTAGCCGACCTTGTTGCTCCAGACCAGCTTGGACGTCGTCGGATGCCGCCCGAAGGCGGCCACCCCGGAGGGGCAGTACAGCGGGGCGTTGATCCCGAACAGCGGCCGTGGGTCGGCGTGCTCGACCGCGTGCGAGTCGACCACGAAGTAGCGCACCCCCGCCTCGGCCAGAAGCTCGTCGAGGCCGGGATAGAAGGCGCACTCCGGAACCCACATCCCCGCCGGAGGCGACCCGAAAATCCGCTGATGCTCGTGCATGGACGACAGCACCTGCGCCCGCACGGTGGCCGGCTCGGAGTTGAGCAGCGGCAGGTAGCCGTGTGTGCCGGCGCAGGTCATCAGCTCCAGGTGCCCGGACTCGGCGAGGTCCCGGAAGGCCGAGACCAGCCGAGTCTGGCACCGCTCCACGAAGGTCCGGCGCGAGTCCTCGAAGATGTTCCGGTACATCGTGGCGAGGAAGTTGACATCGTGCCACTGCCGCGTCCGCTCGATCTCGCGCTCCGCCAGCTCGACCAGCGTGTCGAAGTGCCGCACGCACCGCTCGCGGAGGAGCGGGTCTTCCATCATGTTCGCCAGCGGCGGCGAGACCGAGAGTGTCAACTTGAACGGCGCGCCCTCGGCCCTCAGGCGGTCGAGGAACTTGATCAAAGGCACATACGTTTCCGTGACCGCCTCGAAGAACCAGCGCTCCTCCAGGAAGCGGTCGAACTCGGGGTGCCGGACGTACGGCAAGTGGGCGTGGAGGATCAACAGAAGATATCCGCGTGGCATGTGTGCTCCCTGCGTGGTGAGGAAAAGGCGTTTCGGCCGGCCGGCCACTCGGAGTCTGACGAGGGAATGGACCCTGCACTCCGGCCGCACGGCTCGCCCCAGGCACGCGCCCGCCAGTCCCGCTCGCGATCCTCGAACGTCCTGGCGAGCCGCAACACGGGGGTCGGCCGCACGGCCTGGTCCGGGGTCGCGGCGGGGTCGGTCTGGCGGAACAGGCGCTGCAACTGCTCCAGGTCGATGCCCGCCAGTTGCTGATGGAGGCGCTGCCGCTGGGACGGGGTCAGTTCGGGCCACCACCGCAGGGCGTGCTCCTGGCCGCAAGCGGCCAGGAGCGCGGGCAGCGGGTCGTCACGCTCTTCGGTCGAGCTCGGGGTCGTCATGTTCGTCACCTCCGTAGGGCTCGGGGCCGTGTCGGTCAGAGCCCCCCGAGAACCTGGGCTCTCCTGGAAAAACGCCTGCCACCCAGCCCCCCCTCCAGGGGAGGGCTGATTGGGCTTCCTCACTGCGCGGCGTGGTGCGGTCCGATCGCTTGAGCGCCCTCGACGGGCCCTCAGGCCGAAGTGACCCGCATAAGGTCCGTGATCTGCTCGGCGATGACGTTCTCGCCGAAGCGCTCGAGTAACTTCTCGTGACCCCGGCGGGCGATCGTGCGGCCGAGGTCCAGGTCGAACAGCAAGCGCTCAATGCCCCAGACGAGGCTCCCCTCGTTCGGGTAGACCAGGATGCTGTCGTGATCGTGCTCGAGGAGGGGGACGGCCGCTTCGTGACTGGCCACGACCGGCCGCCGGGCCGCCCAGGCGGCGAGGATCGGCCACCACGGAGTCGGCTCCCGGCTCGGGACGGCGACGATGTCGGCGGCCTGGATCAACTCGAAGAGCGCCTGGCCCTGGACGTCGCTCGCGAACCGGATGGCGTGGTCGAGCAGCAGGTAGCGCGAGTACACGCGCATCGGCCAGTACTCCGGGCCATTCCCCACGATGACCAGCCGCGCCTGCGTGTGGTTCTTGAGGATCGCCGGCATGGCCTTGACCAGCAAGTCGGCCCCGTACGCCGCGGCCAGGTCGCCGACGTACACGATCGTCGGGTCGATCGGCCCGACTTGGAACCGTCCCTTGACCGCGCCCGGGTCGAGGTCGTTCCGGAACAGGTGGACGGGGAACGGCATCCGGACGTCCTCGAGGCGCCCGGCGCACTCAGGCAGCACGCTGAGGGCGCAGTCGCGCGTGGACGCCTGGTGGACCAGGATGGTCCGGGCCTCGCGGAGCCCGGCCAGCTCGATCTCGGCGATCTGGCGGGCGGTCTCGCTCCCGACGTCGGTGCGCTGCCATTCGAGCGAATGGTACTCGACGAGCACCTCGAGGCCGTGCATCGCCTTCAGGGTCAGCGCGGCCGGGACGGCGGACCAGTCGTGCGCCAGGAGGGTGACACCCGCCACTCCCAAGGGGAACGCGCGGCGGAAGGCGTCACAATTGCGGCGGGTGAACTCCCGAACCGAGCCCAGCAGGTCGTCGCCGCCGCAGTCGCCGACCGCGTGGTTGTGGACGCCCGGCGCGCCCTCCGCGAACGGCCGGCGCCCGAACAGGTGGACGGGGATCCCGCGCGCGGCCACCAGGCCGGCGGCCCAGCTCACGTACTGGCCGACGAGGCTGTCGGGGTCCTCGTAGCAGAAGACCGCGAGGGCCGGCCCCCCCTCGGGGCGGTCGGCCGTGTCGGCGGGGTCTGGCGTGCGGAGATACTCGCCGAGGCGGCTCGGGTGGGCCTGGGCCGGCGCGTCGTGTCCGGTGCCCTGGTCGGCGAGGTAGTCGGTGGCCTCATCTTCAAGTTCCAGGGCCACCACCGTTTGTTTCGTTTCAACATCTTCCAGGGCCACCACCGTTTCATTCCTCTCAGCGATCGTTTCATTTCTCTCAGCGATTGTTATGCTCATAAAATATGAATCTCACTAATAAAGGGGTCAGTGTTGATCGACGCGGTGAACCGCCCGCAACGTTTCGGGTTCAGCCCCGGGACCGCCGCAGGTGAAGAACTCCTGCGCCGCCGCGATCCGGCCGGCGCATTCGGGCAGCCGGCGCCGCGCGATCTTCGCGGTGGACGCCCGGTGGACCAGGATGGTCCGGGCCTCGCGGAGCCCGGCCAGCTCGATCTCGCCGATCTGCCAGCTGGTTTCGCCGCTCATGTCGCTGCGCTCCCACTCGAGGGAGTGGAACGACGCGACCGCCGGGAGGTCGCGGAGTGCGTGCAGGAGCGACAGGGTCGGCACGGCCGACCATTCGTAGCCCAGGAGGGTGACCCCCTCCGTCCCCGCGGGGAACTGGCGCAGGAAGGCGTTGGCGGCGCGGCGGGTGAACTCCTGGACCGAGCCGAGCATGCTCTCGCCGACGCACTCGCCGACCGCGTGAGTGCGGACGCCCGGCTCTTCCACCGGGAAGTGTCTGCGCGCGAACAGGTAGACGGTGGTCCCGTTCTCGGCCAGATCGGCGACCGTCTGGCTGACGTACCGGCCGATGAAGCTGTCGGGATCCTCGTAGCAGAAGGCCGCGAAGACGGCCTGCCCCCCGGGACGGTCGTCCTCGTGCTCGGGTGCGCTAATCGGGGCGGCGAGGACGTCGTCGGCCGCGGCGTCTAGGGTCGCGTTAACAGTCGCGGTGCTCATGAGCTGGTTCTCTCCCTTACGGAAGATGACGGGCGCTGATTATACGGCGGCCGTCGATCCGCGCCTCACGGTCAGTTCGGGGATACACTGGACACAAAGTTCGAAGTAGCGGCGGGCCGCATCGTCCCAGCTCGGGGCGTTGGTCTCGTGGCGCCGGCCGTTGCGCCCCATCCGCTCCGCCTGGGCCGGGTCGCCCAAGACGCGGTCCATGGCCCAGACCATCGAGCCGGGATTGTCATACGTAATTACGCCATTCTCTTCATGGCGCACGAGGTGCGCCGGCCCCCCGTGCGTTGTGATCACTGGGCGGCCGGCCTTGCGGGCGAGGTCCACCACGGCGTCGTCGAACGGGACCCGGTAGCGCGACGGCAGCACCAGCGCCTCCGCCGCGCGGAGCAGCCGCGACAGTTGCCAGTGCTCGACGTGGCCCAGCAGGCGCACGGCGTGTGCCACCCCGAGCTGGTGGGCGCGGGAGTCGAGCGCGCCCGCGAGGTTCCCAGTGCCCGCGAAGGCGAGGCGGACGTTGTGCATCCGCTGCAGGACGACGGGCAGGGCATCGACCATCAGGTCGACCCCGGCCGCGTGCTCGAGCGGCCCGACGTACAGGAGCATCCGGTCGAGCGGGCCGATCCCGACCTGCATCTTGACCTCCCCGAAGTCGAGCGGCGCCTCCCACTCGTCGGGCGGCCGGCCCTCCATCGAGAACCCGTGCAGCCGCGCGGGGTCGGGCCCCAGCTCCTCGAGGGCCCGCGACCAGAGCCCGTGGGGCACCAGCAGGCACCGCGCCGACTGGGCCACCTCTCGCTCGACCTGCTCGATCTCCTGCGATTCCTCGGTGGGCGGCGTGTCGCCCCGGCGGATCGCCTCGATCGAGCCGAGTGCGGCAACCGCCGGCCGCGTCCCATACCAGCCCGCGTACCCGGTCATCCATTCGTGGAAGTTGATCAGGTCGAACGGGGGGAACCCGTCGAGGGCATGCGCGGCGGACAGCGCGAATTCGCGCGCGGCCTCCAGGCAGCTCCCGGTCGGAGCGACGCGCAGCGGGTGGTAATGTACGCCCCCGCGCATCAAGTCCGCGGTGAACTCGCCGGCGGCGGGGACGAACACGTGGACCTCGTGGCCGAGGGCGCACTGGGCGGCGGCCAGTTCGGAGACGAACCGGGCCAGCTCGGTATCCTGACCCGAGGCCAGCGACTCGAACGCGAAGGACCCGATCCGCAAGGGCGAGCGAAGCCGCGGCGCGTTCCGCTCCGCCAGGAACTTCTCCTGGTCCCAGACGTTGCCGACCTCCTCCACGTTCCGCTCGTGGTCCACCAGCAGGGCGGTGTGGTCGCAGTGCGGCGAGGCCGAGTCGCGTGCGAACTGCGCGACCGTCGACCGCGCCGCGGGGAGGAACTCGCCATTGCGGAGCAGGAAGCCCACCTCCGCCAGTTGCCAGGTCCCCGCGCCCCCCGGCATCGGGAAGAACAGGTGCCCGCACAGCGCGGGGAGCGGGAGGTCCCGGATGCGGTGGGCATTCAGCCCGGTGAAGTGGATGTAGGAGACATCGTACAGCCGCACGACCATCCGGCAGTGCTGCCACGAGTCGCGGGACCGCTCGCGGGCCTGCTCAACCCATTCGGGCAACATATGCCAGTGGATGAATCCCTGCGTGGGGTCGACCATGGCCAGACCGACGTGGTTGACCGGGGGCGCGTACCGCTCGGCTGCCCGCCGCTCCCCGATCTCCCACCCGCAACGGCGCAGGAACTCGGCGTCCCGGGGCCCGTCGCGTCGGATCGCGGCCCGGCGCGCCCGCTCGCCCTGACCGGCGGAGGGGCCGTTAGAGATCGCGCTCATGCTATTCTTCATACGAAGTACCGCCTCGTTCCCTGAAGATTGTGTTGCTTCCCAATCTCTGCGAGTATCATAGCTCACCCCTGAATTGGTCTCCCGAAACACTTCCAGCCCAATAGGGCAAAGAGAACGAAAGTAAGAGCATGACCACCCCAGAATGCCCACCCCGACCCACCGGAAAGAATTCCGAAAATGAGCCAGAGTATCATCAAGACCCAGAACAAAATCCCCATTGGCATGATCAATTCTCCAATTCAAGATAGACCGATTGATCGGCTGATCGTTTGATTTCACAATCCGCAAAGAGATCGCGCATCCCTAAACAGGTGAATTCCCGAAGAATATCGAGTAGAAATCCTCTCAGGAATACTGGCTGATCCTTTGTCATCTTCATACGAAGTACCGCCTCGTTCCCTTAAGATTGTGTTGCTTCCCAATCTCTTCGAGCATCATAGCTCACCCCTGGATTGGGTTCCCGAAACACTTCCAGCCCAATAGGGCAAAGAGAACGAAAGTAAGAGCATGGCCACCCCAGAAGGCCCACCCCGACCCAATTGACCCGGAAAGAATTCCGAAAATGAGCCAGAGAATCATCAAGACCCAGAACAAAATCCCCATTGGCATGATCAGTTCTCCAATTCAAGACAGACCGATTGATCGGCTGATCGTGTGATTTCATAATCCGCAAAGAGATCATAAGCAGGTGAATTCCCGAAGAATATCGAGTAGAAATCCTCTCAGGAATACTGGCTGATCCTTTGTCATACCAACAATAATGAGTTGCTGATATTGTTTCAGTTGATCGGTCGGAGAGCCTGCCCGGGTAGGTCCCGTGGGGTCCCCGGGGCAGGTCGCGGCTGGGGGCTCCCTGCGGGGGCCGGCCACAAGTGAGGGTGTTTGATCCGGGCCCTGGCCCCACGGCGGGGAGGTTTAGGGTGGGGCGAGTCCCGGAGTCCTTGCGTTCGAGGCACGCCCTCGACGCTCCCGCCCGGCAAGGAAACCGAGAAACCACCTCCCCGTCCCGGCGCCCGCGGCGCGGGGTCAAGCGACGCTCCGGTAGACTGTCTCCGTCTGCTCGGCGATGGTGTCCCAACTGAACGCGGCGTCGACCGTGGCCCGCCCGTTCCGGCCCATCCAGCGGCAGCGGTCGTGGTCGCCGATCAGGGTCCCCAGGCCCCAGGCCACCGATTCGGGCGTGTCATCGACGTGGAGCCCGTTGACCTCGTGCCAGACGAACTCGGCGGGGCCGCCTCGCTTCGTGCTCACCACGGGCTTGTGGGCCGACCACCCCTCGAGGATGACGATCCCGAACGGCTCGTTGCGGCTGGGCACCGCCACGACGTCGCACGCCTTGAACAGGTTGGTCAACTCCAGGCCCCGGACGACGCCGAGGACGCGCATCGCGTGCGCCACCCCGAGCTGGTGCCCGATCCGGCACACGTCTTCCTTCATGTGGCCGTCGCCCACGAAGACGAACTTCGCGTGGGGGTAGTGCCGCAGGATCGAGGGTATCGTGCGCGCGAGGATGTCCGGCCCCTTCTGGACGACCATCCGGCCGACGAACAGGATCATCGGGTCGAGCGGGGCCATCGCGTACCGCCGCTTCACGTCGCCCGCGTCGACCGGGTAATCAAACTGGCTTGTACTAACGCCGTTATAGATTGTCCGGACCTTCCAGTCGGGCACCTCGTACAGCCACCGGGTCTCGGCCTTGAGCTGGTCCGAGACCGTGATGACTCGGTCAGCGCAGTACGTGCCGTGGCGCTCGTGCTGCTGCACCCGCGCGGCCTGCCCGCCCAGGAACCGGTTGCCGTTCCGCCCGTACTCGGTCGAATGCATGGTGAGGACGGCCTTCCGCCCCCGACCCTCCTTGATCCAGACGGCCGCGTTCGACGCCAGCCAGTCGTGCGCGTGCACGACGTCGAAGCTGCCGACCGTGTCCTCGACGGCCAAGACCGCGTCGACGAAGGCTCGGCACATGTTGTTCACTTCGTCGACGAAGTTCGTGCTCAGCGCGAACGGGCAGCGATGGTAGTGGACCCCGTCGATGAAGTCGTACCCTGGCTGCGACTGGCCCTGCCGCGTGAAAACGTGGATCTCGTGCTCGCGGCGGTCGAGGGCGGCGGCCAGCTCCGTGACGTGTACAGCCACGCCGCCCACCGCAATCGAGTGGAGTGACTCCCAAGATAGTAACGCAATTCTCATCTTTCTTGTTGCCTCAAAAGGTATTAGCACCCAAGGGTGCGTCCGGGACTCTCGAAACCGTTCTATCACTGAAGTGTTATGATAAATTAAATCACTTGGGAATGCAAGATAAATCACTTGGGATTATAAGAAGTTATGTGACTTCCATAGAAGTTTTCGTTTGTCCCTGGGGCGGAGGGAGCGAGCCGTCGGGGTGAGGACTTCGTGCCCGCGGCGCGTGGGTGTCGGCTTCGGCTGGGGGTCGCGACACGTGTATCGTCGACCTAAGGTCTGTCGGGAACCATTGCCGGATGCGGCCACGCAAGCAGGTCTCCGTCGAGTCATCGCGGCGGTGGATGAATCGGGACCTGCGTTCGGGGCGCGGGCCACGGTGACTCCCTGCGCCCATCCAGTTGCGATCGTGTTGCAGCCCTCGTCCGAGGACGCCCTAAGTGTAGCAACCGCCTTGCCGGCTATCAATAGACCAGTCCCCTCCCAACTAACTTGCAATTGCAATTTCTTTGAAAATATGGGGTTACGGACTAAGAATTTTAGCGAGATTGGGGGCAAGTTGGATTCGGAAATGCCCGCGGCGTAGGACGCCGCTGCATCCGAATCGCGCAGTGGCTGCGCTGAGATTAAGCGAGACGTGTTGTCGGTTGACCACGGATTTCTGGGAGGGCACCGGATGTCCAGGCGAGTTGAGTGGCGGCTTGGCGATACCGACGATGACGGAGGCCATCCCCGGGGATCGTCACGACCTCCTTCGCCGTTCTTCCAGAGCACTTCGAGGGGCAGCCCCCAGGCATCGTCTTCGAGAAGAGAAGAAGAGAAGAACAAGCCATGCACGAAATTTGGGCGAAATGGGCGACCTAGGAGAACGACGAGTCGGCTAAGGTTGCGCGGACGTCCAGGACTTAGTGCCCGGCTGACTTACGGCTGGGCTGATTTGCGCTTGGTAATCGTGACCATCGCGGCGACTTGGGGCTGACGCCACCCGGCTACGACCTGCCGCGCTGCGCGGCTGGCAAACCTCGCGCTGGGGCGATTCCGTCGCTTTCGCGCAATGAAACAGCAGAGGAACCCGCCCTGGAACCGGAACGTGCAACCCCAACTTTTCACCGCGCCCGCCACGCCCTCCCATGTGCTCAATTTGTGAGCGATCCCTAGACAGGATAGACCACCTGGATCATCGCCTGTAGTGCCAGAGTCTGGAATCCCAGCAGGCCGGCCGAGATGGCCAGGACGGTTGGCTCTGCTTCGAGCCTGGCGAAGCCGGCGCCGGCCGCAGGCAAGAGCGGAGGCAGGAAGAGCATCCAGAGCCGGGCGACCTCGCCCATGTTGCGACCGGCGACGTTCAGAAGGAACAGCACCGCGATCGTGGCCCAGGCGATCTGGCGCACGGAACGAGGGCTTCCCAGGCCGATGATGCACCAGACCGTCGCCGGCAGCCCCAGCGCGATGGCCAGCTCGAGTGGGTTGACGACGAGCCAGGCAAGATAGGTCCTGGGATACTCCACGTAAAACCGTGCATGGTTCTTCAAGTTCCACGTCCAAACCGTGATCGGGTCGGCTCCTGTCACGGCCCACCCCAGCGCCGTGATCATCAGGAAACCGGCCCCGACAGCCAGGATCAAGCCGGCCTTCCGCCTGGAGACGACCTCCGGGGTCAGCAGGATCACAAGCGCCACGATGAGACCGACCGGCAAGAAAGCCAGCGTGAAGAAGGTGCCCAGCGCCATGACCAGGCCGGAGGCGAGTGCCAGGGCCAGGCTGGAGGCGACCCCGCGATTCCCTTGCGCCCACCGCGCGGCCCAAGCCGCCAGGGCCAGGGCCAGGGTCGAGACCAAGGGGTAGGCCGCATCGGCGTCGGGTTGAAACAGATTCGCCGCCGGAGCAAGCGGCCAGAGCGCCGCGGCAACCCAGGCCGCGGGCGGCGGCAGGGCCGATCGTGCCAGCAGGTAGAGCGGGACCACCGTTCCGGCACACGCCAGGAGCGTCATCAGGCTGCTCAGGTAGAGTGCCGCGCGATCGGCGCGCGGAATCGGCCGCCGGTCCATGCGCTCGAGCTGGCGGAACCCTTCGGCCGTCGAGAAGGGCATCGACCGCACCAGCGCGTTCGCGAGGCCCGGGTTTTGTTCCATCGCCCGCAGCAGCAGGCACTGGGTCACGATCAGGCCCGGCGGATGGGTGCCGATGTGCAGGGAGTCCTGGCTCTGGATCCAAACCGGGTACTCGATCAGGAATCGCCACGGATCAGCCACTGCCTGCTTCCTGGCCACCTGGTAGTAACCCGTCGAGGCGCCAAAGTAGTTCACGTAGGCCCACTTGGTCAGGTCGTACTCGTCGGCGGCCCCGGCCGGGATCAAGACCTGGATCGCGATCGACGCTCCCAGCAGCCCGGCCAGCCACGCAGCCTCCCGCGGGAGAGCCAGCCGGGACGACGCGACCGCGCGAAGTCCCAGCCCGACGAACCCGCAGTAGGCCGCGACCGCCAGAGCGGAGAGAAATACCCCGGCCAGCGAAGGCCGAGCATGAACGCGCAGCCATTCCCACTCGCCCGGGATGCCCAACGGCATGCGCTTGCTGGCGATGGCCGTCGCGAGCAGGATGACAAGGACACCTTGAGCCAGCAGAATGAGCCAGATCTTCCTTCTCATGGCGACGATCTTAGCCGCCGCAACCCCGTGGTGCGAGTGAGTTTGGCCGGCAAGGCCAGCCCGGGCGGTTGCCAGCAGGCTCACGGCATGGCCGGATCGTGAGTCATCCCGAGCTCTCGCCTTCCGGAGATCGCCCGCATGCATTTCGACACCCCGGCACGCGAACCGGACGATCACGCCGGCGCTTCCTGGTGGCGAGAGCTCACGCGCTACCAGTGGTTTGTCTTCCTCGTGGCCTCGCTGGGCTGGCTCTTCGACACGATGGACCAGCAGCTCTTCAACCTGGCCCGCAAGCCGGCGGTCACGCGGCTGCTCGATGTGGTGCCCGGTGATCCGGCAGCGACCGGACGGGTCGACGAGTACGGCGGTTACGCCACGACGGTCTTCATGATCGGCTGGGCCCTCGGGGGAATTGTCTTCGGCATCCTGGGCGACAAGGTGGGCCGGGCGAAGACCATGTTGATGACCGTGCTCTGCTACTCAGCCTTCACGGGCTTGAGCGCACTCTCGACGGGAATCTGCGATTTCGCCTTCTACCGGTTCCTGACCGGGCTGGGCGTCGGCGGCCAGTTCGCCGTCGGGGTCGCCCTCGTGGCCGAGGTGATGTCAGACAGGGCCCGGCCGTTCGCGCTGGGGTGGCTGCAGTCGCTCTCGTCGGTCGGCAACATGCTGGCGGCCTGCGTGAGCATTGGCCTGGGCAGGCTGGAAGAATCCGGAGCAATCGCCAGCGCCTGGCGACTCATGTTCCTGGTCGGCCTGGCCCCTGCCCTGTTGGCCATACCGATATTCGTCCGGCTCAAGGAGCCCCAGCGGTGGAAGGCCGCGGTGCAGGAGGAAGAACAGGAGCTTGCCGGCGACCCGAAGCACGCGCACAAGCTGGGCTCGATCGCCGAGCTGTTCGGCGACCCGCGCTGGCGGCGGAACACGATTGTCGGCATGGTGCTGGCGTTCGCCGGCGTCGTCGGCCTGTGGGGGATCGGCTTCTTCAGCTTCGACCTGATCCGGGGCGTCTTCCGCAAGCACTTCGAGGCCCAGGGGCTTGATCCCCAGGCCATCGCGGGCAAGCTCACCTTCTGGACCGGGATCACCTCGCTGGTGCAGAACGCCGGCTCGTTCTTCGGCATCCAGGCGTTCTCGCAACTGACTCACCGGATCGGCCGCAAGCCGGCCTTCGCCATCGCGTTCGTGCTGGCCGCGGTCGCCACGGCCTTCACGTTCTGGTTCCTCGACGAGTTCTGGCAGATTTTTGTGTTTATCCCGATCATGGGATTCTTCCAGCTCGCACTCTTCGGCGGCTACGCGATCTACTTCCCCGAGCTCTTTCCGACGAGGCTGCGGAGCACGGGAACCTCGTTCTGCTACAACGTGGGCCGGCTGGTCGCCGCCGCCGGCCCCTCGGTCCTGGGCCTGCTGACCAGCCGGGTCTTCGCCGGCTACCACGAACCGATGCGCCACGCCGGCGTCGCCATGTGCTCGGTCTTCTTCCTGGGGCTACTGGCCCTGCCCTTCGCGCCGGAGACGCGCGGGCAGCCGCTGCCGGAGTGAGAAGATTCACATAATTCAAAAAATAAGTCGGTCTGCAGAGCGGACCCTACTTCCGCCTTCAGAGTAGCGAAGGGCCAGGGGCCGGTCCTCATCGCATCGACAAGTGGTGGATGGCCGAGGTCGTATGCGAGAAATCCAGCTTGCTTGCCCGGCTATTCCACATCAACAATGACGGCGGGCCTCGACTTCAAGATCCATAGGCGTTCTGCCTCGCGGACGTGAGGCGAGGCTCTCGACGCGACAAAAAAACGTGTAAGTCGGAACTTGACCGGTTCGCCCGCAAGGGTATCGATCCAGGCCTGGCCGAAATCATCAGTTCCCGGGAGGGCGAGGCGGCCTTGTCCTCCTTCCTCGTTCCGAAGGCATTGACGCATGGAATCGTATGAAGAATACGCCCGCCGGGTTCCTCGCCGGCCCCCGCCCGGCGAGCCCTGGCAACGGCTCATCCCGTTCATCCCCTGGGCAATTGGCTTGCTGCTCCTGTTCGGGTTGCTGTTCGACGCCTCCTACACTGTCGAGCCTCATGAACAGGCGGTCGTCTTGCGGTTCGGCAAGAACTACGCCACGACCATGCCAGGGCTGCATTTCAAGCTGCCGATGATCGACCAGGTCATGAAGGTCAGCGTCGAGGAGCATGGCCTCCGCCTGCCCTATGGTGCGGAATCTCAAGCCGCTCTGGAAACTTTCGAGACCTCGCGGCACCAGGAAGACGAGACCCTGATGCTGACCGGCGACCTCAACGCCGCCTCGGTGGAATGGACCGTGCAATGGAAGGTCACCGAGCCCGAGCAATACCTCTTCCGCTTCCCTCGGGACGCCAAGGATGAGTTCGCCGCTGACCTCATCACCTTCGTTTCCCGCACCGTGATGAATCGCCTGGTGGGCGATTACTCTTTCGACGAGGTGATCGGGCCCAAGCGAAGCCACATCGCCAACGAGGCGCGCCATGACACCCAGCGCATCCTCGACGCTTACGCCTGCGGCATCACGATCACGGCCCTGCAAATGCAGCGGGTGATCCCGCCCGATCGGGTGAAGCCGGCGTTCGACAAGGTCAACGCCTCGATCCAGCAGAAACAGAAGCTGGAGAACGAGGCGGAGTCGGAGCGGAACAAGCTGCTTCCCGAAGCGAAGGCCGCCCGGGACAAGCTCATCCGCGAGGCGGAAGGCTATTCCTCCCGCCGCCGGGCCGAGGCCCAGGGCGAGATCGAGGCGCTCCTGGCCAAGTACCGCGCCTACCAGCGTGCTCCCGAGATCACCCGCCAGCGGCTCTACATCGAGGCCATGCAGGATCTGCTCCAGAGCGTGAAGAACAAGACCATCATCGATGCCGACCTCAAGCAGTTCCTGCCGCTCTTGAACCTGGATTCGAAGGGAGAGCTCAACCCATGACTCGCCACCAATGGATCGCCATCCTGATTGGCGTGTTCCTGGTCCTGATCATCCCCCTGAGCGGGACTCTCTTCTATACCGTCAACGAGCGGGAGCTGGCCGTGCTCTTGCAATTCGGCCAGCCGGTTGCCAGCCAGACCAGGCCAGGACTCTACATGAAGCTGCCCTTCGTCCAGGAAGTCCTTCGGCTTCCCAAGACACTCCAGGTCTGGCACGGAACGCGCCAGGCCGAGAAGCTGGTCGATGTTCCCACCGCCGACGGCAAGAAAGTTGAAGTGACCGTATGGGCCGTCTGGCGGATCACCGATCCCGCCCAGTTCGTGCAGACGCTCCGGTCCGTGGAGAACGCCGAGTCGCGGGTCAAGGAATTCGTCCGCAGCACGGCCCGCGATACGATCACCACGTACAACCTTGCCGAGATTGTCCGCAGCACCAACCGCAAGATGACCTACACCCTGGGGCTTCCCCCCGAGATGATCGCCGCGGCCACCGCGACCACGGGGCAGGATGTCCCGGCGAAGGCGCTCGAACAGGCCATCCCCGACTTCGTCGTGCCTCCCGAAGCCAGGGAATCGGTCGCCCTGGGCCGGCTCAAGATCATGGACCAGATCAAGCAGGAAGCCCAGCGCGCCCTGGCCCAGGACGGCAACAAGAGCGGCAAGGACAAGGGCCGCGGCATCGAGCTCGTGGACGTCGGCTTGTCCCACATCGAGTTCGTTCCCCAGGTTCGCGAAGCCGCCTTCGAACGCGCCGTCTCGCTGATGGAAGCGATCGCCACCAAGACCACCAGCGAGGGCGAACAACGCAAGAAGGAGATCATCAACAAGACCCAGGCGGAGGTGCAGAAGATCGAGGGCGAAGGCAAGCAGGAGGCCAACATCCTGAAGGGCAAGGCCGACGCCGACATCATCGACTCGTACGCCAAGGCCATCCGTGAGACCGGTGACTTCTACACATTCATTCGCACACTCGAAGCCTACAAGGAAGCCCTCAAGGGGGAGACCCGGCTGATCCTCACCACCGACAGCGCGCTCCTGCGGATGATCAAGAAGCTCGAGCCGGCGAAACCGGAGACGAAGGGCAGCCCCATTGCCAGCTCCCCTTCAACTGGCCCCGCACCGGCTCAGTCGACCGCGGCGGCCTCCAGGCGGGAAGGGCCTTGATCAATCGACCGTCGATCGCGACGGCAAACCCGCGGGTACGGCCACGCATTGCATGGGCCTTCGCGACGGGGTGAAATGACGGGCAGAAGAGATTGACAGGCCACTTTCAAGGAGAAGCCCCATGAAACGCGTCATTGCCCTCGCGTTCACCGTTGCCCTTGCCATCGCGGTGTTGACTGCCGGTTCGATCCGCGGCGCCGGCCCCGAGAAGGACAAACCCGACGAGGCCACGGCACTGGCCGTCAAGCTCACCGAGCAGGGCGCTGCCACCTTCGACACCTTC
The DNA here is from genome assembly GCA_049516015.1 of Isosphaeraceae bacterium. Taxonomy (GTDB): domain Bacteria; phylum Planctomycetota; class Planctomycetia; order Isosphaerales; family Isosphaeraceae; genus Aquisphaera. The sequence continues at coordinate 2,811 of JBEKTN010000051.1, read as the reverse complement.
AACGCCAAGGCCATGGCAGACTATTACCTCGAGGACGGCGAGATCGCCCTGGTGAGCAAGGAAGAGGGAGGACTCAAGGTAAAGTACTACAAGGGCCGGGCCGAGATCGAGCAGGGCTATGCCGACATGTTCAAGAAGCCCGAGACCATCAAGTCGAAGAATACCGTCGAGTACGCCAAGCTGATCGCCCCCGACGTCCTGGTGATCGCCGGAACCTTCGACACCAACACCCTCAAGCCTGATTCGCCGAAGGTTCCCTTCTACCAGGTTCGCGTCAAGAAGGGCGACCAGTGGCTGATGTCCAGCGTGCGGATCTTCGTGCTACCGCGGAAGTGATCGAACCAAACGACGCCTCCCGATCGATTCATCGCGAGGCGTCTTTACCGAGAAACGCCGACAATCTCTGCGCGTCCGCTGGAGACCGCGATCCGGTTCACAGCGTGACCGTTTTGTGCTGGATCAGGTACCTGCGGCCGCGCGGCGACGATGTCTTGTCAAAGTTGCCCAACCCCAGAGCGCCGGCAAGGGCGATGTGCTGCGGCTGACGACCCAAGGCGTAGGTCCCCGTCCCATGCCAGCATACCGAGGGAACCACGTGCCCAGCGCCGCGCCCAACCTCGCTTCCTCACAGACCGCCGGGAATTCCCGCGCCCCCAGCCTGTCCATCGCTCCCATGGCCCTGGTATTGATTGCACTGAGCGCGGGCATCGTGATCGATCGCTATCTCGACCCTTTTGAGACGGGCACATGGATCACCCTGGTGCTCGCCTCGATCACCGTGGCTTGCCTGGGGCTGCGCCTTGCCTTGCTATCAAGTGTGGCCTTGCTCACGGCGATTCTGGCCATCGGCGGTGGCTGGCATCATTACCGCTGGAACGACCTGGCACTCGACGACCTGAGCTGGGGAGCGAGCGAGACGCCGCGGCCGGCATGGGCTCGCGGGGTCATCATCGAGCTTCTGGGCAGCCGAACCAGTGTAGGATATGGCCCCGGCGATCCCGAACGGGTTGTGACTCGCCTGGTCGTGGAGATCACCGGAATCTCCGACGGCAGCCTTTGGCAAGGCGCATCAGGTCGAGCCCTGGTCATCGTGGCGGGTGAGCGCAACGATCTGTATGCCGGCCAGCCGGTCGAGCTGGCGGGGCAGATGGCGCGGGTCGCCGCGCCGCTCAATCCCGGCGAGTTCGATCACCGCGCGTACCTTCGAGCCCGGGGGGTCCGCCTGCGTATCGTGGTGGATAACCCCGCCGGAATCACTCTCGATCGTGATGGCAGCGAGTGGCGCTGGACTCGCTGGCTGGGAAACCTTCGGGCAACGTGCCGGGCCCGGTTGGTCGATCAGCTCGACCCCCGCACAGCGCCCCTGGCCTCGGCCCTGATCCTGGGCCAGCGAGAGGACATCGATCCCGAGGTCAACGACGCCTTCGCACGGACGGGAACCACGCACTTGCTGGCGATTTCGGGCCTGCAGATCCAGGTCCTCGCGTTCTCTCTGGGTCTGGTCTTCCGGGCGATTGGTTTACCCCGTCGCCTGGCTTATGGCGGTCTCGCGATGGTCACGCTCGGCTATGCGATACTCGTCGGTCTTGCTCCCTCGGTGGTCCGTTCGGCCGTCATGACGTTGACCTTCTGCGTGGCCGCGGTCGTCAGCCGTCCCACCCGGCCGGCCAACACGCTGGCCCTGGCCGGTCTGTTCACCCTGGCGTGGAACCCATTCTTTCTTTTTGATGTCGGCTGCCAGCTCTCCTTCCTGGCGATCGGTGCCTTGATCTGGCTGGTACCCGCGGCTCAGCAAGGCCTGTGCGCGCCGGTCATGTGGATCAAGTCGGTGAAGAGCGGCACAACGTCGCCGCTTGAGAAGCTGAAGCAGCAGTACGAGCCGTGGTGGCGGACCAGCCTGCACCGAGTCGGGGCCTGGACCGCCGAGAGTGTGCTGATCTCGGCAGTCGTCTGGCTGGCGGCCGTGCCCCTGGTCGCCTTATGGTTTCATCTGGTCTCGCCGATCGGCATTCTGCTGAACATTCCGCTTATCCCCCTGACCTCCCTCGCTCTCTTGCTTGGTGCCGCGGGAATGGGGCTCGGCATGGTCTGGAGTCCTCTCGCCGCGGTGCCGATCCATGCCGCCGATGTGCTCTTGCGGCTGACGGAGTGGATTGTCCGCTGGGGCGCTCTTCAGTCCTGGGGCCATCGATTCGTGGCCGGTCCCTCATGGGGCACCGTCGCGGCCTTTTATTTCTTGCTGGTGCTGGCCACTGTTGCGGGCTCCGCCGGCATGGCCAAAGCCGTCGGCCCACGAGGGCGAGGCTGGCGCATTGCGCTCTGGTGTGCCGTGCTGACCTCGACACTTCCCGGCTGGTTGCTGGGTGGGCCAGGCCGAAGTTCCGACACGATAGAGGGCGATCTGCTAGCCATCGGGCACGGCCTCGCGGTCGTGCTTCAGTTGCCCGACGGCCGGGCGATTCTCTACGACTGTGGCCGCATGGGTGACCCGCGCGTGGGGCGCCGGATCATCGCCCCGGCGCTCTGGACCCATGGCCTCACCCGGCTCGACTCGGTTTACCTTAGCCACGCCGACCAGGATCATTACAACGCACTCCCGGATCTGCTGGACCGGTTCCGGATCGGCGAGCTTGTGATCCCACCCGGGTTCGCGACCGAGGAGAATCCCGGAGCCTCGCTTCTTCTCGACCAGGTTCGGACACACGGCATCCCGGTGCGAACGATCGCCGCCCCGTCAACCTGGAACCAGGGCTCGACGCAGTTCACGGTGCTCCATCCGCCACCAGACTGGCACCCCGAAACCCCGGACAA
>JBEKTN010000050.1:0-28125 GCA_049516015.1 Isosphaeraceae bacterium | reverse complement strand
AGGAGGGTTACCCCGATGAATACCCCAAGACGATGAAAATCCGGTTCGATGAGGAACTCCCCGTATGGAATTACCGTGCCATTCCGGGCAAATGCGACAATTAATAAATTCCGTATCCTAAGCGTCTGGTCCCCTGACGAACGGGCCTACTTGAAGGCGCTCTTCGCCACCGAGGACGTGGCGTGACGTGAACTACCGGGGCACGGCACGGCACACCTTGGCCTTGCCGTAGCAGATGGACAATTTCCAACGCTAAGGCCGGAATACCGTCTCAAAGTCCGGGAAATCGAGCCGACTCGCCCTTCAACGAGCACAATGAGGCGACCAGAGACAGTCCTAAACCTTTATTTTTGAATGAGTTGCGCCTTACAGTTGTTTTCTGTCCGTCTGCTACGGGATGGCTATGACGGCGGAGCCAGCCATATCGCCGCTAAAACAGCCGACTACTTCGCCGAGTGTGGCGGTTGGTGGCGTCCCCGGTTCACCCCGGCGCATGCCTCCTGGCTGAATCAGGGGGACCTGCTCAACCATGCCTTCGGGTGCCGCTACCTGAAGCGGGGGTCTTGGTCCAGCCGGGAGGAGTACATCGCCCATGTGGCGGCCTCGTGGCCGGAGTACAACCGGCTCTACGCCCACCCCTTCGAGTGGACCTGTACGAATCAAAATATGTGCACATGTTTTGCAGACCATGCTCGATGAATTTCGGGCATTACTTATGGCCGGAGACACTAGGGGTAGGCCGTCGGAACGTGGATAGAATTGCGGCTGACCGCTTCTTTGGAAAATCAGCAGGTACCCTGCTTCCTTCCACCCGCATCCGAATCTTTGGCAAGGGAAGGGAGGGGCGAAGAGGATGCAATCCGAAACATCGGGTCGGCAACGGCCATCGTCTGTAAAGGCTCATCGGATATATTCTTTGTCGTTTGTCTCCAGAGTTCGCCTTTTGCCCAGGATTGCGAACTTCTCCACTTGAATGGACAGAGACGCAGACCCAGGAGGACCCAACTTGTGCGTCATTGCTGTCGGAAGACGAAAGAAATGCGTCTTCCGCGAGAAGATGGACAATCGGACAGTCGCTCAGAGAGGCCGGTTTCACCGGGGATCACGAGCTATTCGCGAATACCCTGCCAGAGGCATGAAGTGACGTAATGCGTCGTACTGGGCGGAAGGCGCACTCATGGTGGGATCGAAAGAAGAACATGGCCCACTAACTGGAAAGGCGATGGTGATTGGGTGTGCGACCCTTCGAGGCATGCCGAAAACTCGTCGGCAGGGGACGATCGAGGGTACCGACCAGCAGAGAAACGTGTTCACCTGTACTCTTTCACGCCAGTCCTGAAGTCGATAAAATGGATAAAAAGACCCTTAAGTCCGATTTTTGGATGCCTCGCGTTGCTCTCACTGGGACCGCCGAGTTATCCCCGTCGCTCCTTGGTCATCAGCGTTGCCGCTCCGCATAGGGCGCTGGCGGATCGAGACCCTCGACGTGTTTCCAGGACTCCGACCGAGGCCCACCCGAAGGAGACAACCATGCTTCTGTCCGTCATAGACCGAACGCACGGTGGAGAATGTCCCACCTGCAGCCCGATCAAGGAGTGCCTCTCGACCCGGCTGAGGGGAAGGGCTCATGACATTCGCCTCCTGGTCCGGGACGACGGCGTGATCCTAAAGGGATCCTCGCGGACCCACTACGTCAAGCAGTTAGCCCTGCAGGCGGTGATGGAGTCGACAAACCTCCCCGTCCTGGCCAACGAGATCCAAGTCCGCTGAACCGGGCGCATGACGAGGGCGGGGATCGGTCGCCACCTCGGGCGTCCGACCTGTCCGCGGCGTGGCCCAGGAGGTTTTTCGATGGCGCTACCACGCGCGCAGCCGGGGGAAGTTATCGATGTCCGCCCGTTGGGACCGGCGTTGGGCGGCACGAGGACAGCCACCCTGGTGAAGACCCCCACCCTGGAGGTCATCCGCCTGATCATCCCCGCGGACCAGGAGACCTGCCACCACCACGAGATGGCCGGCGAGATCATGGTCCATTGCCTGGAGGGTCTGATCACCGTCCAGATCAATGGCGACTCCCGCGTCCTGGAGGCTGGCCAGATGCTATACCTCTCAGGCGGGCAGCCGCATTCGCTCTCCGGGATCGAGGATGCCTCGGTGCTCTTGACGATGCTGCTGGGCTAGCGAAGTCGTGCACGGGAGAAGACTCTGCGAGAGGCAAGACCTTCCGGCCGAGGAATGGATGAGAAGCGAGCGGAATCTTGAAAGGGGGAAGAACATGAGCGCCACAGACACCATGAGGGAAGAACATGGCGTGATTCTGCGGGTGTTGCGATGCCTATCCGCCTCGGCCGACCAAGCCGAGAAGGAGCCTGGACTCGATGTGGAGTCCATTCAGAAGATGCTCGAATTCTTTCGGGGTTTTGCTGACGGTTGTCATCATGCCAAGGAAGAGGCTCACTTCTTTCCCTTGGCGCGTCAGCGCGGCGTCGGGTGCCCGCCGGCAAGCATCGATAGCCTGCTCTCCGAACACCAAGAGGGCCGCGACCACATCCGCGTCATGGATGAGAACCTATCCGCGGCGGGAAGCGGGAATAGACAAGCCAAAGTGCGCTTCCTTCAGCACGCGCGGCAATACGTGCAGCTTTTGACGGACCACATCGGTAAAGAGGATCATTGTCTATTTCCTACAGCCGACACGATGCTCTCGACAGCCGACCAAGGGGCGCTGGTCAAGGCGTTCGAAGAACTGGAGCAACAGGAGCTTGGCGCTGGGACGCATGAGCGTTTTCACGCATTGGCCGACGAACTTTGTGCGCAATGGCACGTGCCGATTCCGCAGTGCTCCACTCATCAGAGCGGTTGCAGTCACTCATAGCTTTTCGGGCCCTCGTCAGTCTGACCCTCCCGAATCTCCCTTTCGCAAGGAACGCTGCCGAGGCTGTGGGGCCGTGCTCACCCGGCACACGCCGCAGTACCTTGACCGCGACACCTTTCACACACACGTATCTATAGATATCGGCACACACGACTCCGCAACATCGTCTTGTTTCTAAGCGTGCTTGAACTGGAGGGAATATATCCCTAATTATGGAAATCGATGTGGCTAACAATGTATTCGATGATTTGACCGAAGTCTTCGATGAGCTCGTCGACTGGCCAAAACGACTGGCCAACGAAGAGCCCTTCTATCGTAGCTTGTTTGCACGCATCGGGGTGCGCCGTCTGGTGGACGTGGCCTGCGGAACGGGACGGCACGCGGCGATGTTCCACTCCTGGAATCTGCATGTCCAGGCGGCGGACATCAGCCCGAGAATGATCGAGCTTGCCCGCAGCCACTTCAGTGAACCGCCTGGTTTGCACTGGGTAGTGCGCGGTTTCGACGAACCCGTCGAGTCGGCGGAGCGGTTTGACGCGGCTCTCTGCGTGGGCAATTCGCTGGCGCTGGCACCGGACGTGACGGTGGTCCAGAGTGCACTCCAGCAGATGCTGGCAGCCGTGCGGAACGGAGGCGTGGCCGTGGTCCACGTGCTGAACTTATGGCGTCTGCCTGATGGCCCATGCGTTTGGCACAAGTGCAAACGGGCGACGCTGCCGTAAGGCGAGGTACTCATAGCCAGAGGAGTGCATCGGTGCGGGTCGCGTGGCTATGTCGAATTGATCGAGGCCGACCTGACGGGCGGTGTCTCGATGCGTGGCGAGTCGGCACGGCTCCTGGGACTAAAGGCCCCGGAACTCGAACGGATGGCCCGACGAGCAGGGGCCGCCCGGGTGGAAGTTTTCGGGGGCTACCAGCAGCAGCCCTACAACCGGCAGGAGAGCATCGACCTGCTCATCGTCTCAGAGAAGTGACCGATCAGGACTCTGTGCAGATGCTCTTGCTTGGCATTGACCCAACAATCGTGTCATCATGGGCATAATCATGTGGGTTGACGGGATTCAGTGGCTCTTGCCGAATGAGTAACCCTACCGCAGAGGCGCGAGGCAAGGAAATTCAACATCGAGGGTGGTGTCATGGACAAGCCGTTGTGTAAGGCTGAGCACGATTGGAGTGGCTGTATCTGCCGCGCGTGCGGGCAGATCAGAGACACCGATCACGACTGGGACGGCTGCATGTGCAAGAGGTGCGGACAGGCAAGGGACGAGCAACACGATTGGGACGGGAGCACGTGCCGCAGGTGCGGCAAGTTGAGATGTCCAGTCTGCGAGTCCACCAGCATTCAGTACGATGAACAGTTGTCTGAGTATATCAAATCATGCAAGTTACCAAATAGCTGACCAGCCACCGGGAAAGTGGCACAAGACGGACATTCCTGATTCTCGTGGCTGACCGGGCAATTCAGGAAATCACGTGATCTGGCCAACGGTGACCGCGGGCCCGTTACGCCGGCTGCTGAACCACGGCGTCAGATGGCTCAAGGATTCGCCGTATCTGATCGGTGTTGCGCCTTTCTGAGCGGAAGACGCAGCCAGTCGGGTCGCCGAACAGAAGTCATTACCCTCATCAGGTCGCTCCCATTGCGAGCGGTCTTGGTCCCCTGTGCCGACCAAGGCGACGGAACGAGAGAGCAGCCGGCCGACCGGTACAGGACCTGGCCACTCATTAAATTAGGCTGAAAGTAGTATTGTGTGATGATTCCGTTCATGCACATCTTGAATGACGCCGTTTGAGCTGATCTAACTGTAATTCACCCCGCCTCTAACCAGAGTCGATCGTTTCGTGAGTTCCACAGTGACCATATCCTCCCGAGCCCGCGGAGCCGCCCGCCCATCCCTAGGAATCGTGGTGTTCGAGATAGGCTCTCAGCACGAGGGCGCCGTTGTGCGCTTCGTCGCGCGCCGCGTAGACGAAGGTCACGGTCCTGTCTCGGCACTTCTGCCGGAGTTCGTCGACCACGTCTTTATTCTCCCGGAGTTCAGCACGGTAGCGCCTCTGGAATTCGTCCCACTTGGCCGGGTCGTGGTTGAACCACCGGCGCAGCTCGGGGCTGGGAGCTATGTCTTTCATCCAGAGGTCCACTGCGGCACGCTCCTTGCTTAGCCCGCGCGGCCATAGCCGTTCCACCAGGACCCGAAGACCGTCGTCGGGGGCGGGTTTCTCGTAGGCTCGCTTCAAGCGGATCTCCACCATCTGGGTTCCTTCTTCCTTCCAGGCCGAGACGGCTCGGCTTTTCGCCTTCACAGAGGCGGAGGCCCACCGCGGCGATCTTGTCAACGGGCGGGCATATCCATACTCCGAGTGTGTCCGAGTCAGCCACTCCAGGCGCATTACGATCGCCTCAACTCACGTACCCCGCCTCGGCCAGTCGCCAAAGAAGTAAATGGAAGTAGATTAGCCTCCCGTAGGCACTCCACGGGGTGATAGCATGACGAACCCCATCGTAGTCCGAGGGACCGGTCAAGCCGAGCCAGCGAAGGAGGTTGTTGCGCGCCCCGACGTCGTCGCCGGGGAAGACGTTCAGCCGCCCCAGCCCCCGCAACAGAACGTATTCTCCGATGGCATTGACCAGACACTCGAACACGGTGGGGAACCTCGGCGGCTTGATTCCGCGGAACCGCCGCCCCAGCGGACCGAGGCGGTCGTCGTGGGCCGCGAACCGCTCGAACTCCGTGAGATCGACGCGCAGGCCGAGCAGCCGCTTCAGGGCCGTCGTCACGGCAGTCCTCGTGCCAGGTTCGGCACGCTCACCTGCCACCGCGACGTGAAGCCTTGGCGTTTCGGGAGGGCCGGACTGTTCCACCGAGACCTCCACGGGACAACTTCCCAGCGCCAGGGCCCTGCGGTAGCACCGGCCGTCCCAGCGATCGATGACATTCTCAGCGCGACGGCGCAGGGTCCAGACCACAAGATCGAGCCGGAAGGGTGGTAGGGGGGATGAGGTTCCGCGCTGATCAGCCCGATCAATCCGTTGGGTTCGGCCTGGCGGATGCCCTCCACAGCGGCGTCGGCGGTCATCCCACCGCCGAGGATCAGAAACATAGCATGTGGCATCGTTCACCCCTCGGAACCGGTTGAGCCTGGGAAGAACGAGACGGACTCCTCTCCCGCCGAAGGGCAGGGATCAAGTGTGACAAGACCGATCACAGCATGCTCGGCGACGGGTTGTGGTCGACCGTCCCGGCATCATCCTTCGTAAGAGGTTCACCGGAATAGCTGTATTCGTGGTAACCGGCCAGCGAGCTTCCCTTTTCAAACTGGCGGACTCCCTCGTGCTCGGACAGGGTTGCCCACCGCACGTAGGCCAATAGTTGCTCCGCGCTGCCGAATGTCGCCACGAGCCTACGCGGTACTCCAGGTCTAGAACCGTAAAGATAGTACATGTGTTGTGTCCCTATGCGACGTCCACGGGTGATGCCCCGCGATCATTGCCGGTGGTGGAAATATCTCCCTCCGTTTTCGGAACAGGTCCGCGGCCGAGCCGGCCCCGAGTCAGATGTTGGCCAGCTCACCGAAGTACTCATGGTCCTCGCTGTAACCTCCTTCTCCTTCGCCGAAGGCCCTGTGGCTCTCGACGAACTCGATCGCCCGGACCCACTTGACCATCTTGAAGCCGAGCTGGTTCTCGACCCGCAGCCGCAAGGGGGCGCCGTGCAACCCACCCAGCGGCTCGTCGTTCATCTCGTAGGCCAGCAGTGTCTGGGGGTGCATGAGGTTCGCGAGCGAGTGGCTGTCGTAGTACTGGCCCCCCTCCAGGCCCTCGCCGAACGAGTCGAAGATTGCAACCCGCGCCTCCGGCCTGGGCCGGACCAGCTTGATCAGTTCCACTATCGGCAGCCCGCCCCACTCGGCGATGCCCGACCAGCCCTGGATGCAGTGGTGCAGCGTGATCTGGGTCTTCTTTCCCAGCGCCCGGATCTCCTCCATCGACAGCTCGACCGGGTTTTCCACCAGGCCGGAGACCTTGAGCCGGTAGTCCTTAAAACCGTTGGCGGCCAGCGTCTTCCACTCGTCGCTGGTCGGCACCTTCCCGTTCGGCCACAAGAAGGGTGAGATGTCCTCGCGGCAGAACTCAGCCTGCGGCGCTGCGCGGTTGAGCAGGAACTCCATGAGCGGCGTGACGATCGCCGAAGCGACGTGCTGGATGGCCCGGGGGTGCCGCCACGCCGCCCAGTTGGCCAGCGCGTTGAGCGCCGCGACCACGCCGATGGCGACCAGGCCCAGGTACAGGCCGAGCGGGCGGGTGTCATCCGTGCCCAGCACGATGTGGTTCATGTTCCGGACGAGCCCGGTCAGGGCCACCATGGTCACATGAGCGATGAGAAAGTCGACGAAGGCGCACATGATGAGGAAGTGGAGCGACCGGCCGATCTGGCGGTTGCCGGGCAGCTTCGGATACCACGGGAACCGGTTGGTCAGGGCCGGCGACATCGAGGGCCCGGTCAGGATCGCCAGGGGGGCCAGGACGAATACCACGCCGAAGTAGGACAACTGCTGGAGCGCGTTGTAGCGGTAAAACCCGTTCGGCTCGGGTGGGAGGTGGAAGGTGACGTAGTGGACGAAGATAGCCCAGGCGTCGGGGACGATCCTCCAAGACGTCGGCGCCAGCCGCCGCCACTGCCCGGTGCCGAAGAGCAAGACCGCGAAGATCAGGCCGTTGCCCACCCAGAACAGCACGCTGAGGAAGTGCCAGTGCCGCGCGAGGCCGACAGTGTGCCGGTAGCCGGGCAGGCCGATCCAGGGCGAGAGATAGCGGGCGTCGTCCTTGGACGTCCAGACACGGTCCCTGGGCACCTCGATCGGTGTGAGCCGGAGCCACTCCGTACCGGGCGTGCAGTGGACGTTCCAGTACAGCCGGGGGTGCTCAGCGAGGATCTGCAAGCCGCTGCGGACGAGCAGGACCAGGAAGAGGAAGTTCACATAATGGTTGATGCGGAGCCAGGCCGGGAAGCCATACGGTGCGGCGGCTTCGGGGATCGCCTGGGGGCTGGCCAGCAGGGACGGCAGGCCGAATACAGTCCAGTGCAGATAGGCTGCGGCGACCGGCATGACGACCACAAGGACAAGCAGCAGGAGGGGAGTGCGCTGGATTCTCATGAGATTTATTCCAAGGAGATATCCGCAGCAGTTGCATTCTCGTCTCAGGGGACGGGTGGGTTGGCGGGGAGGAGCTTCGTGACGAGCACGGACGAGTCCTCCAGGCCCCGACCACCGAGTGGGGCTCCCCGGCGGCCAGGACGAGCATCTGGCCGGCATTCAGTTCGCGCGTGGCGCCGCAGGCAGTGAACGTGATTCGGCCCTCGAGGCAGTGGACCGTGATCTCACCGGGGCCTGGTGGGTGGGGATCGCCTGGCCCTTGGCGAGGATCAGCCGCCGGACCTCCAGCGTCGCGGTCTTCGCCAACGTACTCGACGGTGCCCCAGGTGGAGCGGGCCCCGGGTGACGAACGTCAATGACGTCGCTGAGCTTGGCTTGTGGCAAGGACATGGTCACCTCCGGATTTGGAAACACCCGACAAGTCGTCAGGCGTCTCTGTCTCTCAGCGGAACATCACGGTCAGGAGCACGAGGGAGTTCTCCTTGCCGGTGATCGTGTGGGGTACTTCGCCCGTCAGGAAGAGCCAATGACCGGCGGGTAACTCGTGCGTGTCGCCTTCGGCGGTGAAGGCGACTCGTCCCTCCAGGCAATGGACTGTGATCGTTCCCTCGACCTGGTGGTCGTGGCAGACCTCGTGGCCCTTGGGGATCACCATCCGGATGGCCTCAAATGCATTGTTTTTCACTAGCGCGGTCGTCCTGGCCTCGGAGAGCGATTCCTCGGCCGGACGGAGATCGACTGGCATGCCAGGATGTGCGTGCGGGATAGCCATGGAGGTCCTTTCATGATTGATGAGGTCCAGAGACATCGCGCCCGGGATGGGCGTAGCCCTCCCGGTCGAGGAATGCTTGGGCGTCGGCCAGTGCGCGCACGATCGCCTCATGGTGCGACGGGTCGGAGACGGTGTCCAGGGCGGCTTGCAGCCGGTTCGCGAGGTGCCCGGCAGCCTGTTCGGCGGACAAGGCTTCGACGTGCAACTCGGGGAAGTTCTGGTGATGAACGTGGACTGTATGTACGCTACAAGAAGGGCAGCGACTCTCGGTCACGATGATCCGTCTCGGGTCGTTACTCATCGGTCGGTACTCCTCATGGCGGGCGGGGATGGGAAAAGGAGGTGACAAGCCGCCCGCCGCCGTCGGTCGGACAGGTAGGCCCGGACTCGGGTCAGAGTCCCTCACCCGTTCTGAGCGGGAGTCCGCCCACCGGGCCGGCCGAGGTGCCGGTAGGCTTCGGTTCAGTCGAGGACCCCGCGTGTCCATGGGCGTCGCGGGGCACGGAACGTCAGCGCTGATCATCGGTTGTTCCCTCCGCGTGCCGAGACACCTTCGGTTCCACGGTCGCACCGAACGGGCCGCGGATCGGATCCGGTCACTGGATCCGCGACGCTGCGGTCGACCTCGGCTAGTTTACTGTCACTGCTTCCTGCCCCGCGGCCGCTCGAGGGTATTCCAGAGCGACGGCATCCGGCCCCGGAGCGATTGACCAGCCGGTCTTCAACCCCAGCACGAACCACCCCAGCGCCAGGATGCCCAGCGCGAAGATCGTGTCGCCGACCACCCGTAGCCATCGCAATGTGTCCATCGTCGGCGTCTGCATGAACTCCGCCGAGCGAGCGTACCAGGTGCCGCGCTCGACGCTCGCCCAGGTCTGCATCAGCCCCACCGGCAGCAGGCTCAGGAGCACCATCAGCGCCAGCCCGAGGTTAATCGACCAGAAGGCAAACGCCAAACTCCCGGTCCGCCAGGTGTGGTGCACCGTCAGGCCCTTGAGGCAGAAGAGCATCAGGCCGATGCCCAGCATGCCGTAGACCCCGAACAGCGCCGTGTGGCCGTGCACCGGGGTCGTGTTCAAGCCCTGCATGTAGTAGAGCGCGATCGGCGGGTTGATCAGGAACCCGAACAGCCCCGCGCCGACAAAGTTCCAGAACGCCACGGCGACGAAAAAGTAGATTGGCCACTTGTACGCCGCCACCCATGGCCTCGCCCGGCTCAGGGTCAGGTTCTCATACGCTTCGAAGCCGATCAGCACCAGCGGGACCACCTCCAACGCACTGAATGTGGCCCCCAGTGCCATCACGACCGTCGGCGTGCCGGAGAAGTAGAGGTGGTGGAACGTGCCGATGATTCCCCCGGAGAGGAAAATCGTCGTCGAGAAGAGGACGGCTCCTGCGGCCGTGGCTGTTTTCAACAGTCCCATGCGGGTGAAGAGGAAGGCGATCACGACGGTAGCGAAGACCTCGAAGAAGCCCTCCACCCAAAGGTGAACCACCCACCACCGCCAGTACTCGGCGATCGCCAGGTTGGTATGCCGATGCCACATCAGTCCGGGGGTGTAAAACAGCGGGATTGCCGCGGAGGCGAGCAGGAACAGCCCCAGCAAGTGCCGGTTCGTGTCCGGCTGCCGGAAGGCCGGCCACATCGCCCGGGTCATCATTGCCAGCCAGAGGAACAGGCCGATTGTCAGGAACAATTGCCAGAACCGCCCGAGGTCGACGTATTCGTATCCCTGGTGGCCAAACCAGAAGTTGATCGTGTTGCCCAGCCGCTGCTGAACGGCGAACCATTGGCCCGCCATCGACCCGACCACGATGATCAGCAGGCAGACGAACAGGAAGTTGACGCCCAACCGCTGAAACTTCGGCTCGTGGCCCGAGACGGCCGGTGCCATGAACAGCCCGGTGGCTAGCCAGGCACTGGCGATCCAGAAGATGGCGATCTGCGTGTGCCAGGTCCGGGTCACGCTGTAGGGCAGCCACTTCGCCAGAGGGATACCGTAGAAGCCCGACCCCTCGACCCCGTAGTGCGCCGTCACCGCCCCGAGACCGACCTGAGCAACGATCAACGCCATCACGACCCAAAAATACTTCAGCGTCGCTCGCATCGACGGCGTGGGATGCAACGCCAGCAGCGGGTCCTCCAACGGCAACTCGTGGTCGTCGTCCTCGCGGTGCTTCTGCACCGCGAAATACCAGGCCAGGGCACCGATGCCGGCCAGGAGCAGCACGAAGCTGACAACCGACCAGACGACGATCTGGCCGCTCGGGCGGTTGTCGATCAACTCCTCGGAGGGCCAGTTGTTCGTATAGGTGATCTCCTCCCCTGGCCGGTTCGTCGAACATGCCCATGAGGCCCAGAAGAAAAAGGCGGCGAGCTGGTTCTGCCGCTGCGGAGTCTTGATCGAGTCGGCCGGAATGGCATAGGCGTCGCGCAGCTTGTCCAGCTCCAGGTCGTGACCGAAGAGCGACGCGTAGTGAGCGGCCATGGCGGCCATCGCCTCGGCGCGCAACGGCGAGACAGTCAGGTCACCTGTCCGAGGGTCGTAGCCATTGTGCCGAAGCTCGTCCTTGAGCCGGGCCTTTAGCCCCGCGCGGGCCTCAGAGCTTAGGTCGGCGTAACCCTTGCCAGGACCTCCCTCGGCCGCGGCCCAATGGTCGAGGATCCAACTCGCCTCGCGGTGGAGGTAATCCGCCGACCAGTCGGGCGCGACGTAGGCCCCGTGGCCCCAGACCGTCCCGACCTCCTGCCCGCCCATCGATTGCCAGACGTTCTGACCCTCTTTGATATCCTCAGCGGTGTAGATCACCCGGCCTTCGGAGGTAACGACCCGTTCCGGGACCGGCGGGGCCTGGCGATAGAGTTCCCGACCGAAGTGGCCCAACACGGCAAACGAGCCAACGATCACCATGCACAGTCCGAGCCAGAGCCGCATGTAACGCATCGTTGAGGTTCCTCGATCCCAGAACTCGAACGCCATGGCGATGGCGTGCTCACCAGGACATTCCCTCGATCCGACCATCTTCAAAAGACCGATTCCCAGGATGATCGGCGCGCCGGGACGCGCGCCTCACCCCGAGTGTTCGCAGATCGCCTGCGACCCGGTGACCAGCCTGAGGACTTTCGTCATACCCTCCCGCATCCGCCGGGCGCGGACGAGGAACGCCTCGGCGTGCCGAGGCGAGCACAGATCGCGGACCGTGGCCTCAAACAACTCGACCCAACGGCCGAAATGTCCGTCACTGAGTCCGTCGATCGAACGGTGTTGCTCCACCGGCCTCCCGGAGTACCGTCCCGTCCGCAGCAGAGCCGCGGACCAGAAGTCGGTCATCCGAGCCAGGTGGGTCTCCCACTCGTGGACGTGCACCTCGAACACCGGCCCGAGCCGGTCATCGCGGCGGGCCCGCCTGTAGAACTCGATGACGACCGCATGGATCAGATCCTCGGTGACCCCCTCGGCGTCGGCGTGCGGGATGCCGATGTCTTCCGTGACCGCTAACCCATACGAACGTGTCGAGTACGACGGTGACATGCACGCCCTCCCCTCACTCTGGCGATTGGACCCCGATCGCGGGATCACGAGATCTTTCGCCGAGGGGATTTTAATCTGTATCTAAAATCAATATTATAGACCGAGGGCCTTTTGTCAACCCGGCTCCGACACTTTCCTGGGCTAACCGCTCGCACGAGGCGCGACGATGCATCTGACGCATTTCTCTGACTACGCCCTGCGCGTGGTACTGTACCTCGGCTGTCATCCGGGGAAGCTCGTCTCGGTTGACGAGATCAGCCGGGGGTATGGGATCTCCAGGCACCACCTCGTCAAGGTGGTCCAGACGTTGACCGACCTGGGGGTGGTCGAGGCCCAGCGCGGTCGCGGAGGCGGCATGCGGCTCGCCAAGCGCCCGTCGGAGATCAATGTTGGCTGGTTGATCCGCCGGACCGAGCCGCACTTCAACTTGGTCGAGTGCTTCGACCCGGCGGCGAATCTGTGCCCGATCGCCCCAGCCTGTGGGTTGAAGGGGGCGCTGCACCGCGCCCAGCAAGCGTTCCTCGGCGTCCTCAACGAGTACAGCCTTGACCAGTTTCTGAAGCGGCGGTCCGACCTGGCCCCCCTCCTGGAGGGCTCCCTCCAGCAGCGAGCCGACGACGCGGGTGAAGTATGAAGGACTATCGGCGCGGACGGTAATCACCCGAATCGAAGCGGAGGTGCGAGACATTCGCCCTGTCCGATCTCGATGTCGCCTGCTTAATTCAAGAGACGGAGTTCCTCTACTCGAGACGCGTAGCGTCTAGAGACTGGCTACGACAGGAGTGTAATGGACTCACCTGCAATCCGATCCCGGCAGCTCGAAGCTCCCGACAGACTCTGGGCCGTCCCCGGGAACCGACGGGATAGCTGGTCTCCCCACGGCGGTATAAATCACATGATATAAGAATAACTATACAAAGTTGGTATTGTGCGTCTCTCTGAGCAGAACACGCAGTCATAGACCTTGGCACACTCATGAGCTCGCCTTCCGCCCACGATCAGGCACCAATTGGTCAATCGAGGGTGGGGGTGTCATCGTCCAATTGCGACTAGAAGCCTTGAAGTGAGACGATCCATGCAGCGAGTGGGACCGAGCAGGAATTCAGCAGCAGTTATGAGCATTTGGAGAGCACCACCAACGACGTCTCTTTCCTTGTCTAGATCCCCCAGAGTTGCGCAAGAGCTGTCTCCTTATTTGTCTCGTTCCTCGAGAACGCGCTGCAATTCCGGATCTCCTTCCTCGTTTCGATCGTGAGGGGTGCTCCGGTGGGTGAGGGCGCCTCCGTCTTCGGTTGGCTGAAATGAGCCAACTGCATGAAGGCCCTTTCAGCTTTCTTGTTCGCCCCGCTTGAGCTTGCAGGCGCGAGTGATATGCTGAACTGTGTCGCTTCAGACATGCAATGCGCACCCGTGGAGTTGGGCCATTGGCTCATCAACAAGCGCGAGGCCCAGAGGTCGTTTGAAATGGTTTCGTGCCGTCAAGAAGCCGGGCCGCTCGTGCTGAGCACGAAATTGGGGCTTCAGGAAATGGCCGACCATCCCCGATTGGGACGGCACTGTGGCCAGGGCCTTGTTCGACGAGCTGATGAACCACGGGCGGCGCCTCTTCAAGCAGGAGAGAGCTATCAGCAAACACAGCAATTCCCTCCCGCCCAGCGCGTGAAGTCGCCGATCCGGCCACGGGCCGGCACCCGCGTGAACGAGCGAAGTGAGAGCAACCGTCGTGAACGGCTGGGATGTCCGGCCCACCCTTGAGCGTGCAGGCGCAAAGGCGATCACTTGTTCAAGTGGCCGGATCGTTCGCGACAGGCTCACCACTGCCCCAGGCCCTGATCCAGCGCTGCCAGCGGCTCAGCTACGAGCTTCGACTGTGCGAGCCGGTCATCCTGTGGTGGTCAGCACCGCAGCCTGTGGCGGGCGACTCGGCGGTGGCCCAGCCCACGATGGTGTTCTTTACCTGCCTCGTCCTCGCCCCAGAACTGACCGGGGAGACGCCATCACGCCATATCACGTTACACCGACCTACTCCACTCGAAAACGTCGCGCGCCGAGCGGGGTTGCTCTACGCGCCCATCTCCCCAAACCTGACTCGGTCGAGGCAAGTGGCGCCCACTTCCCGATCAAAACCGGCGCTCAATTCCCGATCGGTATCACCATCGCCACAAAACAAAAGATACAGAACCAACTGTCTCGGGGGACATCTTCTCACGACGTCAACGGAGGCATCAATCGGGTTTTCCGGGCGGTCGAGGACGGAGAAGCAGAGGCGGGACAAACTTGGCTCCTGGGGAAGTCCACGCCACCGTGACACCCTTTGCCAAGGGCGACTGAGCCCAGGATCGTTTGCATTGCTTGCTCATGGGCTCTCGGTCGCAAGGACCCACGTCCGGGATCAATGCAACCTTCGGACATTGGCCGGGTGATGAAACCGACGAAGAAATCGCCGCTGATCTCAAGGAAGTCTCGTGATCGCCCCAGATGATTTGCTCTTGCTCGCCGCTAGCGCGCTCCTCCACCTGTTTCGTAGCAATGTAGGGGTCGATGGCTGGACACCAAAACACACAGATCTGAAGCTTTATCAGATGTTCAGACATCCGTTTCGAGCGTCACGAGCTCGCAGGAAACAACTACATAGATAATTAGCTGTGTGTATCTGGATTTTCCCATGGCCAATTGCATCTTGATTTGCGCCCTTTTGCAATTTACCCGGTTTGACGGTGAGATCGGCGGGAAAATCAGGAAGTGCGATGCGAGGAGCCGGTGCGCTGGCTCTTGGGGATCTCACCCTTGAGGAAAGCGCTCAGTTCCTCCTGGTCGTCGAGGTCCAGCTCGAACGGAATCCAGTCACCGGTCGATTCGTCGAGGATGGCGGCTCGGGTCTTGCCCCTCAGATCCATCCGGGGGTCGCACCAGACCAGCCGATCGCTCTCGTTGGTGAACCCGTGACCATCCCATTGTCCGATGCCTCCCACGGCATCATGCAACGCAGTGCGAACCGCGTACACGGCGTCGAGTGCGTCGGGGTGGGAGAGGATCACTTCCGGATAGATGCGGATGGCATAGATGGCCCGGATGGTTTCCAGGTAATCGCTCAGCCAGCGAACCGCCGAGGGCGGGCCGCCGGAGTCCAGACTGTCGATGAACTCGGCAACTTCTTCGGCGCCCAAGGTATTGGGAGCAACCGGATTGCGCTCGACGGTCGCCCACACGTTGTGGTGCTCGTTGGGCTCAGGGCCGATGGCGAGATAGTTGCCGAGCATCCCGGGGTGATCGACCGACCAGACGGCGCCGTAGGGGACAGCCCGTTGCAGTGTGGCCAGAGGAACATCCCGGTCATTGACGGTCAACAGGCGGAGATAATCACCCATCGGCCGGCTCCGTCACAAGGTTTCCTACGCCACCGACCGTTCCTCGCACCGAGTGAGGCCGCAGGGGAAGCTCAGCGGTGGATGCGCCGGCCCGGTCCACGGTCGAGTCGTGCGATCGAAACCCTGCCAGGAAATAGATTAGCATCGCTCCATTGATCACGCAAGGGATGAGGAACACCAGAACATCATTGTCAGGGTGCGTACCGGCAAGATCACCGGCCATCAGGTTTCCCAGCAGCGAGCCCAGTCCCGAAGTCAGCACTAGAAACAACCCCTGGGCGCTGGCCCTCTGGCGGGTTTGAGCCCGGCTGTCCAGAAAAACCTGTCCTCCCACAGTGAAGCAGCCTACCCCCACTCCGTGCAACAGGCCACCGCCGACGGCGATGGCCAGCGGCGGTCGACCCAGCAGGCTGAGGAACCGTACCAACCAGGCGATGATGCCCACCGCGAGTGTTCCTTTCGTGCCGATCCGGCCCAGCATCCACGGTAGAAAAGCCAGCGCGGCGATCTCGGGCCATTGTCCCAGGGTCATGGCTGTCGGCACCCACGCCCGGGGAAGCCCGCGCGACTCGAGGTATGCGGGCATGACCTGGTAGACCATGGGCGTGGTCAGGTAGACGCCGAACGCAGTCACCAGAAAGACCCGGACATCGGGCTTTCGGAACAGCCCCAGCGTCTCATCCAGCCCCGCCCAGCCACCGGAAGCACTGTCGCGAGGCTGCGGCGGGGTATCCGGCAGGGTCAAACAGTAAAGGGCCACGATGATCGATAGCACCATGGCAATCAGAAACGCCTCGTAACAACCCCCTCCGCTGCGGTTCGCCCCGGTCCAGCCCATCGCTAATGAGACCAGCCAGCCAACGGCCATCCAGCCGATCGTTCCCCACAGTCGGACCCCGCCGAACTGGCGTCCAGGGTCGTCCAGGTGCCGCATGGCCAGCGAGTTGCACAGCCCGTAAGACGGGGCGATGATCATCCAGAAAGCCAGAAACAGCAGGAACAGCCAGCCTTCCTGAATCACCGAACCGCTGGCCAGCAGGGCCAGCAAGGCCGCCCCCAGCCCGTACGCAAGCGCCAGGAAGCGCTGGGTACGCATCAACCTATCGACAAGCTGCCCGGCACCCAGGGGCACGATCACCGACCCCATCGCCAGGGTCGCGAAGATCCATCCCCGAGAGCGGCCGTTCAGGCCAAGATCCTGAAGGTGGACGGCCAGCAGCGGCCAGAATGATCCCTGAACGGCATAGACCAGCGCCATCATCGCCGCCAGCCGCCAGCCAGCTCTCCGCTCGATCATGCCCACCTCGGCAAAATTCGTCTCGTCGAATCCGACCTGGGAATTTTACGGAAGATCCTCTGGCTGCCAAGATCCATCCGGAATTTCGGGCAGCCCCAGGCTCGATCCGACCCGCTCCGCTTCCCAGCCGTCCTCCGGCCTGTCATCATGAAGCATGCGTCCAGTCCGCCAGCGATCGCCGGGCGTCCCTGGCCTTGCTCCAGAGGATCAACGTGACCATTCCGTGCTACCAGATACCGTACGCGATCGCCGGCGGTCCCGCCAACATGGCGCTGGATGAGGCGCTTCTGGAGTGGGTCGCCGGCCAGCCGAATGCGGTGTTCTTGCGTACTTACGGCTGGCTCGAACCCACACTCAGCCTGGGATACTTCCAGAGCCTGAGCGAGGCCCTGGCCGAGCCGCGCTGGCAAGGAGTTCCTCTGGTTCGCCGCGCCACCGGAGGGGGAGCGATCTGGCACGATCACGAATTGACGTACGCCATCGTCCTTCCCACCAACCATGCCCGGGCTCGGCCGGGCACCGCGCTCTACCAGGCGGTTCACGCGGCCATCGCCGCGACCCTGCGCGCGCCGGGGCTGGATGCTTGCCGACGGGCCGCTTTCGAGTCCGTGTCGCACCGCGCCGCCGAACGACCGCCGCATCGTCCCTTTTTGTGCTTTACCGACCGTGACCCCGAGGATATCGTGGCCGGTGGCTTCAAGGTCGTGGGAAGTGCTCAGCGACGCCACGCCGGGGCAATCCTCCAGCACGGTTCTTTGCTCCTCAAGCGATCCGACCGGACCCCCGAACTCCTGGGAGTCTGCGATCTGGCCGGGGTCTCCCAGGACCCTCGCTCCTGGTCTGGACCGGTGCAGGAGAGAATTGCCCGGGCGCTGGAGCTCGACCTGGTCGCATGCGACCTACCTGCCGCCGTCAGCCGCAGGGCCGCCGAGCTGGAAGAAAAGGTTTATCGGGTCGCCGGCTGGACAGGACGACGCTGAACTCTGCCACACCAAGCTTGACGGCCGAGCGACTTTCCAGAAAGAGCAGCGCAAACGATGTGTTCCGAAAATCCTATATAGGCAAGTGTGCCAGGGATCTTGGAACTCCGAAACATTCAGTTACAATGGGGGTGAAAGCCTGGGTGGCCGTGGGAAACAGCAGGAAAACTGGCCCCGTCGCAGTCTGGCGGGCGTCCGCAAAACGCGTCGAGACCGAAATGAGGTCCGCGGGCAAGCCGGCTTCGGGTCCGGTTCTTGTTTCTTGATCACGCCTATCGGGGCAAGCTGGCCGGTCGGGCCCACGTTCGTGCCCGAGAGCGTGGGGCCTTTCTCCGTGGGGTGATACCGTGGTGCGAGTTGACGCTGGCCATCATCGTTGTTGACCGCAAAGGTCAGGACGGTTTCCATGAAAGTGCAGCTGATTGTCGTCCGAGGCAAGCCCGAAGGGAAGGTGATCCCCCTGGCTGGCCCGAAGTTCAAGATCGGCCGCGGTGAAACGTGCCACCTGAGGCCAAATAGCGAACAGGTCAGCCGCGAACACGCGGAATTCACGATCGAATCCAGCGCCGTGATCGTCCGCGACTTGGGTAGCCGGAATGGAACGCTGGTCAACGGCAAAGCCCTGACAAGCGAGGCGTGTCAGCTCAAGGACCACGACCTGGTCCAGGTGGGGCCGCTCACCTTCGCAGTCTCGATCCAGGATGCCCCAAAATCCGCGGCCAAGGCCGCGACACCCCCGGCGGCATCCCCGGGAGTCGCTCAGGCCAAGGGCAAACCCTCGCCGGACGATGTTCCCGCCGAAGACATCGATTCGTGGCTCTTCGGCGATAACGCCAAGGCCACTGCCGACCAGCCCACGGCTGTTTACGGCGGCGATACGATCACCATCGCCGCCTTCAAGGATTCCCAGATCCCACCCGCTCAGCCAAACGAGCCCCCCTCGGTCGCCGATGATGCGGAGTATGAACGTCAGACCGAGGAAGAGGAGCGGGAAACCGAGGATGACCAGGCCGCTGACGAGGAAGCCGGCGACGAGGAAGCCGAGGAAGAAGAGGCCGCGGCCGTGCAAGACCTCGAGGAAGAGCTCATGGACCCTTCCAACCCCTTCTATGTCGCCAAGAAAGCACAGAAAGAGCAGAGCAAGGCAGGGGCAACCGGTGCCGGGTCTCATACGCAGGAATTCAAGGACAGCAGCGACGCGGCCACCGACATTCTCCGAAAACTGATGGAACGCCGCCGGGCTTCCAGGTCCTGAACCATCCTGTCCGCGAGGGATTCGCCGATTCATGACCACCGACGATCCCTCGCTCGCGGGTTCGACGATCCTGCCCGTGCAAGAGGGGCTGGTGCGACTGATCGAGCGACTCGAACAGATGGTCGTCGGTCAGCGAACACTTCTCGACCGGCTGGTGATCGCTCTCTTGGCCGGCGGCCATGTCCTGATCGAAGGCGTCCCCGGCCTGGCCAAGACCCGGGCCGTGCGAGCGCTCGCGCAGGCCCTCGACTTGCCGTTCCGGCGGATCCAGTTCACACCGGACCTGCTGCCCGCCGATCTGACGGGCACCCAGATCTACCGGCCGGCGACTGGCACTTTCGACGTCCGCCCGGGCCCCATCGTCACCAGCGTGCTGCTCGCCGACGAGATCAACCGGGCCCCGGCCAAGGTCCAGAGCGCGCTGCTGGAAGCCATGCAGGAAGGCCAGATCACGGTAGGTGACGAGACGCTCGTCCTGCCGGAGACTTTCTGGGTACTGGCCACCCAGAACCCGATCGAGCACGAGGGAACGTATCCCCTGCCCGAGGCCCAGCTTGACCGCTTCCTGATGAAGCTCGTGGTCGGTTACCCGGACCGCGATTCCGAGCTGGCGATGCTGGAACTGCCCAGCGTGACCGAGGCGACCCACAGCGAGTCATGGACCAGCGACGAGCCCTCCCTGTTCAGCCCGACGGACGTGCTTGCGTTCCGCAGGCTGACCGCATCGATCCGGGTCGCACCCGCAATCAAGGCCTACATGGTCGATCTCGTCCGCGCGACCCGCGACCCGGCCGCGTACGGTCTGGGACTGGCACCCTTGCTCGAGTTGGGCGCCAGCCCACGGGCCACGATAGCCCTGATCCGGGCCGCCCGTGGACATGCCCTGCTGGCACGGCGAGACTACGTGACCCCGCACGACGTCAAGACACTGGCCCGTGACGTCATGCGGCATCGCATCATGATCAGCTACGAGGCCGACGCCGAGGGCCTCTCCGCCGACGATATCCTGGGACGCATTCTCGACCATATCCCGGTGCCGTGATTGATCGATGGCGGCCTCCAACGCCGCGGGCACGAGGGTCGATCAACTCAGCGCATCGAATCCAAAGAGACTCCGCTCTTTGCAATGATGCCGCGGGAAGCCGGATTTTCGACGTTCAGGAAGTGGCCGACTTGAGGACGGAAGTGGCGTGGTTCCGCTCGTCAGGCTGGTCGGCGTGGCGCGTTTCCGGCAGTCGCGAGAGCCAGAACCAGTAGGCGAATCCGCCCAGAAGAAGCACCAGGCTGATGTTCTGCGAGATGGTTAACCCGGCAAAGAAAACCCCTTCGTCGTTACGCAGATACTCGATCAGGAAACGAGTGATCGGGTAGGTGACCATCAGCAGGCCCATGACCTCGCCGTCGCGCCGGCGCAGGGGATAAAAGGCCCAGAGCAGCACCAGGATGACCAGGGAATCGAGGGACGAGTAGAGCTGGGTCGGATGGAGCGGCAGGGACTGGGTGGCAGTGGCGGGGATCAAGCCCCGGGCGAATTCGTAGTCCCAAGGAGGGGAAGGCTTGGGAAACGACACGGCCCACGGTAGGTTGCAGACGTCCCCGTAGCAGCAGCCATTGAGGAAGCAACCGAGGCGGCCAAAGAACGTTCCGAGCATGATCGCCGGCGCGATGGCATCAAGGTATGGACGCAGTGGAAACGGCCGGAAGTGGCGATAGACGAAAAAGGCGATCGACCCACCCAGCACCCCGCCGTAGTAGACAATTCCACCTTTCCAGTATTGCAGCACATCGAACAGGCTGTTGATGCCGCGGCCCCAGTATTGAAAGCAGTAAAAGAGCCGGGCTCCCACCAGTCCGATGAAGAAGATCCAGAACGCCATGTCCAGGATGACGTCGGGATCCAGCTTCTCGCGGCGGGCCCGCCAGGTCGCCAGCCAAGTCGAGCCAACGAACGCCAGCACCAGCATGGCGCCGTAACCGAAGACCTTGACGCCGCCGAAGATCGGGATGGTGAACAAGACCTGTCGCATGCGCGAGTCATCCTCTGTGTGGCGACCAATCGGCGACAGGTGCGGCGGGCGGGCCGGCTCAGCGCGGTTCCAGCACGGAAAAGAATCCCGGTTCGCAAGCCTGGGCGATTGGAGGATAATCGATTTGCTCCACGATCTGGTTCTGCTGATCGAGGGCGACAACCCGGGGCTGGTGACCTTCGAGCTCTTCGGTTTCGAGCTCGGCAAATGCCATCACGATGACTCGATCGCCCACGGAACCAAGCCGGGCCATCGCCCCGTTGAGCTCGATCGATCTTGAACCGCGCCGCCCGGGCAAAACGTAAGTTTGAGCCCTTAAACCGGTTGCGACGTTGCTCACGAGAATCGCCTCGTACGGAACGAGCCCGACGGCGTCCATGAGGTTGCGGTCGATCGTCAGACTGCCATGGTAATGGAGGTCGCTCCGAGTCACCGTGGCGAGATGGAGCTTGCTTTTGAGCAACGTGAGCCGCATGGGCGTGACCGTCTCACTCCGTCAGGAGCAGGTTGTCGATAAGCCGGGTCGAGCCGACCCGGGCTGCCACCAGCGCCACCGCTCGGCGCTCCGGCTCAATCACGACAAGGGGTTCGAGAGAAGCGGCGTCGGCCACCTCGGCGTAGTCGAGCTTGACCGACACCTCCAATGATATCGTCCGGTCAAGAGTCTGTCGAACCCGGTTGGCATCGCGTTCGCCGCCGGCGACCGAGTCTCGCGCGTGTCGAAGGGCGCGAAACAGCACGGCGGCCGCCTTGCGCTGGGCGGGGTCAAGATAGCGATTCCGGCTGCTCATGGCCAGTCCGTCCGGCTCGCGGACCGTCGGCACGACGACCAGCTCCACCGGAACGTGCAGATCCTCGATCATCCGGCGGATCAGGAGTTGCTGCTGGTAGTCCTTCTGGCCGAAAACAGCCAGGTCCGGGCGCACGATCTCGAACAGCGCGAGCACGACCGTGGCCACGCCCCGAAAGTGGTCCGGCCGGCTGGCGCCCTCCAGGACGTGGGAAAGCCCTGGCACCTCGACGAAGGTTGCCGACCGGCCGCGCGGATAGATGGCTGCCTCCGTCGGCACGAAGACGAGGTCCGCGCCGGCCGCCTCGCACTTACGGAGGTCTTCCAGGAGTGTCCTGGGGTAACGCGTCAGGTCCTCGTTGGGGCCGAACTGCGTCGGATTGAGGAAGATCGAGACGACGACCAGTCCTGCCTCTGCCCGGCACCGCTCGATCAGCCGGGTGTGCCCCTCGTGGAGCGCCCCCATCGTCGGCACGAAGCCCACCCGCCGGCCAGACCCGCGAGCCGCGGCCACGGCTGCACGGAGCTTCTCGATCGACTCCACCGGCTCAAGCACCCGATTGTCTCCGCTGGCGGCAGGTTGTTACTTCCGAATTCCAGAGGGTCAGGAAGCAGAAGGAGGCGATCAACGACGGAGGGCAAATGACAGACGGCAGATGGCAGATGGCACATGGCACATGGCAAATGGTTCCCGGTCACTACTCGCTGCTCACTCGCCACTCGCCACCCGCCACTGCTCACTGGCCACTGCTTTTCAACTGCGATGGGGACAGTCGGGATTGTTAAGGCAGCTTTCGGGAATCAGGAGATCATTGAGGATTTCTCCTCCCAGGATTGTTTTGGAGACGATCCGGGGAACGTCTTGGGTGGTGACCCTGCCATACCAGATTCCCTGGGGATAGATCACGACGGTCGGTCCGTGCTCGCACTGGTCGAGGCAGCCGGCATGATTGGCCCGGGCCAGGGAGCCGAATCCGGCCTTCCGGAGTTCGACCTTGAAAGCTTCCTTGAGCGTCTGGAGGCCCGCCGGGTCGCAGCAACGCCGCTTGTGGCCAGGGTCGCGGACGTTACCGCAGACGAATATGTGGTGCGTGAAGGAAGGCATGTTTCGAGCCATGAAATGAGGTTGAAGAGCGTTGCGACGGGCCAGGGGAAAACGCTCTGCCGGGGCCGCGTCCGTCACCGACAGGATAGCATCCGGACGGATCCCTCGTCAGTCCATTTCTCGACCAGGGGAAGCCCGGGGTTCGCGTTAGGAACAGGCCGGGAATAACTTCCCGGAGTTTTCGCAATCACGGACCAGGTTGTGGCAAGGCCTCCCGACCTTGCCACCACAGCGACCGAAGGACAGGTCTCCAACCCGTACTCCGGCGGGAAACCCGCGGTCCGGCAAACTGCGGAGCGGAAAGACTGGATTGGGCCACCCGCTTTGTGGCACCAACGTCAGCTTGTAGAGGATCCACTTTCAACGGTAGTGGACGAGCGTCCGGTAGAGATTAGTAGAGGTTTCTGAAATTCGTCACCGTTCAATGCCCCCGCTGGCCTTCCATGTTTTTGTCATAAGCAGTTATGTACCAACAACAAACGCCCGATCGGTCGGCCTCGTTCTGACAGTTCTCAATCTTTTCCATCTCTTTCCCTCGGGTCCACTGGCACAAAATGCTACAAAAGGCTACATTTTCCCGGGTTTTTCGAAATTTCGAAAAACCTAGTTTCGACACAAGGTATTAGCTCAAAAAGACTTTCGGCAAATTATCCCTTGACCTGCAGTAGGGCACTTTAGACGCAAGGTCATGAAATCAAATGAGTTGCGCTATAGCCACTTATGTAGCCAGTTCGCTCAAAAGTCGCCTTCGCACCCCTTTTTTTAGCATTGTGCCCCGATTTCGCCTACATATCGGCGCTGAGACATAAGTGAGCCTTCCGCTGCTCCGTCAACAGTGGCGAACGAGGTTGGCTCACAATGTCCATTGACCCGTCACTCGATTTTGGATTTCGGATCGCGGATTTTGGATTGACAGCCACTCCGTCTTCACTCGCCACTCGCCACTCGCCACCCGCCACTCGCCTCTATTCTCTCGCCACTCGTCACCCGCCACCGGCCACTCACCGCGGGCGGAATTGGCTTCGTTTTTCCGGCTCGATTTCGCCCTGGTTGGTCCTAAGTCACAACGCGCCAACGATTAACATAACTGAGAGCACGAGCAAATTGGCTTCGTTCTGTCACTTTTCCATTACGGCCGGTTTCACCTCTTCGCATTCACTTGTTCTCCGATGGTGCTCTGACCCCGCCGTTCGTCCGACCGCCGGTCTCCAGGTGACGCGCCGCCGGCACGCCACTCGCCACCACCTTCGCTGACCACTCATCTCTCTCCCCCGCCCCCCGCCGCCGGCCGGAAATTGGCTTCGTTTTTCCGGCTCGCTTTCGCCATGGTTAGTCCTAAGTCACAACGTGCCAATGATTAACACCACTGACACGACGAGGAAATTGGCTTTGTTCTGTCACTTTTCTCTTGCTCCGCGATCTCCCCGCTTTGCATTCACTGGCCACTGACCACTGGCCACTGGCCACTGTTCCTTCGCCTCATGCCTCACCAGCGGGGTCAGGTCGTGCGCGGACTCTTCCCCGCTGGCTACTGCCATCCACCGACATCCGAATTGGGAAAGACCGAACGGGACGCGATCTCGACGAGCGGTCCCTCTCTGTCAGTATGTCACCGAGATTCGGTATGTTACCGAGCCAGGCAATTTCTTCGGACAAATCCATCCGTTTCTCCCCGCTCGCCACCGCCCCACCGTTGACCATTCGCTCGTGGCCGGAGGCGCTCGACGCCAACGCGCGGAAGCGCCCTCCCACTTCCGGGCTCCAGGGAAACGTGAGTGGCCGCTTCGCCATCGGGCGCTCGATCGCTCACTTGCCCCGAATACTTTGCTCGACTGTTGATTAGTTCTGTCCGTCCGGATAGTGCGCCAAAGGTGCCACCTACTTTCTGGCACCACGGAAACATGGGAGGCTTCTTTCGCCCCATGGCAGATGCTCCAGTCGCGATGAATCGAGATCCAAATCCACTTGTCCCGTGACTTTGGCGATGCACCTTGTTAAGATTGCTTGATGTCATCAATGGGCAATGTTTCGTTTCGCTGGCGGCGTTGCTTGCGAGGGCGGAGACGGCCCAAGGTCAATCGGCCATGACAATCGATGAGATCCACGTCGGTTCGGTGATCAGTGGGCCTCTACTGCCGGAGCCGGTCGAGGTTCTGGCGGTTGTCGCACTCGGCGACTCCATCAAGTTGATCGGCAAGGGGTGCAAGACCGGCCTGGTGCGCGATCCGGTTCTCACACCCGCTCAGCTCTCCCAGCTCCGCTGCTCGCCAGTACACGAAAGCTTCGATGGGGACCCGGCACTGTTCCGTCTGGGCATCGAGGCCTATCGTCTCGGGCTGGCCTATGAGTACGACCCGTTCTTCTCGCTCTCGATTGCTCGCGTCGATCCGCTCCCCCACCAGCTCGAGGCGGTCTATGACTACTTCTTGAAGCTGCCGCGAATCCGCTTTCTCCTGGCCGACGACCCGGGCGCCGGCAAGACCATCATGGCTGGCTTGCTGCTCAAGGAGCTGAAGGCCCGGGGCCTCGTCCGGCGCACTCTCGTGGTCGCTCCGGCGAACCTGACTTTCCAGTGGCAACGTGAGCTGAAGGACAAGTTCCGCGAGAACTTCGAGGTCATTCGCGGGGAAACCCTTCGCAACACCTACGGCCAGAACCCCTGGCAAGACCGAGACCAGGTCGTCACCTCGATCTCATGGGTCTCCCGCATCGAAGATGCCAAGGAGAGCTTGCTTCGGTCGCACTGGGACCTCGTGATCGTGGACGAGGCCCACAAGATGAGTGCCTACGCCGACGACAAGAAAACGCTGGCCTATCGGCTGGGTGAATCGCTCTCGGACATGACCGACCACTACCTCCTGATGACTGCAACCCCTCACAAGGGCGACCCCGAGAACTTCTGTCTGTTCCTGGCGCTCCTGGACCGCGACGTTTACGGCAACATCCGAAGCCTCGAAGATGCCATGCGACGGGGGAGCGCGCCGTTTTACCTCCGGCGCACCAAGGAAGCGCTGGTGAGTTTCCCAGACCCGGAAACCGGAGAGGTCAAGAAGCTCTTCACCAAACGGGAGGTCAAAACCTCCACCTTCGAGCTGAACGAGGAGGAGTTCGACTTCTACGACGCCCTGACGACGTTTGTCGAGGAACAGTCAATCCGGGCTTCGGCCGACGACTCGGCAGCCGGCCGGGCCGTTGGCTTCATCATGGCGATGCTTCAGCGCCGGATGGCCTCCAGCGTCTACGCGGTGCGCCGGTCCCTGGAACGGATGAAGGAGCGCCGCGAGGAGATCCTGAAGGATCCCGAAGCTTATCGCCGCAAGCGTATTGAAGGCCGAATACCCGACGACTTCGACGAGCTGCCGGAGGACGAGCAGAACGAGCTGCTCGAACGGCTGGAGGAAGAGGTCGTCTCCGTTGACCCGGTTGTGCTCCGCGAGGAAATCGCCCGGCTGACCGCCCTGATTGCCCAGGCCAAGCATCTCGAGACAAGAGACGGCACCAAGATCTCCAAGCTGCGCAGCGTCCTGACCGAGCACGGAATCTTCGACGATCGGCGCATGAAGCTGCTGATCTTCACCGAGCACAAGGACACGCTCGACTACCTGGTGGGCGACGGCAAGGACAACCGTCCTCTGGGCAAGCTTCGCGAGTGGGGGCTCTCGGTCACGCAGATACACGGCGGCATGAAGATCGGTGACAGGGACACGCCCGGCACGCGGATCCATGCCGAGCGTGATTTCAAGGAGCAGGCCCAGGTGCTGGCCGCGACCGAGGCCGCCGGCGAAGGGATCAACCTCCAGTTCTGCTGGTTCATGATCAACTTCGATATCCCCTGGAGCCCCGTGCGGCTGGAACAGCGTATGGGACGCATTCATCGCTACGGCCAGGAGTACGACTGCCTCATCCTCAACTTCGTCGCGGTGAACACCAACGAGGGGCGCGTCCTGGCCAAGCTGCTGGAGCGGCTCCGCGAGATCCGCAATGAGCTGGGAACCGACCAGGTCTTCGATGTGGTTGGCGAGATCTTCCCGGGCAACCTGCTGGGAAAGCTCTTCCGCGACCTCTACATCCGCAAGACCAACGTCCCGGACATCGAGGCCCGGATCGTTCGCGACGTCAATCCCCAGCGGTTCCGGGCGATCACCGAGTCCACACTGGAGGGACTGGCCAAGAGGGAGCTGAACCTTTCGTCGATTGTGGGAAAGTCCGTTGAGGCTCGCGAACGGAGACTCGTGCCGGAAGTGGTCGAGGACTTCTTCGTCCAGGCCGCACCCGTGGCGGGAATTCAGCCCAGGTCCCTCGCCAAGGGCATTCACGTTTACCGGATCGGCAAGGTTCCACGCAGCCTGATCTCTCTTGGCTTGAAGCTGGAGCCTCGATTCGGACACCTCGGGCGGGAATATGCCAAGATCGTTTTCGACAAGACGCTCCTTCCCACGGACCCGGCACCGGAATGGGTGACGCCCGGGCACCCGCTCTTTGAGGTGGTTCGGGAAGACGTTCTGGAGCGCGTGGCCGACCACTTGCGGCGGGGGGCGGTTTTCTTCGACCTTCAGCGCAACCAGCCGGCCCAGCTCGACGCCTTCGCCGCCTCGGTGAAGGATGGCCACGGCAACACCCTCCATCGGCGGTTGTTTGTGATCGAGATCGGCGCGGGCGGGGCAATGAACACTCGACAGCCGACGATCTTCCTGGACGGCATGGTCCCCGCACCCGCAGGGACACCCGCGCCCGTAACCGGCCACTGTCCCGAACGGAGCGAGGTTGAGCGAATCTTGCTGGGGCGGGGGTTGCAGCCCTTTCTGGCCGAGATGGCGGGCGAGCGTGAGCACCAGATCGAGACCATCCGCCGGCATGTGGAGATCTCGCTCAACGCGCTCATCGATCGCCAGAACCGGCAGCTCGCCGACCTGCTCGATCGCCAGATCCAGGGGCAGACGATCCAGGGCCTCGACGGGTTGATTTC